>JAKSVE010000001.1 GCA_024408295.1 Bacilli bacterium
TTTTTTCTTTTTCATAGTGTGTGGACTCGTTCCTCCTTGCACGAAAACGTTGCTGAGTAATGATATTCTCTTAAGAGAATGAAAGCAACGGGGAATTTTCACCTTTTTTAAAAAAGTGGTGATTTGCTCGGTATTTACTTAGTTTTTATCGTATTATTTGAACGCTTTTTGCTAATGAATTAGAATATGTTCGATTTTGGAGTAACTATGTCAACACTAATAATTAAGAACTTACACGCCTCAGTCAAAGGAAAAGAAATCCTCAAAGGCGTCAATCTAGAGATAAAAGAAGGCGAGACTTTAGCCCTTCTCGGACCTAACGGACACGGCAAATCAACCCTTCTTGCCGCCATCATGGGAAACCCTGCATTCGAAGTCACCGAGGGTGAAATCCTTCTTGATGGACAGGACGTTTTGGCTATGACCCCTGATGTAAGAAGTAAGGCTGGCTTGTTCCTCGGTATGCAGTACCCAGCTGAAATCCCAGGACTCAACTCAGCAGACTTCCTCAAGTCAGCAATGAATTCACATAGAGAAAAACCTATGTCATTATTCACATTCTACAAGGCTCTTCAGGATGCATATGCTGAAATTGGAATTCCATTTGAAATGTCTAAGAGAAACCTTAACGAAGGATTCTCAGGAGGAGAAAAGAAGAGAAACGAAATCCTCCAGATGAAGCTCCTTGCTCCTAAGTTCGCGATGCTTGATGAAATCGATTCAGGCTTAGATGTTGACGCTCTCGGAGTTGTTGCTTCAGCCATCAGAAAAGAACAGGAAAGAGGCGCAGGATTCCTCGTCATCTCTCACTATGCAAGACTTTATAGCCTCATCAATCCAACCAGAGCAGCCGTCTTAATCAACGGCAGAATCGCAGTTGAAGGTGGACCGGAATTGGTTGAGAGAATCGACAAGAACGGATATGAATGGATCAAGTCAGAACTCGGAATCGAAATCGAGAAAGAAGTCGATTCCCCGATGAACAAAGTTTCAATCGGAGCATGTGCTACAAAGGTTAAGATCAATGGTAAAGAAGGCAAGTAACGAAAATAAGAAAAGCATCCTTTACATTGACGAAATTCCAAGTGATTGTCATATCACTGTTGGAAGAGGTGAAATTCTTAAGTTGAACATCGCCTCATTCAATGGATCAATCAACGGAAAAATCGATATAGATGTCGAAGGAGACGCGAAAGTCGAAGGCGCTTTTGCGGACTTTTCACGTGAACCAGGAAAGTTCATCATCAATATTAATTTAAATGATGCGGGCGCGTCATGCGAATGGCACCTCGCTTCATTAGCTCACGCAGAGGGAAAGAAGATCTTCGAAACCTCCGTCATGCATGAAAAAGAAGAGACAAGTGCTTTGATGTCTAACTATGGAATCGCTAGAGATTCAGGCAATTTGACTTTCTCAGGAACAAGCCACATCAAGCATGGAGCAATCAACACAAATACAAGACAAGACGCAAAAATAATCGTGTTTGACAAGGATTCTGACGGAAAAGCCATGCCAATCCTCAGAATTGATGAGAATGATGTTCAGGCAAGTCACGCAGCTGTAGTTGGTAGACTTAACGAACAGCATCTCTTCTATTTAGAGTCACGCGGTATCTCTGAAGAGAACGCTAAGAGAATTATTGCGTTAGGTTATCTTAAGCCAATTGAAGAGTTTTTTGATGATGAAGAAGTTCTCAAATCAATTGACCAGGCAATCGAAGGAGGTATCTAGAAATGATAGATGCAGCTAAGATTCGTCGCGAGTTCCCGATGTACCGCAACAACATAACGATGCAGAACAAGCCACTCATTTGGCTCGATAATGCATCAACCACCTTCAAGCCTGATTGTGTCTTAAAAGCAGTGGAAGATTATTACACAAAAGAGACTAGCAACTCCCATAGAGGAGACTACGATTTATGCTTTAACATTGACACAAAAATACAAGAGTGCAGAGAGACTGTTCAGCACTTCATAAACGCTAAATCATCAACCGAAATTGTCTTCACTTCTGGAACCACAGGATCAATCAATCTTGTGGCGTTTGGCTATGGCTCAACACACTTAACAAAAGATGATGAAATCCTCATCACAGAAGCAGAGCACGCATCAAATGTTTTGCCTTGGTATAAGGTTTCTGAGATGACCGGATGTAAGGTCAATTTCATCCCTCTTACCGAAGATGGAAGACTTACTGTTGAGAATCTTCGTTCTGTTATCTCTTCTAAGACAAAGATAGTTGCCATTGCGCACGTAACTAATGTATTAGGATATATTGCTCCTCTAAAAGAACTTGCAGCTGTTGCTCATGAATTTGGTGCAGTTGTGGTTGCTGATGGAGCTCAGTCTGTCCCACACATCAAAACCGATGTCCAGGATTTAGACGTTGACTTCCTCGCATTCTCGGCTCACAAACTTTGTGGCCCTACAGGAATTGGCGTCTTATACGGCAAGTTCGACTTATTAAAGGTCACTGAACCTATGATGACTGGTGGCGGCATGAACGCTAAGTTCGACATGTGTGGCGATGTTGGTTATCTTAACCCGCCAATGAGATTTGAGGCCGGAACATTAAATGTAGAAGGAATTCTTGGTTTAACTGCTGCGGTGAAATATATCGAATCAATCGGAATCGAGAACATTGAGGCATACGAAAGAGAACTCAAAGAATATGCGGTTCAGGAATTAAAGAAGACCGGAAACTGCACGATCTACAATGAGAAATCAGAGGCGGCAATTGTTACATTCAATATCACAGACGTCTTTGCTCAGGATGCAGCAACATTCCTCAATTCTAAAGGAATTGCATGTCGTTCTGGCCAGCACTGCGCAAAAATACTTAATGACTACCTTGGAGTTGTTGCAACTGTCAGGGCGAGTTTCTATTTCTATACGACTAAAGAAGATATCGACGCTTTGGCGGACGCCGTCAAGCACGGAAAGGAGTTCTTAGATGCCTACTTCATTTGAGCTAACACCAATGATGATGAGAGAAATCATCATGGACCATTATTCAAACCCAAGACACAAGACAACTCCTAGTGACGATTCTTATGTCAGCATTCACACCGATTCAACAAACTGCATCGATAATTTTGATGTATTTATCAAATGCGATGGTGGTAAGGTTGTAGACGCTTTATGGGAAGGTGTTGCATGCACCATCTCAACAGCATCAACGGATATTCTTTGCGATCGCGTTATCGGAGAGACATATGAGTCTGCTTTATACACAATCCAGCAGTATATCAACATGATTCAGGAAAAGGATTACGATGATTCTGTCCTTGATGAGGCAATCGTTTTCATCAACACTGGTAAGCAGGCAGCAAGAATTCACTGCGCAACTATGGGATGGGACGCAATGAAAGAACTCATCGAGAAGGAGGGCAAGTAATATGGCCGATACCGATTTCCTCGATGAACAATATAAATATGACTTCAAAACCGATGCCAAGGCTGTTTTCACAACCGGCAAAGGAATCAATGAAGATGTAGTTAGAGCAATCTCAGAGGCTAAAGGCGAGCCTGAATGGATGCTTGAGTATAGACTTAAGGCATACAAGGCTTTTGCCAACATGCCAAATCCGCCTTATGGACCAGATCTCTCGTTCTTGGATTATGATTCATTCACATATTTCACAAGATACGACACATCAGAAAAACAGGACTGGGATGAGGTTCCAGAAGCTGTTAAGGATACATTCTCAAAACTAGGAATTCCTGAAGCAGAACAGAAATATTTAGCTGGTGTTACAACTCAGTATGAATCTGAGGTTGTTTATCACAATATGCTTGAAGAAGTTGAGAAGAAGGGTGTTATCTTCTTATCAACAGATATGGGGCTCAAGCTATTCCCAGAAATCTTCAAAGAATATTTCGGTAAAGTTGTTCCTTATTACGACAACAAATTTGCTGCATTAAACGGCGCTGTATGGAGCGGTGGCTCTTTCATTTACGTTCCAAAAGGTGTTCACCTCGAAAAGCCATTGCAGTCATATTTCAGAATCAACAACGAAAAGTCAGGACAGTTTGAAAGAACACTCATCATCGTTGATGAAGGAGCAGACATCAATTACGTCGAAGGATGCACTGCGCCAATCTATTCAAAAGAGTCATTACACGCGGCAGTTGTTGAGATAATTGTCTTAAAAGACGCTAGATGCCGTTATACAACAGTCCAGAACTGGTCGACAAATATCGTTAACATGGTCACCCAGAGAGCGCTTGTTGAAGAGAATGGACTCATGGAATGGGTCGACGGAAACATCGGTTCATATAGAAACATGAAATACCCAGCATGTATTCTCCATGGAGACTACGCAAAGGGATCGGTTATTTCCATCGCAGTCGGCGGAAAAGGACAGTTCCAGGATAACGGAGCTAGAATGATCCACCAAGGTAAGAACACATCATCAACCATTATTTCAAAGTCAATTTGCAAGAATGGCGGTGTTGCTAATTACCGTGGTACTGTTCGCATGGAGCCAACTGCAGAGAATGCTCATTCTCACGTTGAATGCGACACCCTTATCTTAGATAACATTTCTAAATCAGATACCATTCCAACAAACGAAATCAAGAATGGAACATCATATATCGAACATGAGGCAACTGTTTCAAAGATCAATGAAGAGCAGTTGTTCTATCTCATGTCTCGCGGAATCTCACAAGAAGACGCAACTCAGATGATTGTCATGGGATTCATCGAACCATTCTCACGCGAACTTCCGATGGAATACGCGGTCGAACTCAATCAGCTCATTAAATTAGATATGTCTGATTCAATAGGATAAAAATATGGATTTTGACGTCATTGTTGTTGGTGGAGGACATGCTGGAGTAGAAGCAGCTAATGCCGCAGCCACTATGGGCATGCGTACTCTTTTGTGTACTCTCAACAAGAAAATGATTGCAAATACCCCATGTAATCCACATATCGGTGGTTCCGCAAAAGGAATTGTCGTTAGAGAGATTGACGCATTAGGCGGTTTGATGGGTATTGCAGCAGACTATCGCCCAATTCAAATCAAGATGCTCAATACCAGCAAAGGTCCTGGTGTTCAATGCTTAAGAGCTCAGGTTGATAAGGCTGGATATCCCGCTCATATGCAGGAGCTTTTAGACAAGGTAGAGAACCTCTCAATCAAAGAATGCGAAGTTAAATCTTTGCTACATAATGACGACACTGTATATGGAGTCATTACAGAAACCGGAGAAGAGATAACCGCCAAAGCAGTTATCATCACAACCGGAACATACATGGATTCATCAATCATTTCAGGACAGGATGTCAAGAAAGAAGGACCGGATGGAGAAAAGCCTAGCATCGGTTTATCTCAATGTCTAAAAGAAATGGGGATCGATATTTTCAGACTCAAGACAGGAACTCCTCAAAGAGTTAAGAAGAGCACAATAGATTTTTCAAATGCCGAGATTCAACCTGGTATGGCTGGTGAATTAAACTTCTCTTTCTCAGATCACCAGATGAGAACGGTTGAAGAACAACTGCCATGTTATTTAATCTACACAACTCCAGAAACACTGAGAATTGTAAGAGAAAATCTTGATAAATCCGCCGTATTTAATGGCGTTATTACCGGTGTTGGTCCTCGTTATTGCCCATCAATCGAATCCAAAGTGGTACGTTTTGCGGATAAGGAAAGACATCAGTTGTTCCTTGAACCAGAATATGAAGATGGCGAATCTATCTATATCCAGGGATTCTCAACAGGTTTCCCTCATGATATCCAAGATCAACTTGTTCACTCGCTCCCAGGATTAGAGCACGCAGAGATTTTAAAATATGCATATCAGATTGAATATGATGCAGTCAGACCATTACAGTTTGATTATTCTTTGAATATCAAAAAATATAAGGGCTTATATGGTGCTGGACAGATTCTTGGAACATCGGGTTACGAAGAAGCGGGTGGCTTAGGAATCATGGCAGGCATCAACGCTTCTCTTTGGATTAAAGGGAAAGAGCCATTGATCCTTAGAAGAGATGAATCGTATATCGGAGTCATGATCGACGACTTGGTTACAAAAGGAACAGAGGAACCTTATCGCTTAATGTCCTCTAGAGCCGAATTCCGACTCTTGCTTAGACACGACAATGCAGATGTTAGATTAACCTCTCACGCACATGATGTCGGCATGGTAAATGATGAAAAATACCAGCAATTCTTGAACAAACATGCAAAAATCGACGAGATTATCGATGTTTTGAAGAATACTGTTGTCAGCGATAAAGCCGGATTGGCGGAGTATCTAAAAGCTAATGGATATGATGATGTCACAGTAGGACATAGAGGCTTAGAGCTACTAAAGAGACCAAGGCTGACATATAAAGGTATCGTCCAGTTTATGCCAGAGCTTAAGGATGTCCGTATCGATGACGATTCCATTTTGGCACTTGAAACCAGAATCAAGTATGAAGGTTATATCAAGAAGGAAGCAGATGATGCAAAATCAATGCTCAAATTGGAAAGCATTGTCATTCCTGAAGGTTTAGATTACGCTAATATCCATGGATTAGCCTTAGAGGCTAGGGAAAAACTTGCAGCCGTAGCACCAAGAACGATTGGCCAGGCTTCTCGCATTTCCGGTATCAACCCTTCAGATATCACCATACTCGCTCTTACTTTAAGAAAGATGGGGGTCCTATGAACTACGAAGAACTCAGAGAATTAACAAAAGATTATATCGGTCTTTCAGATCAGCAGATTGCCACTTTCAAACACTACTGCGCACTCCTCAAAGAGTGGAACGAGAAATTCAACTTAACGGCCATCACAGAAGAGGAGGAAATCGTTGAAAAGCATTTCTACGATTGCCTTTTAGCTTTAAAACACATCAAGCAGGAAAGCCTTGAGGTTTGTGATTTAGGTTCAGGAGCAGGATTCCCTGGCTTGGTTTTTGCAATTGCAAGACCTCAGTGGATAATCACCCTTGTTGATTCTACAAAAAAGAAAACCGTCTTCCTTGAAGAAGCCGCAAAAGCAATGGGTCTCAAGAACGTTAAGGTCATGAATAAAAGAGGAGAAGAACTTCCTTTCAGGGAGAAGTTCGATTTAGTTACCGCCAGGGCAGTCGCTCCTTTATATCTCTTGTTGGAATTAGGTATGCCAATCCTTAAGGTCAACGGTAGATTCCTTGCCTTAAAGGGAAGCAAGGCGGGTGAAGAATTAGACGAAGCCAAAGAGGCATTGAGAAAGCTCAATTGCAGTGTCTCATTCATCAACGAAGAAGAATTGCCAAATGATGCTGGAAAGAGAAACAACATCATCATCACAAAAGATAAGCCTACAAACAAAAAATACCCACGCACATGGGGAGAGATGCAGAAATATCATCTATAACTAGAAATGGGCCGCAATAAGTTACCTTCAAATTCAAGCGAGTTGTTCAAACGCTTCTCAAGACCGGGATCTATTTCATCCTACGAGAAGGAACTTTCTAGCGCTCAATCAGTGAGCATTCCTTTGTTTATGATTGATGACAACCCATTTACAAAACACGCTGAAATTGCGCCGGAAATCGTTGAAAGATTTGCCGAATCGGTCGCTAGAAAAGGCGTCTTCGTGCCATTGGTGGTCAGGAAGAACACAATGCGTTATGAAATCGTGTTCGGAAGGAAGAGATATTATTCAGCCAGAAGATTAAAACACAATGATGTCCCATGCTATGTCATAGACGCAGATGATGAGAAAGCCCTTTTGATGTTGCTTGCAGATATTAGAGACCAAAAGGATTCAAGCATCGTTGAATTCGCATATGTCTTTAAAGCTCTCAGCGAAGACTATGGATACTCTCAAGCAGACTTAGCGACTATATCTCATCAATCTAGATCTCAGGTTACGAACACGATGAGATTACTCAAGCTCCCAGATTCAATCCTCCAGCAGGTTTCAAGAGGAGAACTTAGCTATGGTCACGCTAGAGCAGTTGAGACACTTGATGAGAAGAATCAATTCCTTGCTGTCTCTCTCATCCATGATGGCAACTTATCCGTTAGAGATACAGAAGCTTTGGCTAAGAAATTACTGTCAAATCCTAATGCGTTAGATAGACCTGATGATGAAGTGCTAAAAGAAAAATTCGATTCAGAAATCGTAATTATCAACGGCAAAAACGTCGTATTTTCCTTTGCCAGTGACAAGGAAAGAGACGCGTTTATCGAGAGGTTGAAGAAACTATGAACCTCTTTTCTTCAACAGAAGTGTTTTCAATTGAAATAAGAGATAAGGCTAAGCCAGGAGAAAAGGCGGAGGCTTTAATCTATTCCTTGTGGAGAAATGGAATCTACACCATCAGGCAAACTGATTTTTCTTTCATAGATGAAAAACCAAAAGGGTACTCCTATAAACTTAATCAGAACGCTTATAGAAAAGCCGAGGATTATATTCAGAAGGTGGAGAATGCCTTTAGGGCAGCCCCAGATGATTTGAACCTCGAGTATATTGAAAGCAAAAAGTTCACTCTATCTTTTGAGGGTAAGACTCTTTCTGGGCACTTCGGATTATTCCCGGAAGATATGATTAAGGGTGATCAGTACAATCTGAGCAAATTGGATAAGAGAAAGATGAGATGGAACAATGAAGTTGTTTCATTCGTCGAGACACTTACCAAGATGCTCAATGACATAGGTACAAAGGGAGGCATGAAACCTCTTCAAAACAATGTCGAAGAACTTGGCATCCTTAAACCTTCCACAAGAGAATACATCTTAGGCTTCAGAAAAGCATATGGCCTAGAAGACGAGAATAAGACAAGTAGAGATTATTTAATTAAGAAGGCCATCAGAATGTCATTAGGCACTGATAGATCGCCAGTTGGTGAAACGCTATATTCGCTCATCGGAACCATCAAAGGTAGGGCGATGAACATACTCTCATCAAGCGACACTTGCGATGAGTTCGATAGGCAACATCTTGAATTAAGCCATGATTTGCAAGCTATTTTAGGTGAAGAATACTCAATCACAGACTCCGCATCTATATTAGATAATTTCTATTTATTATCCCTGTTGATACTCGATGAAATCCATAAAGACAAGCAGCTATCCTTCCTACATTATCCTGCATCATTAGGCGATGTTTATGATGAAGAATCATATATTGAATTCCAGAAGTCCAAGAGATCTGGTAAGGCCCCGTCTCCAATACTCAACTACTTAGGTTTAGCGGTAGTGGAAGACATCGAAGAGGATGATTTTGATTCATATTACGGTGAAGCATAAAACCTGTTGCTTTTTACGAACAAAGTTATAGAATATATGCGCTTCAGGGTGACGATTGTTTCGTCGACTGGCGGTTATAGCCCGCGAGCTCTAATAGAGCATGAGACTGGTGAGATTCCAGCGCCAACGGAAAGTCCGGATGTTAGAAGCCTAAATTCATTAGGAAACTATGCCCCCTGAGTTACATCGAAAGGGGGTTTTCTTTTATGGAAATACTGAATTATGTCGCTTTAGTCGCCGTTGCTCTCCTCTGTGTCTTTGGTGTTAAACTCTATGGCCATTTCTTCTCAAGCGGAAAGAAGAACTGGACAAAGATCATCGCTAGAGGCGCTATCTTTGGAGCCATCGCAACAATCCTTTATGTCGTTGAGATCTTCACGATCCACCTACCATTCTTGCCTTCGTTCTTATCTCTTCACTTCGATGAGATTCCGATCTTCGTCGCAGGATTTGCTTATGGACCTTGGACTGCTTTAGCTGTAATTGTCGTCAAAACCGTCATCAAATTGCCATTAACTTCCACAATGGGCGTTGGTGAATTATCCGACTTGCTCTTCTCAGCAGCATTTGTCATTCCAGCAACAATCATCTATAAGAAGAATAGAACGATCAAAGGTGCTGCAATTGGTTTAGGCATCTCATTCGTTCTCCAGGTCATCGTCGCTGTTCTCATGAACATCTACGCAATGCTTCCATTCTATATGTTTGTCATGGGTCTCCCAGAAGCTGCTATCGTCGGAATGTGTAATGCTGCAAACCCAGCAATCCTCACAATCTTCCCAGATTGGAAGTGGGGATATGGACTTCTCGCTGTTGTTCCGCTCAATGTCATCAAAAACACAGTCGTTGTCATCGTCACATTCATCGTTTATAGAAGCATCCACAAATTACTTAGATTCGAAGACTAAGGGTAAGGTAAAACAAAAAGAAAAAGCTCTCGTTACCGGGAGCTTATTTTCTTGTCTGAAGAATTAGTCTTCGACGATAGCAGCGACTGGGCAAACTGAAACGAGTTCGTCAACTGCGTCTTCTGCTGGGTCTGCGACGACAACGCTCTTGCCTTCGTCATTCATTTCGAAGACTTCTGGTGCGACACCTGCGCAAGCGCCACAACCGATGCATGCGTCTGCATCAACTCTGATTTTTCTAGCCATTTTTATAGCCTCCTAGGATACAAACGATTATAGTTGAGTCTTCAATTTCCTTCAATACTCTTTATTAAATGTTATGTTTTCTAATCTTTCTAAAGAAAAGATTTGAATGTACAATATTAACGTATGCAGACAAGATCACAGAAATGGAAAAGATATAGAGAGCAGATAAAGAATCTGCCCGATGAGAAATTCCCTGATCACTCAAAAGGAGCGGTTAGAATCCAGTCTCCAGGAGATGAAGCGGTCATAATGGATTCAAGATCCATCTCTTCTTCGCGTCTTGGCATCAAGAGAAACAACACGCCCTATGGCAAATATCTCGAGAGAAAGAAGAACCTGATGATTGTTAAGTTCGCAATCCTTGGAGTCGCCATCATCATTTTTGTCATCGCATATTTCGTATTCGTAAAAGGAGCCTAACAATGAAAGAAACATATTCAATTGCAATTGATGGACCTGCAGCCGCTGGCAAATCAACCGTCGCAAAAAGAGTTGCTAAGGCTCTTAACTACACATATATCGACACAGGCGCTATGTACCGCGCTGTCACATACGCAGTCATCAAAGCGGGATTGGATCCGCAGAATGAAGAGGAATCAATCACCGTTCTTCCAGGCATGACCATCGACTTATTGGAAGACGGCACCGTCTTATGTAATGGAGAAGACGTGACAAAAGTCATCAGAACTCCATTGGTCAGCGGTAATGTCAGCTATATCGCAGCCATGAAACCAATAAGACTAGCCTTGGTTGATATGCAAAGAGAATTGGCCAATAAGCGTTCAGTCGTCATGGACGGAAGAGATATCGGAACATATGTATTGCCTGATGCTCAGGTCAAGATTTTCCAGATCGCTTCAGTTGAATGCAGAGCCAAGAGAAGATATGACGAAAACGTCTCGAAAGGCATCCCAACCTCAATGGAGGATGTTATCGAAGACGTCAAGAAGCGTGATTACATCGATTCACATAGAGACTTTGCCCCATTAAAACAGGCAGAGGACGCAATTCCATTAGACACATCTGAGATGAATATCGAAGAGGTGGTCAATGCGATATTGTCGATTATCGAAGAGAAGACAGGAGTGAAAGCATAATGGAACTAGGAACAGTAGCTTTAGTTGGCTCTCCTTCTGCAGGAAAGTCCACAGTATTCAATAGAATAGTCGGGGAAAGACGTTCAATCGTTGAGGAGACTCCGGGCATCACAAGAGATAGACTCTACGCCAAGGCAACTTGGTTAACCAAAGAGTTCACCATCATTGATACCGGAGGTATCCAGGTTCAGAATGTCCCATTCCAGACCGAGATCAGAGCCCAGGTTGAAATCGCAATCGAGGAGGCTGATCTCATCGTTTTCCTTGTGGATAGCAAGCTCGGAATAACATCCAATGACATGTTCATCTCAAAATTGCTCCATAAGGCAAAGAACAAAAAAGTTATCTTAGCGGTCAATAAAATTGATTCCATCGCCGAGGTTGGCAACAAGATCGAATTCTATAAGTTGGGATTCGGTGAGCCTATGATTATTTCCGGCGCACACGGCATCGGCATCGGTGACTTGCTCGACGAAATCGTCAAGAACCTCCCAGAGAAGGAAGTCAACGATTATGGAGGCGCTATCTCATTCTCGTTGATCGGAAGACCAAACGTCGGTAAATCTTCACTTACAAATAGACTTTTGGGCAAGGAAAGAACCATCGTCTCAAACATCGCTGGAACGACAAGAGACTCAATCGACACAGCCTTCACAAAAGATGAACATAACTATGTTGTCATCGATACAGCTGGTCTAGTTAAGAGAGGAAAAATCTACGAAGCGGTTGATAAATATGCCGCACTTAGAGCGATGTCTGCAATCGAAAGAAGCGAGATTTGCTTACTTTTAATCGATGCATCAGTGGGAATCCTTGAACAAGACAAGCATGTTGTCGGCTACGCAATCGAGAAGAACAAAGCCATAATCGTCGTTGTCAATAAGTGGGATATCGCAAAGAAAACCGATCTGGAGAAAAACAAGTTCACAGAAGACATAAGAAAACAGTTCAAGTTCCTGGAATACGCTCCGATCATCTATATCTCAGCAGCAACAGGAGAAGGAGTCCAGAACGTTCTTCCAACCATCTTGGCAACACATGAGGCCTACCATAGAAGAATTCCAACCCCAATCCTTAATAGAATCATCGCTGATGCACAGGATATGAATCCAACTCCAAACTTCAACCACGGAAGACTAAAAATCATCTTCGCAAACCAGGTTGCAGTGGAGCCACCAACCTTCGTATTCTTCTGCAATGATCCAAACTTCGCGCACTTCTCATACACACGTTATCTTGAGAATAGAATAAGAGAGTCTTTTGACTTCTCAGGCACGCCAATTCAGATTGTCTATCGTATAAGAAAATAGCATTACATCTAACCAAATAGCCTTTTTTGCTATATAAAATAGACTATCTTGTTATTTTAAATATTCACGCTTGAAAGCAAAAAAAGTGAATGATAGTTTTAATCCACAAACAAAAAGGAGATACACATGAATAAAGCAGAATTAATCGAAAAGGTTGCTGGTTTAACAGAAACCAACAAGAAGGATGTCGAAGCAGTCATCGATTGCACATTCGAAACAATCACAAAGTCAGTCTTAGCAGGTGAACCAGTCAAGATTTCAGGTTTCGGAATCTTCGAAAAGAAGTCACGTGCAGCAAGAGTTGGCACAAATCCATCAAACCAGGAAAAGATCGAAATCCCAGCATCAAACACAATCGGATTCAAGGTCTCAAAGACACTCAAGGGCAAACTCAACTAATCAACTTTGAAAGATTGCCTCGCTTATATAGCGAGGTTTTTCTTTTGTTGTGCTATTATTATTCCCATGAGAGACGAAGCGTTTGAAATCTTGAAGATACTCTACAACCAAAACGGATACCGCCTATACATGATAGGAGGAACATCCAGAGATTTTCTTTTGGGAAGAGATTATGTCGATAGGGATTTTGTGACAGATGCAACTCCGGAGCAAGAGAAGGAATTCCTTCCTAATGCCGAATACCAGTTCGCAAAATTCGGTTCAATCAAGGTTAAGGTCGCCGGCATAAAAGTCGATATCACCACTCTTAGAGTGGAAGGTGAATATAACGACCATAGACACCCTTCTAGCATAACCTTCGTCAAGAATATCGAAGAAGATTACAAAAGAAGAGATTTCACTATCAATGCCTTATATATTGATGAGGCATATCAGGTCCACGACTTTGCAGATGGCATCGATGATCTCAATGCAGGAATCATCAGATTCATCGGTGATCCTAAGAAAAGAATAGAAGAAGATCCTTTAAGAATAATCAGATGCGAGAGATTCGCTTCGGCTTTGGAATTCGAAATAGAAGATGAAACGCTTAAAGCGATAGAGGATAATAGATACTTGCTCGATGAGCTTAATCCGGCAAAGATCGAAGAAGAGAAAAGGAAAGGATGGGTAGACACTTATGGCAAAAAACAGTGCAATGACATTAATTAGCTTCCGTTCAATGATTCTTGATTGCTACAAGAAGCTAGGACTCAACGAAAACGAATTGGTTGTCATCCTTATGGTCGACCACCTTTTAGAACAGGGAAACACCCTCATCACCGGTGACGCCTTATCTTTGAAGATGAAACTATCGGCATCGGAAATCGATTCAATCCTTGCAAACTTGATGTCTAGAAACCTCGTAACATACGAAGAGACGGGATTCGGATTGATTACATCAATCGAAAATGTCAGAGCTCAGGCGTACGAGGAATTGAAGAAGTCCATCCACATGGAAGAAGAGGATGGAGCAAAGGATGCGTTCAACACCAGAAAATCCAAGCATATCTCGTTTTTCGAAGAGAAATACGGAAGAGGATTATCTCCTCTTGAATGCGGTATGATCGGAGAATGGATCAACGCAGGATTCAAGGATGATGAAATCACCGACGCTTTACTTGATTGCTTACGTTCCAATTCAAAGAGCATCAAAGCAGTTGATAGAGCCTTGAGAAACAAGAGAAGAGAAGAAGATATCATCAAAGAAGGAGTCTCATCAGTTGATGACATCTATGATGACGATATCGATAAGACGATCGAATTAGCTAAGAGGCTTTGGAATGTCGACGAAGACAAGTAGAGCCTTAAGCGAATTCCTTCACAAAAGATTCGAAGGCGTCAAATGCGCTTTAGATTATAGAAATCCTTTCGAGTGCCTTGTCGCCATTTCTTTGTCTGCGCAGACAACAGATAAATCAGTCAATAAGGTATCTCCTATCTTATTTAATAAATATAAAGATGCACATCAGCTTTCTATTGCAAAACAAAGCGATGTTGAAGAAATAATCAAACCACTTGGTTTATATAGAAATAAAGCTAAGAACATCATCTCTTTAGCCAAGAGCCTTGTTGAACTATACGATGGCGAGATTCCAATGGAATTAGAGAAGCTTACCAAATTGAGTGGAGTTGGCACCAAGACAGCTGGAGTATTTCTTTTAGAAATAGCTAATGTTCCCGCAATACCTGTGGACACCCATGTTCATAGAATATCGGATAGACTTGGATTCTCAAAACCAGACATGGACGCTTACGCTTTACAAAAGAAACTAGAGAAACAGTTCCCTAAGGAGGAGTGGGGATTCATCCATCATGCCACAATCCATTTCGGAAGAGAAATCTGCCATGCAAAAAACCCATGCTGCGATGAATGTTCGCTGCACGGGTATTGCTCTTATTTCAAGAAGACTTCATCAACTAAAGCTAAGTAGTCGAATCTTGGCCTATAGGCTTCCTTAACAAGGTGGCCTTTTTCTTTAATCATTGAAAATGGTATGGATTTGCGAGGTTTTTCCTCATAGAAATCACAAATGAACTCAGCATCTAGCAAGTATACTTCTCCAAGAGCGTAGCAATTTATCAAGAAGAAGGCGATGCCTCCATGTGCCTTAACGTTTCTTAAGTGAGTAATCTGCTGAGGTGCGATGTTTGATAAAGGGAATGATGTCTTGTTTTGTGTTGATTTAGCTTCAAAGTCTAAGTAGTGGCCTTTATACACTCCGTTGTAGTCGGTGGTGGATTGATGCTCAAAGTAGGCATGAGTAATCTTTGCGCCTTTGGTGTAATCGACCTTAACGATGTTGATTGGGGTTGGTCTTTTGTATATCAAAGCAATGCCTTTCTCTAGATAATAGGCATTGGTGTCGTTGATATCTGACTCGAAGCCCATACCTCTGTTGGCTGCGCTTTCGATGTGTTTCTTCTCTTTCTTCTCTTTTGGGGTAGGCGCCTCCATTTTGATTCCGCCAGGATACTTAATCGTCATTGAAGCGACTCCTTGATGGCGGTATCAAAGTCCTCTGGAGTTACTGTTTCTCCTGCAAAGAGTTTGGATATGACTTTGCTTATTGGCACTGGTGTGTGATGAACGTGGGTCAAAGCCTTCTTGTATTCTTCCTGGACAATTTCAGGGTGCTCGATGAATGCCTTATAAAGAAGTGCGGTGTTGTATGCATCTGCTAAAGCGGAGTGCTTTGTTCCCTCAAATTCCTGGTTGAATACCTTGAGATTGTTGGATAAAGACAATGGATTTCCGTGTTGATCCTGGATGAATTGTCCAAGGAATGAGGAAATATCGAAGTGATTCTTGTTCACATAATGCGCTAATTCGCTTAACTCATCATCCTTTGGGCTATTTTCGACGGACATATTGATGATTCTTAAATCGTGGGTGCCGAAAGTGACGAATTTGCATTTGTTCCAATATTTGCCGACATACCCTCTGAACTGTTTGAAGACTTCTGGGAATGGCCTTCCTTTTTCCTGAAGCAATTTCTCGGTGATGCCTGTTAATTCTGTAACGACTCTTCCGATTCTGTTGTGTGCTTTAACATAGCTTGAATATCCTTTGAGGATCTTCTTAACTGTGTGGTCTTTGTTTAATATGACGAGATGCGCTCCGATTTCGATCATCTCGTGGCTGAACTGTGTGCCCTCTAAATCAATGAATACGAGGACTGTTTTATCTTTAAGTGCTTTGTCTAATGCTTTCATACGGGAAGATTCTATCACTAAATCAATAACTTTGCCTTTATAAAGACAAAAAGATAATGATTAGTTGAGATTATCCTTCTCCTTCAATATAATTGAAGAGTATGGAAGAAGAAATCAAACTAACCGCTAATGCAATCTTAGATAAGAAATTCACCAAGGACGTCAAGGGTTACAACCCTGATGAAGTGGATGAATTCCTTGACTGTGTCATCTCCGACTACAAAGCATTCGTTGAGTATGTCAACAAGGCCAATGCCTACCAGGCAAACCTTCTTGAAAAGATTCGTTTGCTCGAGGATGAGAATCAACGTCTTGCTAATGACAACAACAAGAAAGTTGAGCAGATGAGAAGCCTTGAAGCTGAGAATGCATCTTGGAGCGATAGATTGAGTCACATTGGACCAAGCGACCACGTCACAGAGGAAAACTTGGAATACATCAACAAGATCAACATCTATGAAGAATTCCTCCATAGCAAAGGAGTAAATCCTGACGCTGTAATTAGGGCAGCTAAAAAACAGCAATAAAATATTCCGGCCCAGGCGACTGCTTCTCTTTAGAGGAGAGGAAAGTCCATGCTCGCACAACCTGTGATGGTTGTAGTGATTGCGCTAGACCAATAAATAAGTCTAGGTACGCGGGAGCGCGTAACGGCGGATGAAAATCTCCAGCAGATTGGATTCCCTAAGGTGCCACAGAGACGAGATTGTTAGCGATAACAATATGAAACGAGGTAAACCCCACAAGCGAGAAACCCAAAATAGGTAGGGGAAGAAGCGATTCCAAACCGAAGGATGAACTTCCAGAGTAATCTGAGATTAATTGTCGCCCTTCGACAAAACATGGCTTATCGGGCCGGAAACTCAAAAAGAAAGAAAACACATCATGAACATACCAACCAAGATTACAACAGCAAGAATCGTCGCCATAGTCCTGATGCTCATCGGGATGTTTGTCTCGGATTTTTTCGTTCCTGAATTAGCAGCATCTTATATCTCTTGTGGTTCATTCAACATCTACACCATCAATCTTGTGTGGTGTGGAATCTTCGTTCTTGCCGCATTCACCGACTTCCTTGATGGCTATCTAGCAAGAAAGTGGAATCAGGTCACGGATTTAGGCAAGTTCTTGGACCCTATCGCAGATAAGTTGTTGATCGACTGCACATTCATATACCTTGTAATTGCGAGATATCCAGGACAGTTATCCGTCAATGTCTTCTTAGTCATCTTGCTTATCGCCAGAGACTTGATCATCGATGCCTTGAGACTTGTTGCTTCCAATAAGGGCAAAGTCTTAGCGGCAAGCTTTGCAGGTAAGCTCAAAACAGTATTCGAGATGGTTGCAATCCCTTTGGTGTTCTTAAACGGATTCCCATTCGCATTCTTCGACCATGGTTGGCCAGCTGGTCTCCATATCACCGATTTCGTGGTGTACGCTACAGTTATCGCAAGCCTTGTTTCTGGGGCTTTATATATCTTTATGAATCTTGATGTATTCAAGGAGGAAAAATAATGAGTGAATCAACAAAGGCAGAATCAATTGTCAAATCATTGAAAGAGAAAGGCTTAACCATCGGTTCAGTCGAATCCTTAACTGCAGGATTATTCTCATCAACAATCGCAACGATTCCAGGTGCTAGCGAAGTCTTCAAAGGCTCAATCGCTACATACACAAAAGAAGAGAAGATGAACCTTCTTGGAATCAAGAAAGACGAGATCATCAAATACGGAGTCGTCTCACAGCATATCGCTAATGAGATGGCGATGAGGGGAAGAAAGAGACTTGGGGTTGATATCTGCGTCTCATTCACCGGCAATGCAGGACCAACATCAGAGCCTGGATGCGCACCAGTTGGAAGGGTCAATATGTGCATTTCCACCAAGTATGGCATCGTCGAGCTCCAGCAGGATTTTGAAGGTTTAAGGAACGAAATTCGCTCCGCATGCGTCGAAATGATGCTAGATCAGCTAATTTCTATCCTCGGATAATAAGTTTTTGGTAAAAAATTGCGAAAACCGCGCTATATATTAGTGGAGGTATATTTATGGCTACTAAGAAAGTAGAAACAATCACAACAGACAAAGACCTTGCTTTGAAGGAAGCTTTGAAGCAGATCGAAAAGACTTATGGAAAGGGATCTGTCATGCGTATGGGCGAACAGCCACACGTTGACACAGATGTCATTCCAACGGGATCGTTGCTTCTCGATAAGACCCTCGGTATCGGTGGATACCCAAGAGGAAGAATCATCGAAATTTACGGTCCAGAATCATCAGGTAAGACCACTCTTGCCTTGCAGGCAGTCGCCGAAGCCCAGAAGAAGGGCGGACGTGCAGCCTACATCGATGCAGAACACGCAATCGATCCAGAATACTCCGCTAAATTAGGAGTTGATATCGATGAGCTCATTCTCTCACAGCCAAACTCTGGAGAAGAAGCACTCGAAATCGTTGAAGTCCTCGGACAGTCAGGTGCAATCGACATTATCATCGTCGACTCAGTTGCAGCTTTAGTCCCACAGGCTGAACTTGACGGAGTCATGTCAGACAACCAGGTCGGCTTACACGCAAGACTCATGTCAAAGGCAATGAGAAAACTTGCTGGCGTCATGTCCAAGACAAACTGCACAGTCATCTTCATCAACCAGATCCGTGAAAAGGTTGGAGTAATGTATGGCAACCCAGAGACCACAACTGGTGGACGCGCTCTTAAGTTCTACGCAACAATCCGTATGGATTTAAGAAGAGCAGAAGCAGTCAAGGCAGGAAGTGACATCATCGGCAACACCGTCAAGGTTAAAGTCGTCAAGAACAAGGTCGCTCCACCATTCAAGTCATGCGAAATTGAGATCATCTATGGAAGGGGCATCTCAAAGGATGCTGAAATCCTTGACCTCGCTCTCGACTTCGGACTCATCCAGAAAACAGGTAACTGGTACGAAATTTCAGGCGAGAAGATTGGCAACGGCAGAGAGGCTGCTAAGAACTACATCCGTTCAAACAAGAATCTCTGTGCTGATTTAGAAGCTCAGATTCGCGCAAAGATGTCAGAAGGTGCAACATCTTCAAACGAAGACGAAGACAACATCGACTAGAAAATGCTTGCAAAAACCGTGGGAAACTGCGGTTTTTTCTATACTCCACTCAAAAGAGATAATCTAAGGGTGGTCATTTCAGTCCTTAGTTGATAAAATAGTAGAGTACCTAAGGTACTTACCCATAGATCTCTTTGGGAATTTGTTTATCGGGAAACCGTATTATAAACGTCAAATATCCAAATAGCCCGTTTTTGGGTGCGTCGCCTTTTAGGTTGTTTTACACCAGGAGTTTTATTTATGGATCCAATTATCGCAGGGATCATTGGTGGAGTTGTTGGCCTAGTCGTTGGAGTAGGCGCAGCTATCGCCGTGTTCCTCTTAATCCCAACATTAAGAAAAAAGACCGCTTCAGCAGAAGCAAAATCAATTCTCGAGGACGCAAAGGCAGATGCTGCCAAGATCGTTAAGAACGCTAAGTTAGATGCAAAGCAGGCTGCATACGAAGCGAAGCAGCAGGCTCAGATCGAAATCAAGGAAATGAAGTCCGAATCAATCATCGAACAGGCAAGACTTGATGCAAGAGAAGCAACCCTTAACGCTAGAGAAAAAGAACTTGGACGCAAGGAACAGTCATTAGACGCAAAGAATGAAAACCTTGCAAAGAAGATTGAAATTGCAGAAGAAAAGGCTGCAAAACTCGACGAAAAGATCAATTCTATCCTTGTCGAACTTGAAAAAGTTTCAGGTATGTCAGTCAAGGAAGCTCATGACGAAATCATGGCTAGAGTCGAATCAAAGATGAGTGTTGAAATCGCAACATACATCAAGAATGCCCAGGATGATGCTAGAGATCAGGCTGAGACATTTGCAAAAGACATCATTTCTGTTGCATGTGACAAATACGCTCAGGATGTTGTCACAGAAAGAACAATCGCCGTCATCCCTCTCCCTTCAGATGACTTAAAGGGAAGAATCATCGGCCGTGAAGGTCGTAACATCCGTGTTCTTGAACAGACACTCGGTGTTGACCTCGTCATCGATGACACACCAGAAGTTATCACAGTTTCTTGCTTTGACCCAATCAGAAGAGAAATCGCAAGAAGAACAATCGAAACGTTGGTTAAGGATGGCCGTATCCAGCCAGGAAGAATCGAAGAAGTTGCCGCTAAGGTCAAGAAAGAACTCGAAGCAGAGACAAACAAGGCTGGCGAAGAAGCAGCATTTAAGCTTGGACTTCCAAGAATCAACAGAGACCTCTTACATTATGTCGGACGTCTTAAATACAGAACCTCATACGGACAGAATGCACTTACACACTCACTTGAGGTTGCACACCTTGCAGGCATCATGGCAGGCGAGTTAAAGCTCGATGTCAATCTCGCTAAGCGTGCAGGCTTCCTCCACGATATCGGTAAGTCAATCGACTTCGAGCAGGAAGGTTCACACGTCTTCTTAGGTTCAGATTTGGCAAAGAAGTACAATGAGCCTGAAATCGTCATCAACTCAATCGAATCACACCACGGCGATGTTGAGGCAAAATCAATCATCGCACACTTGGTTTCAGCAGCAGATACCTTATCAGCCGCAAGACCTGGCGCTAGAAGCGAAACGATGGAAACCTACATCAAGCGTATCACTCAGCTCGAGGAAATCGCTAAGGGATACGAAGGAGTCTCATCGGCATACGCTATGCAGTCAGGACGTGAAATCCGCGTCATGGTCGTGCCAGAGAAGATCTCAGACCTTGAGGCTATCAAGTTAGCACAGGATATGAGAGAGAAGATCGAATCAACAATGACCTACCCAGGCCAGATTAAGATCTCCGTCATCCGCGAATACCGCGCAGTTGAAACCGCCAAATAAAACGGCGGTTTTTTGCCTAAATTAAGCCTTTGTTTAGAAACAAAGCATGGAGGTAGCATATGAGCAAGAGAGTTGCATGTATCAACTTACCAAGACAAAAGGACGCTGCTAAGAAAGCAGAAGTCACAGAAACGATAATCGACAAGAATATCGCACCTGAGAACCTTAAAGCATTGTTCTCGGGCAAGTATTTCTATATCAAGACATTCGGATGCCAAGCCAATATCAGAGATGAAGAGGTCATGGCGGGATATCTTTCTCTTATCGGAATGAAGAGAACCGAAAACCAGAAGGAAGCCGACGTTGCCATCATCAATACCTGCGCAGTTAGAGAAAACGCAGAGGAAAAGGTGTATGGAGAAATCGGAACCTTCAAGGCGAACAAAGAGAGAAACAAGAACTTCATGTTGGTTCTTGCAGGATGCGTTATGCAGGAAGAGGGAATCGCTGTTGATTTACTTCAGTCATACCCTTGGATCTCTTTGGTCATCGGAACACATGATGTCCACAATCTCCTCAATCTTTTGAGCGAGGCGTTAAGAAGAAAACAGAGCCTTATCAATGTTCGTTCATTCGCCGATGAAATTGTTGAGAACATGCCTTCTCAGAGACTTTCAAATTATCAGGCATATGTAAACATCTCATACGGATGCGATAAGTTCTGCACATACTGCATCGTCCCATATACAAGAGGCAGAGAACGTTCACGTGCTCCAGAAGATATCATCAACGAGTGCAAGAAGTTAGTCGATGAAGGCTATAAGGAAATCACCCTCCTAGGCCAGAACGTCAACTCATATGGCTTAGATTTAAAGAACGGCACGACATTTGCATCGCTCCTCGAAAGCGTTGCAAAGCTCGGAATGCCACGCCTTAAATTCCTCACATCATACCCAAGCCAGTTCTCGGATGACATGATTGAGGTCATGTCCAAATACGACAATATCGAGAAGTGGCTCCATTTCCCTGTCCAGTCTGGTTCGACCAGCTGTTTGAAGAGAATGGGCAGACGTTACACTAGAGACGAATATCTTGAAAAGGTCCGCAAAATCAGAGAGAAAATGCCTGATATTGCCCTCACAACAGACATTATCGTCGGTTTCCCGGGTGAAACTGAGGAAGAATTCGCCGACACATTAAAGATGGCTGAGGAAGTCTCTTATAGCGCTGCGTTCACATTTATCTATTCCGCTAGACAAGGAACGCCAGCCGCAAAGATGGAACAGGTTCCAAGCGAAGTTCAGCATGAAAGATTCAATAGACTTAAGGCTCTTATCGATGAGACAACCGCCAAGCATTCAATCACTATGGTCGGCAAGACATTTGATATCCTTGTTCAGGGCCCATCAAAGAGAAATAGCGAAGTTCTTTCTGGATACGCAACTAACGGCAAGCTCGTTAACTTCAAAGGACCTGCATACCTTACAGGCTGCATAGTGCCAGTCAAGATTCTTGAATCACACGTCTATTCCCTAATCGGAGAACTTGCCGAAGATCCATTGGTCTTAAAGGCAAAAGACGTCGCTTTCATGATGTCTAAGGATCCAATACTCAAAGAGTATTTATCGTTAGATGAGGCAATAAGAAACGATGAAAGCATCAAGGCTCTTGGAGATGAATTGGTCAGAACCAAGAAAGCGATGGGCGAGTCATTTTTGGATAAAGAAGCTCACGGAAAATATAGAAAAGAATATGAAGCCGTGCTTGAGGCTATGAAGAATAATCCTCTCCTTGCCAACAGAAACGAACTTATGTCATTAGTCGAACAAAGACTTTTAGAGGTCAGGGATTATCTTAGATGATCATCGTTTTGACCGGCGCAACAGGAAGCGGTAAGTCCCGCCTAGCAATCGCTCTAGCCAATTCAATCGGCGGAGAGATTGTAAACGGCGATGCTTTTCAGGTTTATAAAGGCATCGAAATTGCAACTGCCGCCCCGAGCGAAGAAGAGAAAAAACTAGCAAAACACCATCTTTATTCGTTTTTAGATGTCAATGATGGGTACGATATATCCCGTTATCAAAAAGATTTAAGAGCGAAAATAGAAGAGGTCCTTTCACGTGGATCAGTCCCAATTATTTGTGGTGGAAGTGGACTATATCTTCGCGCCGCTTTATATGATTACGATTTAAGCGTGGATACTAAACATGTTGATATGAGTAAATATCAGGATATGGATAATGAGTCTCTTCATAAGGTTCTAGAAGAACTAGACGCCAAAGAAGCAGAAAAGATCCATATGAATAACAGAATACGCGTCATGCGCGCTATAGAGATTTGTCTGGCATCTGAAACTTCCAAATCTGAGATGATTGAAAAGCAATCACATAAACCGATATATGATGACTGCTATTTCTTTGTTTTGAAAAGAGATAGGAATGAACTCTATCCTCTAGTGGAAAAACGCGTTGATGAGATGGTAAAAAATGGTTTAGTCGAAGAGACTCTATCTATGATTGAGAAATACGGTAGAGAAGCACCTGCTTTTAAAGCCATTGGCATTAAAGAATTCTTCCCTTATCTAGATGGGATGGTCAAGCTTGAAGACGCCATTAATACCATCAAGACCAACACTAGACACTACATCAAAAGGCAGGAGACGTTCTTCCGTCACCAGTTTGAAGTTGTTGAAATATCCAATGTTGATGATATCTTAAAAGTAATAAAGGAGAACGATGATGTTACCGCCTGAGTATTCTTTGTACGATGAAGTCGAGATGAAGCGACCGCACCCTTGCAGCGCAAGAAGCAAGAGATTCCAAATCGTGAGAGTCGGAGCCGACATTAAGATCACATGCCTTGGCTGCGGGAACATAATCATGATGGATAGGGACTCGTTTAACCAAAAAATCAAAAAGGTTATCGCAAAAAATGAGGGTCCAATAAAAATTTTTGGTAAAAAATAGCAAAAACGCCTCTACATATTAGTGTGGAGGTTTTTTGTTTGTGATCAAGTTAAGCAAAGTAGGAAAGAAATATATTGAAGGGGGAGAAGAAAGATGGGTTCTCAGGAATCTTGATTTACTACTCCCGACAAAAGGATTGATATCGATCAAAGGAGAATCCGGGAGTGGAAAGTCCACCCTCCTAAATCTCATCTCCATGATGGAGAAGTGTGATGAAGGAGATGTCTATATCAATGGGCGAAACGCTTCGAAATTAATTGAAAAGGAAAGGGAAGATTTCCGCTTATTTGACTGTGGCTTTATCTTCCAGCATTTTAATCTTTTTGAGCATCTAAACGTCATAGATAACATTGCCTTTCCTCTCTTGATGTCTGGGGTAAATAGGCGAATTGCGGAGGAAAAAGCATCCGAATTGCTCAAAAAATACAAATTGGAGTACCTAAAAGAGCAGAAGACGTCTCTTTTATCTGGCGGGGAAAAACAACGCGTGGCCATCCTTAGAGCTATCATAAATGAGCCTAAGATCATCCTTGCCGATGAGCCAACTGGGGCTCTGGATAACAAGAATGAAAAACTCGTTATGGAGCACCTTAATGAGTATTCCAAAGAGCATCTAGTCATCATGGTTTCTCATAATGACCGAATCGTTAAAAAATACTCTGACAGAATCATTAAATTAAAAGATGGAGGCATAAGCGATGATTCGAGCCTCCTAAAGAAAGAAGAGACGACAAAAGTCGTAAATAGAGTGAGGAATAATAATTGGGGGTGGATAGCAAATGTTACAAAAGGATACTTCAAGAAAGATCTCAAGAGGAACATCCTCTCTTTTGCTGGCTCCCTTATATCTTTTTTCGGGATTCTTATTGCTGTTGGGTTCTATTCTAGTTCCCAAATTACAATCGAGAAGGAAAAGAAGAAGAGCCTGCTCTACACAAGCGCGAGCGTATCGCTTATCAAGGAAGAGGAGATCGAAGGCTCGCCGCTAACGTTGAATAGGACCTCAAGACCAAATTACAGCGAACTCGAGGATTTGCTCCAAGGCGTCGCGACAATTGAATGCGACTACTCATATTTCATTCCTTCGTATTCTGCCTACTCAATAAATGGTGAATTGAGGGACCCAGTGGCTTTTGCTCCTATAGAAGATATAACCCTCAAGAGCAGAAGTGAGAATATGGTTATCGATGGAGCGGCCCCAGAAACCGATTCCCTAGACCGAGTGTTGGTCAACAAAGAATTTGCCTCTTTAATCGGCGAATCCCCAATAAAACATAAGATAAAAATCACAAATAGTCTGAAGATTATTGATGGAAATATTGAGGATTCACTGGATTTTTCATTCAGTTTTTATATAGCTGCGGTAGTGGAAGAGTTCTCTTTCCTTAATTCTCCAAGAATCTATTACTCCCTGAATTCTATTAAGGCCCACCTCGCAAATCTATATTTGGAGAAGATATCAATTGCAAAGGGCAAGAATTATTCCGTTTTGGATTACATAGAATCTTGTCCATCCGATAGCGTCTATGGCTCTTATGCCTACAACATCTTTTTCTCGGAGGATAACGCGAAGAGAGTATTTGATATTCGAGACAGACTGAAAAGAGAAGGGAGCGATCTGGCAATAACTTCTGAGGCACTTGATACAATGCAGACCTTTTCATCTTTAGTCGATGCATTCACCGCCTCCTTAGCGCCTTTCTTGATCCTAGCACTTATATCATCATTCGCCATAAATTGTTTTACTTCATACTCATCATATCTTTCTAAAAGAAAGGACTTTGCGATTATGCACGCATTAGGAGCAAGAGGGGAAGACGTATCTAATATCAATTTATTCGAAAACACTATTGTCTCCATTTCCTCGATGATCGCATCATTGGTTTTGGGCTATCCATTATCGAGATTGTTCTCATTTCTATTATCTAGAAGTGTGCAGATAAAAGGGCTTGTTGACCTCCATTTGAACGCCTTTGGAATCCCATTATTTCCAATCTTGTTGATTCTTGTGTTTGCGTTGGTGTTTCCAATTATCGGAAGCGTTATCCCTCAATACCTAATGAGAAAACAAAGCTTGGTGAAGGAGTTGTCAGATGAATAAGGTTGTTCTTAAAAACATAACGAAGAAATATAAAGACGATGTGGTTATTGATAACCTGACTTATCGTTTCGGTAGCAATGGTTTATTCATGATTCTTGGAGAGTCTGGCAGTGGCAAAACCACACTTCTGGATATCATCGGAGGAGTGGATGATGACTATATCGGAGATTGCCTAATTGATGGAATCTCACTGAGTAAACAGACAGAAGATGAAAGGTCATTATTCCGTCTAACACACATCGGTTATCTAAGACAAAAACCGGAACTATTAGAATTAGACTCTGCGTTGGATAATGTGACCCTTGTTTCCAATTCTCTTGGATTAAAATCTAAACTAATTAGGCGAAAAGCGAAGGATTTACTCAGTTCTTTTGGTTTGAAGGACAAGGAAAAGCAAGCTGTGAACACCCTATCTGGAGGCGAAAGATCAAGGGTGGCTCTTGCAGCGATATTGATGCTAGACCCGGATGTGATAATTGCTGATGAACCAACAGGCGGCTTAGACAAAGAGAATGCAATATTCGTCTTTGAAAAACTAAAGGCCTTGAGCAAAAAGAAATTGGTGATCGTGGTCACCCATGATAAAGAACTTGCAAAGAAGTATGCTGACAAGACTTTAACGCTGAAGGGCAGGGGGATTGTTGAGAAGGATTTCGAGAATGAAACAAACGATAATGTCTCGATGATTAAAACGGAAGAGAAGAAACGCAAGTTCTCTTTGGCGAATTGGTTTTCTCATTCAAATAGAATATTGGCCAAGAAGAAGTGGAGGACCTTGCTATCAACTTCCCTCCTGACATTCTCTTTGTTTTCTTTAGGCCTCTCTTCCTATGTTAGGGAAGACCTCGAAGACAGGCTTTCAGAGTGCTTCACCTCAATCACAGGAAAGAATATGGTGATTGTTCAAAAGAGGAACGCGAACGAACCTACATTTGGACGAGTGATTGCCGCACCATTGGATAGAATACAAAAGCTGTGTGACTCGTATGACGATATCGATGATTATGGCCTTTCCTACATAGCCGATTTCGAATCGTATTTCCCTCAAGAGAATAACGGATATTTTGTCTACAGGGGTCAGGAAGCCTTGATACCCTCCTTATCGATTAGGAACTTCAATGATTTTGCCTGGCTAAATTGTTTTCCTGACAAGACTTATTATCCGGAAAGGCCAACCACGATGGAGAATAGCCAGATAGTGTTAGGTATCCCATACGACGTCATGGCCAACCTTTGCTACCGTCTTGGAATTGTAAGGGATTATGCATATCTAGGTGATTATCTATCGCAAAAACCCCTTGAATTGCTTATTAGAATGCAAAATGATTCATGGACATATACAGATGAACACCTATTCTCTATCGTAGGTGTAACGCAAGATACAAGGCCAACCATCTATCATCTCAACCCTCGCTTTAACGAGTACGTTCTCGAAGAAAAGATGCGTTTCCCAACATCTGATGAACCCGATTATTCCCTTCCCTGGATCCTTCAGAAAGTGTATTTTATCGAGCCATCGATTTCTAAATGCGAATTCATTTCCAAACATAGAAGCGATAACGATCTTAGGGACTTGGTCTTGGAGAGTTCTTCGTACTTGTACGATAAGACAAGAGAGGAAGACAATCATGTCACGGATAAGAATAGGCTATATGTCTATCTAGCAGATAAAAGGCCTATCGACCCATACCTTATCAAGTACATGGAAGGGGACGAAAGGATAAAAGGGTTCTCGTTATTTGGAGAACATATTTATTCGATGTACCCAGAATCCCTCGCTATGGGTTTCAGCAATCCATTCTTCATCTCAACTTCAAGAGATGATGTTGAACAGGTAACAGAATCAATTTCTAGAGTCAAAAAAGATGATGCTTATGGCAAGGTGAACACCTCCGATTCAGTTATCGAAGGCTCCTTTCTCACACCTCAGAACAACGCTTTGACATTTTCATCTGATATGGATGAGTTAGTCGAGGGCAGAAAGCCACAAGTTATAGAAGAAGTATGCATTTCAAGCAAACTGGCTGAGAAATTGGATAATCCGGCGACCATATACGCCTCAGGTATGGTGTCATCATCAGTTGATGGCGAGTATCTCCTGAGGGAATACCGGATGGCAGAACTAAAAGTGGTCGGAGTAGTCAAAGAAGACAATGATGTCATATTTGGAAACGAATATTGGACCATAGATTTCTTTAGAGAACTCCTAGGCATGTCATCGTTTTTGTTAGAACCAACGAGCGCGGTGTTCTATTTAAAGAATGAGAGGTATAGTGAATCGTTTGTCAAATATTGGAGTGCGTTATATCCGACCTACAAATTCATCGATCCTTCAACGACAATAAAAGATAGTCTTTCCACCGTGATGAATTATCTGTCGATTGTCTTAGGATTCGCTAGCACGTTGAGTCTAGCTTTAGGTTTGGTCTTGTTTTTGACTGTAACCATATTGACGGCGATGGAGCAGAAGAACGAAGGCAGGGCGTTATATTACCTTGGATACCCTAGAAGCGAGATAACGAACTCCTACATAACGACCTCAACGATAATTATCCTGCAATCCCTTTTAGCCTCGCTCTTAGGAATCTCGGTAATAGAGGTGGTAGTGGATAGGACAATCAAATCTGCCTTCAGCCTTTCTACGCCATTTATCCCGAGTTTAAAACCTCATATATTGACACTTTTTGTGAGTTTATTGTCACTTCTTGCTATTTCGATATATCTAAACAATTGGATACAAAAAAGAAAATTCCGCTTCGAAAAAAGATAAGAAAAGAACAAATTATGTCAAAAACTGCTTTTATAATCGCACAAAAAGAGTATATTTGTGTGCAGTTGATTGATAAGAAAGATAATCGGCTAGAAAGGTTGGGACGTATGAAGGGAACAGTTAAAATGTTCAACAAGGAAAAAGGATTCGGTTTCATCCGTGGCGAAGACAACAAGGATTACTTCTTCCACTACAGCGACATCGTTATGGAAGGCTACAAAATTGCTGAAGTCGGTGAAGCAGTTGAATTCGTAGAAAAGAACACTGATCGCGGACTCCGCGCTGGTGAAATCAAGAAAGTCGCCTAATCTGACAACTCAAGGATTTATACCTCTTTTACGGGGTATTTTCTTTTTCTTGAATCCTTGATTCGTCATCTTATCGATAAACCTTTGGTTTCCCTTTTACTTATCTAGACGATAGAGATATAATCTCTAGGAAACGAGAGGTTTTTAGTATGTCACTTAAAGCAGGTATCGTCGGACTCCCTAACGTCGGCAAATCAACATTATTCAACGCAATCACCAATTCACACATTCTCGCAGAGAATTACCCATTCGCAACCATCAACCCTAATACCGGTGTTGTCATGGTCCCAGATGAGAGACTTGATTACCTCACAGACTTATTCAAGCCAGAGAGAAAAATCAATGCCACATTCGAGTTCTATGATATCGCAGGACTCGTCAAAGGAGCATCCAAAGGCGAAGGTTTAGGAAACCAATTCCTTGCCGCCATCAGAGAATGCGATGCAATCGTTGAAGTTGTCAGATGCTTTGAATCAGCGGACATCATTCACGTTGAGGATTCAGTTGACCCTGCTAGAGACATCGATATCATCAACCTCGAACTTGCTATGTCAGACCTCGACTCAGTCTCCAATAGAATTGGAAAGATCGAAGTTAAGGCACGAGTCGCAAAAGATAAGACCGCTCTTTATGAGCTTCCAATCTTAACCGCCATTAAGGAAGTGCTCGAGGACGGAAGACCAGCTAGATCAGTGAAAGGATTGAGCAAGGAGCAAATGGAATATGCCAAGAAAAATTTCTTCCTCCTTACTTTAAAGCCAATCCTCTATGTCGCAAACGTCGCAGATAGCGATTACATGGACATCGATAGCTGTGCTCATTATCAGACAGTTAAGAAGATCGCAGAAGAAGAGAATACAGTATGTATTCCAGTATCTTGTGAGATTGAATATGAAATCTCCCAGTTAGAAGGAGATGAAAAGAAAGAATTCCTTGAGTCATTAGGCGCAAAGGAATCAGGACTCGATAAGCTCACAAAAGCAGCTTATAAGCTCCTTAATCTCTCAACATTCCTCACATGCGGAACCGATGAATGTCGCGCTTGGACATTCAAGAACGGAATGCTCGCACCTCAGTGTGCAGGCGTTATCCACACCGACTTCGAAAAGGGCTTCATCAAAGCAGAGGTCTACAAGTTCGAAGACATCGTCACATACAAGACTGAGGCTGGTGTCAAAGAAGCTGGCAAACTCAGAATGGAAGGAAAAGAATACGTCATGCAAGATGGTGACATCGTATTCTTCAGGTTCAACAGATGATGAAGTGGAGAGTGGGATACGGCGAAGACATCCATCGCCTTGTTCCTGACAAGAGATTGATAATCTGTGGCATCGAATTGCCTTTCCATATGGGACTTGAAGGCCATTCGGATGCGGATGTTGGCTACCACGCAGTAAGCGATGCAATCTTAGGCGCGCTCGCATTAGGCGATATTGGAAAATATTTCCCGCCTAGCGATGAACAGACCGAAGGAATTGATTCTGCAATCATCGTAAGCAAATGCATTTCTCTTATGAGAGAAAAGGGATACACAATCAACAATGTTGATGTGATTATCTACACCGAAGCCCCAAAACTTAGAAACTACATTGATTTGATGAGAGAATCGCTCGCAAAAGTATTGGAATGCGATGTTGACGTGGTCTCAATCAAAGCAAAGACAAACGAGAAACTTGATGCAGTAGGAATGCAGAAGGCAATCCGCTCATCAGCCATCGTCTCGCTTGTCGAGGAGTGATTATGACGAATGAAGAATTATTAAAAAGCGCCATCAAATCCGCGTTGGAGAAATGCGGGATTGAGGCCCTCGATAATGAAATAGTAATCGAAAGAACTAGAGATGAAGCGCATGGAGACTACGCAACAAACGTTGCTATGCGTCTTTCTAGAAAAGCCGGTAAAAAGCCTATCGATTTTGCAAATGACTTAGTTGCAAACATTGCCTCAGATAATATCGATAAGGTTGAAATCGCCGGTCCTGGCTTTATTAACTTCTTCCTCAAGAAGGCATCCCTTGGAAGCGTTGTCTCAACCATCATCAACATGGGAAGCGAATGGGGACAAGGTGCTCCAAAAGGCAAGAAGATCAATGTTGAGTTCGTCTCTGCAAACCCAACCGGTGACTTGCACTTAGGCCACACAAGAGGCGCAGCGTTAGGAGATGCAACAGCAAACCTCTATAGAAAAGCGGGATATGATGTAACAAAAGAGTATTACGTCAATGACTGCGGAAACCAGGTTGCTCATTTAGGAAACTCAATCAGATGTCGCTATCACGAACTCTTCGGAGAAAAGTGTGAATTAGGACAGGATGATTACCATGGCGTTTCCTTAATCAAGATTGCTGAGTCAATCAAAGAGCAATATGGTGACAAGTATCTTGTTGATAATGAAGAATCAAAGGCGTTCTTTATTAGATATGGCATCGACACAAACCTTGCTGGCATCAAGAAAGATATGGCAGACTTCGGAGTCGTCTTCGATAAGTTCTCATATGAATCTGATATTAGAAAAGGTGGAACAATCGAAAAGACAATCGAGGATTTGAAATCCAAGGGATATATCTACGAACAAGAAGGCGCAACCTTCCTAAGAACAACAGATTTCTTGGATGACAAGGATAGACCAATCATCAAGGCAGACGGATGCTACACATACTTCATGCCAGATATCTGCTATCACTACAACAAAGTTGAAAGAGGGTACGACACATTAGTCGATATGCTCGGAGCAGATCACCACGGATACATCAACAGAATGAAATCCGCTCTCATGATGAAGGGCTGCTCAAAGGATACTCTTGAAGTTGAAATCTATCAGATCGTCAAGGTCTTCAAGGATGGAGAAGAAGTCAAGATGTCCAAGAGAACAGGTAAGGCTGTCTCGCATCGTGAGTTGGTCGAAGAAGTCGGAAGCGACGCAGTCAGATACATCTTCTGTGAAAGAAGTGGAGACGCACACTTAGACTTCGATATGAACTTAGCTCTCTCAAAGAGCAAAGATAACCCTGTGTATTACGCACAGTACGCTCACGCAAGATGCCATTCTCTCTTGGAGATGGGCAAGGATATCGGCATTGATTCCGCAGGTTCAAAACTATCAGGAAGCAAAGAAAGTGATATTTTAAAGCAACTTGCAGAATTTCCGAGTATGATATTGAGTGCCGCGGAGATAAGAGCACCTTATAAGGTGGCTAATTACATCCAGAAGCTAGCATCCATGATTCATGAATACTATGCGGCAACCAAGATCATCGACAGGAACGATATCGATTCCTCAAAGGCGAGATTGGGATTAATCCTGGCTTGCAAGATCACACTTGAGAATGCATTAGCAATTCTCGGTGTCAGCGCACCAGACAAAATGTAAAAAATTAAAGGAGAATATAATATGAACAAGAGCATGTTAGACGTGGCCATCGAGGTCATCACAAACGAAGGACATTCAATGTCTTTCATGGATTTATTCAACGCAGTCAAGGCAGAGCTTGGACTCGATGATGAAGCAGCAAACAAGAGACTTGGTGAATTCTACACAGAATTAACACTCGACAGCCATTTCGTCGCACTTACCGATAACTGGTGGGACCTCCGTGTCAGACACACATATGACAAGGTCCATATCGATGTCGCTGATGTCTACACAGATGTCGATGACAACTCAAGCAAGGATGAAGAGGATCTTAAGGAAGAGCAGGAATTCGAGGCTCAGATTTCAGGTTCATCATCACTTGGCGAAGACGAAATCGAAGACGAAGACGGCGAAGAAAAGTCATCAAAGGACGACAGTTTCGACCTTCTTTAATCAAGATAATTGCCGTGCATTGCCACGGCTTTTTCTTAAAGAAAGGACGGGACTATATGTGGGAAAAAGAACTTGAAAAGATGATTGAAGCTGCATATGCGGCTGAAGTCAAAATCAAAGAGATTTACAACACGAAATTCGATGTTGAAATTAAATCGGATGATTCGCCTGTCACTTTAGCGGATAAGACTGCGGATGCCCTTATCAAGTCAATGCTTGAAAAGGAATTCCCTCACTTTGGTTTCTTAACCGAAGAAAGCAAGGACACAGGCGAAAGACTCTCGAAAGAAGACATTATCATCGTTGATCCTGTTGATGGAACCAAAGAGTTCGTCAATAGGAATGGCGAATTCACGACAAACATCGCATTAGCTCATAACCACGAGGTAGTGGTGGGCGTTATCAACGTACCGATGAAAGACGTATTGTATTACGCTATCAAAGGACAAGGCGCTTATCGTTTAGAAAAAGGCAAGGATCCAGTTAGAATCCATGTCTCAAATAAAAAAGATCATCTTATTGCCGTCAGATCGCGTTCATTCTTCAATGAGAAGGAACAGGCGATGATGGATAAACACAGTGACATGATCGAGAGAATCGATGTCTATGGCGCAGCGCTAAAATTCTGCAAGATCGCAGAAGGAATGGCCGACATTCAGTACCGCTTTTCAAGCAACACCAAGGAGTGGGATGTCGCTCCTGGGAACTTGCTTATCGAAGAAGCGGGCGGAGTCATGGTAAAACCTGACCTAACAAGATACACATACAATCGTGTTGATCCATATAATCGAGAAGGCTATATCCTCGCAAATTGCATAGAAAATGTGCTTTTATAGCAATAAAAGTGCGGTAAACCGGCCAAATTAATGGTCGGTTTTTATTATCTTTTCCCACCATGAAAAGTTTGGAAAAAACGCGCTTAGAAATTTACAAATTTTCTTGTTTATTTTTTTCGAATTTTTAATAAAATATACGACGGAGGAAATAATCATGGACGCATACAACAAGTGGATGGAAGGAAACCCAAGATGGCTTAAGATCGTTCTTTGCCTTTGGATCCTTGATATCACATGGGCAGTCTGGAGAATCCTTAAGGCAGTTGCAAAGAAGGACTGGTTACAGCTCGTTCTCGCAATCCTTTGGATCATCGCTGCAGGCACAGTTGGATGGATTCTCGACATCATCTGGATCCTTTTATTCAACTACCCATTCTGGTTCAAATAATAGAATCAAACAAACTACCGGCCATTCATGGTCGGTTTTTTGTTTCCCACTTTGATAAAAGAAAATAGGCCGAAGCCTATTTAGATTCTTTCTTCTCCTGAAGCCTGTTGTTATACGCTTCAAGAACTTCTTCTGGGTAAGATCCGGTCGCATCGCATCTGATGACTCCAGGGACTTCTTCCATAAGGATGATTTCAACGCCGTCCTTGATGTCTGCGTCCACATATACGCAACCCTCGCACGCGCCAACCATTCTTAAATATACGATACCGTCCTTGAATCCGATGTATTCGATGTCTCCGCCTTCTCTTTGAAGGAATGGGCGAACCTTATCTAATGTTTGTTCAATTTGAATGTCTATTTGTTCCATAGCGGCTTAATTCTAGTTACTTTATGAGAATATAGCAACAAAAGTGATAATAAAAATCGCTCAAAGACATTATAATGTCCTTGCAATTATGGAAGAGTTAAAGAGACGTTTAAAACCTAGTGAAAGAAAAATCCTAAGAGGCATCATGCATCTTAAGGATTTGGGCTTAGAACCAACGATGGATGGCTTAGCCAATTACCTATATGGTGAGCTCAATGAAGGAACATATCCTTTAAAGGATGATGAAGGTTTCTCATCTTTAGCGAAATCCCCTAAGAAGATTAAGAATAAGATCAATCTCTTGGTGAGATATGGCTACATCCGCTTGGTCTATGATGAAGAACTCGACGAGAGATTCCTCTATCTTGGCGAAAAGGGAATTGAAGAAGCTAAGAAAACGACTCTAAAATCCAATAAGGCAAAAGAAGTTATTCAATTTAGAAAGATTAAATAAAGGAGAATCATATGGCAAAAGAATTAGATTGCTTTGAAAACTGGCCGTTCGTTGTCCCTGATCTAGACAAGGCTTGCGTGAAAATCGAGAAGCTTGTTGAAGAGATGAACAACGCTAGTGATGGACCAACCGCGCTTGCTGTCTATAAGAAGATGGGCAAGTTCACAGACAAGATCATGGATGACCTAACCCATATCTCAGTCTTGTACAGCTTAGAGACTACAAACGAAGAATACTCAAAGGCAAATGAGTATGTTGATAACAATAGCCCTAAGCTCTCTGCATATATGCAGGAGTTCACAAAGGCTATGATCAACTCAAAGTATAGAGACTATCTTGAAGAGAAACTCGGAACATTCATCTTCACAATGTTTGACTACTCTCTCAAGTCATTCGACGAGAAAATTATCGAAGAGGCAATCGAAGAGAATAACCTCGTCTCAGAGTACATGAAGGTTCAGGCTTCTGTAAGAATCAAGTTCAGAGGCGAAGAATACAACATGTCTCAGATGGGCAAATATCTCACAAGCAACGATAGAGAGACAAGAAAAGAAGCATCAAACGCGTACTACAAGGCTCTAGAATCATTCAAGGACACATTTGAGGAAATCTACGATAAGCTCGTCAAAGTCAGAACCAGAATGGCAAAGAAGATGGGCTATGAATCATACACTGATTTAGCCTATATCAGAATGAATCGTTATGACTACACTCCAGAAATGGTCGCATCATATAGAGATCAGATTGCAGAAGTCGTCACTCCAATCGCAACAAAGCTTGCTAAAGAACAGGCTAAACTCCTTGGATTAAAGTCACTTAAGGTCTATGACCTTGGCTCACACTTCCAGAACGGAAACCCAATTCCTAATGGCACAACCGAAGATAAGGTCAATGCAGCAAAGAAGCTCTACAAAGAACTTTCACCAGACACCGATTATTTCTTCAACTTCATGGTTGATCACCATCTTATGTTCTTAGACGCTAAGCCAGGCAAGCAGTCAGGCGGATATATGACATACTTCCCTGTCCATCAGTGCCCAATCATCTTCTCTAACTTCAACGGAACTTCAGGTGACGTCGATGTCTTGACCCATGAATTTGGCCACTCATTCCAGGCCTATGCATCAAGAGGCATCGCAGTCTCTGAATATAGACAACCAACAATGGAATCCTGCGAATGCCACTCTATGTCCATGGAATTCTTCGCAGAACCATATATGCAGTACTTCTTTGATAACCCAGACAAGTATCGTTATGTCCACCTCGCTGATTCAATCTCATTCCTCCCATACGGCGTAACAGTTGATGAATTCCAGCACTGGGTTTACGCAAATCCAGAAGCAACTCCTGCTGAAAGAGATGCAAAGTGGCATGAGCTCGAACTCAAGTACACACCATACAAGGTCAAGGCATATAAGGGCTGCAAGTATATGGAAGAAGGCCATAGATGGCTCACTCAGAACCATATCTTCTCAACCCCATTCTATTACATCGACTACACTCTTGCTCAGGTTATCGCATTCGAGTTCTTCAACCTCGACAGAAAGAACCACGAGAGAGCATGGAAGAAGTACATGAAGCTTTGCAAAACCGGCGGAAAGTATCCATTCGTCACGCTCATCAATAGCGTTGGACTCAAATCACCATTTGAACCTGGAGTTCTCAAGAAGACCGTTAAGCCTCTTGTCAAAGTCCTTAAGGATTATCATCCAGAAAACTTCTAAAACAAACTTGGGAGCATCAGCTCCCTTTTTTGTTATAATCTAATTGGATAATTCATAAATACAGGGAGAACTAACATGAAAGTTATATTGGTCAATGGCTCACCACATCAGCATGGCTGCACATGGAGAGCTTTAAAAGAAGTTCAGGGCGAACTAATCAAAGAAGGAGTGGAAGCTGAAATCTTCTGGATCGGAAATAAGCCACTCAGCGGATGCATCGGCTGCGGATACTGCAAAGCAGGACAAGGCTGCGCCTTCAAAAATGATAAGGTCAACGAATTCATCGAGCTTGCAAAAGACGCTGATGGATATGTGTATGGATCGCCTGTTTATTACGCTGGAGCAGCAGGAAGCCTTAAGGCTTTCTTAGATAGAGCATATTATTCTGGTGGCAAGTACCTACACGGCAAAGTCGGTGCGGCAGTGGTCTCTTCAAGACGCGCAGGCTCAACCTCAACATTTGATGAAATCAATAAGTACTTCACCATCTCCCAATCATACGTTGTCTCTTCTTGCTATTGGAACGAAGTCCATGGCTCAAATGCAGAAGAAGTAGAGCAAGATAAGGAAGGCCTCTACACAATGAAGGTGTTAGCTAGAAATATGGCCTATATTCTTAAATGTATTGAAGCCGGAAAGAAAGAAGGCCTCGTCAAGGCTGATGTTGGAAAGCGCGAGATGACCAACTTCATCAGATAAGGGAGAACATCGTGGAGTGGTATTGGATACTTCTAATCGTGGTATTGTCTACCATTCTTTTCCTTGCGCTTATCTTATATATTCTCTCAGTCGTTGGCTTTATCACCGTATATTCGAGAACTGAAGTCAAATCGTTTGATAAAATCGACCTATCTGGAACAAAATACGGTGGATTTGAGGGAGTTTTATACCCTGCCTTCAAGTTTATGCGCGCTCTTCCATATGAAGATCATTACATCGAATCCTTCGATGGCTTGAAATTGCACGCCAAATATTACAAAGGCACCAACAACAAGTTGATGCTCCTAGTTCACGGATATCATGCAGACCCGTTGAACAACTTCGCTATTATAGGAAAGAGATTCTTAGAAGATGGATATAGCCTCTTGATGATTGACCAAAGAGGACATGGTGAAAGTGGTGGCAAATGGACCACATTCGGAGATTTAGAAAGCAACGACATCTTAAGATGGATGAATTATATCGATAAGAATCTAAATGAAGACACCATCATCCCTTATGGCGTATCACTTGGCTGTGCAACCCTTGAAATGGCCTCAAGCAGCCAAATGCCGGAGAAGGTCAAGTGTTTAATCCTCGACTGCGGCTACGCCTCTCCATTGGAACAAATGGCTAAATCATATAATGATAAGCTAGGACCTATCGGTAAACTCGTTGTCAAAATGTTCTTCAGGATGCACGCAAAAGTAATTGGCAAGTTCTCATTGAATAGAAAATGCTATTTAGAGCTGGAAAAAGCCACTAAGCCTTGCCTATTCATACACGGCGGAAAAGACTCAACGGTTCCATTTGAAAAAGGCGAGAAGAACTATAACCACTGCGGTGCAAGAAAAGAAAAAGCGTTCTTCCCTGACTCAGAACACAACACCTGCTTCATGCAGCATGGCGATGAGATCATTGAGAGGATAAACGCTTTACTTAGCGAATAGAATTAAGCGATAGCTAACTCGAGGGAAACCTTCGAGTTTTCTTTATCGATATCGAGTTTCTTGATTTTTGCCAATCCGTTTGTAAGGCTGTTTGCCTCGACTGTGAAGTGGAATGAGAAGTCATCAAGACCTGAGAATTTCATTTCGCCGACAGATGCGATATTTGCGGTGATGTCGACTGTGACGATTTCGGTGTGGGCTTCGTTGTAGATTGGGTTCAAATCAGCATAGAAGCAAGCATCTGACTCAACTCCGTTGAGGATGAATGATGTTTCGACCTCAGCCTTGTTGATGATGTAGTATGGGTCGCTGATTCCGAAATCGAATTTGTATCCGCTGAATTCGAATTCTGGGTGGAACTGTGCAATGCCTTCCGATAAGTCCTTTGCCGCAAGTGCATTGAACTGGCTTTCCGTTAATTCAAGGTCGATTGATGTCTTGCCTGCCAAGATTGCCTGCGTTGCAAGTGTTGCGATATCTCCGATTCCTTCTGCATTTCCGACTTTTGGTGTTCTGTGGCCTGTGAAGATCTTGTCAGTTGCGATGTTCAAGTAAATATCACCATCGACGATTCCGGCATCGAAATCAAGGGCACGGAGCAAGTCTCTGACGAATGGTTCGTTGACGTTGTCCTCAATGATTTTGTTCAAGTCGAGGGTGTATGTCATGGTTTGCAAATCAAGGCCAGGAAGAACTGATTCTGTTGATGATGGGAGGAATCCGTTGAGCATGCTTGTAACTCTAGCTGGGGAGATACCGAGGTATTTGCCGAGCTTGACCCTATCGATTTTGAAGTTGAGTTTGTTTCCTTCAGTGATTGAGAATCCTGCTGAGATTTTTGCGGATGTTTTGATGATGTTTCCGTATCTTACGCAGGCGTAGATTGATAAATTCTCACCTTCTCCGACGACATATACGCTATCAAGGACTGCATCTCCAGCCTTAGCCATGTAATTCTGTGTCTCTGGGAATTCAGGGATCTTGGTCTGAACTGTCTGGATGATGAAGGCATTAAGCTGGTCAGGTGTGATTGTGACGCTGAGCTTATTGTCTTCGTAATTTGATGTCTTGATGTTATCAAGAGAATCGTAGACAGAACCTGCGAGGTGGTGGGAAATATCGAAACCGCCTTCGATGTTTTTGAATCCTGCTGTCTGGTCATCGTAAATCAAGACATAGAGTGTTGCGACCGCTGCCGCTGCTAGAACAACTATCACAATAAGTGATATCAATAACTTCTTTAAAAATTTCATGCGCTAATTGTAGCATTAGAAACTAGTAAATGTGCAACATTATTATTCTATTGATAGAATATGTTCGTGAAAAAAGAGAAGAGAAACAGGGCCAAGGAAGCTCTTGATGCCTATAATGAGGGCAAAGAGAGAAGGAAAAAAGAGATAAAAGAAGAAACCTCCAGATGGAAAAGGTTTTGGAAGTGGTGCTGGTATTTGACTACCTGGCCTTTTAGATGGGCTTGGATGTCTATCCACGATTGGAAGTTCCTCATCATCTTTATCATCGTATTTTTAATTGTGTCGAGTTCCGTATGGGGATTTTATCTAGCGGGATTGATATTATGGGCAAATGAATCTGCAAGAAACTGGTGTTTTGGCATCGGATCATTTATGTGGCTTTGGTGGATAGGTCCATTCACGCCTTTTACCCAACTTGTAATCATCATATCCATAGGTGTTAAAGCGATAGTGGATCGTATTGGAATGAAAATTAAAAAACGCAATTAACGATAATTACCAAAATTCGCATGAAAAAAAGGCCTGATTTCTCAGACCTATGATTTTATTGTTGGTGCCCGGGACCGGACTCGAACCGGTATGGTATTGCTACCGAGGGATTTTAAGTCCCTTGCGTCTACCATTTCGCCACCCGGGCATAATTCGATGGTCCCCCGTGACGGGCTCGAACCGTCGACCCCTTGATTAAAAGTCAAGTGCTCTACCACTGAGCTAACGGAGGATGCATGGCTGGGGTAACTGGATTCGAACCAGTGCGTAACAGAGTCAAAGTCTGTTGCCTTAACCACTTGGCGACACCCCAAAAGGGTGGTGGGCGAAGATGGATTCGAACCACCGAACCCGAAGGAACAGATTTACAGTCTGCCGCGTTTGGCCACTTCGCTATTCGCCCATTTTTTGCCACACGTTTATCCTCCACGAGGCTGGTGGATGCTATAGGGTTCGAACCTATGACCCCCGCCTTGTAAGGGCGATGCTCTCCCGCTGAGCTAAGCATCCGCGGAAACGCCTCCTAAACGTGCGTGAAATAATATATCATTATGAAGTTAAGCCGTCAATCAAATAAAAGACTTAATTTAAAGTTTTTTCTAATGTGTCATTATTTCCTTATTATTTATAATAATATATAAGGGGGCAGGTTATGGACTATCGCAAGGACATTGAAAAATTAAATAGCCAACTAAGAATTTGGAAGACTATGATTATCGTCGGAGCCGTTTTGGGCGGCATTCTTTTCATGCTTGCCGTGTATTATGAAACCGCAGGCGTTCTTGAAGATAATGAAGGCTTGTATGCTATTGGAAACTTGATCGCTGTGCTTGCCGGCTTCCCGCTTGATGTTATGGTGGCAGGAATCATCCTAAATGCCATCTGGAGAAGAAGGATAATAAATAGAGTGAGACTGATGTCTGAGACGTCTAGTAACGATGCTCCAAAAGAAGACCCTTTATCAGATTTTGTGAACAAAGACGATCCATTTCATTAGAAGTGGATTTTTCTTTATATAAATATAGATATAAAAAGCGACGATATTTCACGCCGCTAATTTGATTTGGTATTAGAATCCAGGCTTACCAAGAAGATGGAACATGTTCTTCTTGTAAACTTCAACTCCTGGCTGGTCGAATGGGTTGACTCCATTGAGGTATGCAGACATTGCGCAAGCGATTTCGAAGAAGTAGAAGAGGTATCCTAAGTTATGAGCAGACATCTTCTCGACGTCGAGGACGATGTTTGATCTGTGGCCGTCGATGCTATGAGCTGCTAATGTGCCTTCATATGCCTTTTCCTGGACGTATGAGACTGTCTTGCCTTCGAGGTAGTTAAGACCATCGAGGTTGTCGTCATCATGCCCGATTGTGACATCATGTCTATGATTGACGAAGTGGAGAACTGTCTCAAAGAATACTGAGCTTCCATCCTGGATGTACTGACCTAATGAGTGTAAGTCTGTTGTGAATGTTGCGGATGATGGGAGGAGTGACTTTCCATCCTTTCCTTCGGATTCGCCATAAAGCTGCTTCCACCATTCTGATAACTGGCGGACGTTTGGACCATAAGTGATGAAGAATTCAACGTTCTTGTGCTCACGAGCGTAGATGATGTGACGAGCAACAGCATACTTGTATGCTTCGTTCTTCATGATGTCCTTCTCCATTGCGTCTAATCTAGCTTCTGCTGAACCTTCAAGAATTTCCTGAGGGTCGATGCCAGCACAAGCGATTGGGAATAATCCAACTGCGGTCTGGACTGAGAATCTGCCACCGATGTTTGATGGGAGGACGAATGTTGTGTAGCCTTCCTTCTTAGCGAGTGTAAGGAGTGCGCCTTTCTCTTTATCGGTTGTTGCAAAGATTGCCTTTCTAGCTGCTTCTTTGCCGTCTCTCTTTTCAAGCAAATCCTTAACCAATCTGAATGCGATTGCAGTTTCAGTGGTGGTACCTGACTTTGAAATGACGTTGACTGCGAACTTCTTTGTCTTGAGGTAATCTAAGACCTGTGAGAGATAGCATGGATCTAGGTTCATGCCGAGCCAAATCATTTCGACTTTATCGTGGTTGAATACTCCATTGATTGCCTCGATTGCAGCTCTAGCGCCTAAATATGAACCGCCGATACCGCAAACGACAAGTGCTTCGTAGTTATCTCTAACATACTGAGCCTTTTCCTTGATTAATGCTAATTCTTCCTTGTCGTAGTTGACTGGATGGTCAACCCAACCTAAGAAGTCAGAACCTGCTCCGGTTCCTTCTCTGATCATCTTGTCGATTTTCTCGACTCTATCCTGATATCTTGCTGGATCTATCTTTTTTACTAAGTGATCCAAGTTTGTAACAACAACTGCCATTGTTTTAGTCTCCGTTCTCTTCTTTAATCCATTCAGGAAGCTTTTTCTCCAATTCTGCGAATGAGATGTCTTCCTCGTTGATTTTCTTTTTTCTTAGTGGTTTCTTTCTTTCCTGCGAGGTTACTCCTTTTAGAGAAACCTTCATGAAGTCTTTTTCCGGGTCGTAGTCTATCACTTTTACCTTGTAAATGTTGCCAACTTGTACATAACCGGCAAAATTTCTTACATAACTGTTAGATAATTCCGAAATGTGGAGTAACCCAGTCTCTTCATCATCGAATAGAAGGATGGCATATTTTGGGTATACTCTAACGACTGTGCCCTCGATGATATCGCCTACTTGTGAATGGCTCATGCGCTTTCCTCCTCGAATCTTTTCATATCGTCAATCGTGTTGATTTTATAGTTTCCCGAATTGCCTTTTACAATAGCAGGGGCCATATGAAGCTCGTTCAACACCAACGAACCTTCATCTGTGTAATCTCCTAAATGGTCTTTTGCTTTATCCATCGCACTCTTGAGGATGAATAATCTTCCTCCTTGAGGCGTAGCAAGGAGTATAGCGTGACTTCTATCCTGGTAGGAGACGATTCTATCTCCGTCCATTGACACGGCAAGCGAATCGGTGACAGGGAATGCAACGACTGCGAATCCCGCCTCTTCTATCTTCTTGACCATAGGGGTGATGTATTTACCGCTATGAGGTCTATCAGCATCGGTGATCAAGACAATCGTATTCTTGTCTTCTTTTTCGCTGATTGCCTTTATGGCGTTATATGCGCTCTCTTCTCTAGTTTCTCCGGATATTGCGTAGGAGTATTTCTTGGAATATCCAACCCTATTCAATATCTGTCCGATTAGAGGGAAGTAATCGATCTTTGCAACAAACACAACCTCATCGATTATTTCATTGCTTTCGAATGCCTTAGCAACGTGCAAGAAAAGCTCTTGGCCTCTTGCCATGACGTATTGCTTTGGAGTATCTCCTCCAAACCTTACCCCAGAGCCACCCATCAAGATGACCCCGATTACCTTATTTCCTGCCGAATTACACATCTAGAATAGTGTATCACTTTATTTTGCTGTCTATAAGATAGCAAAAGAAAAAGAGAAGCGTTTTCATGCTTCCCTTTTGATGTTTTTGTTTAGTTCTTCTCGAGCAAGTTAGCAACGACAAGTCCAACTGAAGCGATGAGTGAGAATGTCAATGCTGTAGCAAGTGAGCCATTTACTGTTGCAACAGCTGCGCCGAAGTCGATGAGTGTGATGAATACGCTTGCGGTGACGAGTGATGCGACGATTAATCCAGCAGATGCGAATCCAGCGATGAATGAGATCTTAGAATTCTTTTCTGATTTGACTAAGGATGCGTATCCCGTACCGACTGAGATCGAACCGGCAATGACTGCTAAGATGATGATGATTCCGACGACCAAGAACATGATTCCTGAGACCATTTCGCCGGTTAAGCCTGTTGCCTGGCCTGTGACGATCTGCTTGATTGCTGAGAGCAAGAATGCGTTTGTGGTGTTGTTATATGACTTAGCCATATTGAGTGCGCCTCTCATAGCGGTGCAGACACCGGAGATTCCGAAGACTCCTGAGACGAATCTGATAGCAGAAGTTGCAATCTTTCCTCCGTCTTTCTTAGCGATTCCGAGTACGAATGAACCGATGAGTAAGGCAAGAAGAACAATGATCATCGAGAAGATAGCGTAAATCTTGCCACCTCCATTTGATGAGTAAATGCTTGGTGTTTCGCCTTCTTCGAAGTAGAGGGAGAAGACGATTCCGTAGTAGATGAGGGTTGTCAATGTGACGATAGCCAAGTTCTTAGCGTATTTGATTTCCTGCCCTTTCTTAAGAACCAAGATTGAGTTGATAAGTCCGCGAATTGCGTAGAAATATACAACTACAGTTGCAGCTAAGAATGCCACTAAACCAATGATGGTCTTTGTCATCTCGATTGTTACCTGAGCATCCGAGACGCCTTGATGGCGGAGGTTGTTGATGTGTGGCCATGCTTCCCACAAGAAGTAGTAGCCGCCGACTTCATTTCCGCCGACTCTAATTACTGGGGTGATGATGTAGATGAGAGCTGTTGCAAAGAAGATGATCATCACGACTGAGAGAATTGCGTTGAACACTCTTTCAGCGCTGGCTCTTTGCTTTTTGTCAGCTGGTTTTGGAGCGCCGCATTTTGTGCAGAATTTTTCGGTATTTCCTTCTTCTCCGCACTTAGGACACTTCCATGTTTGAGAGACGTTATTTTCCATAAAGTTCTCCTCCTAATGCCCAACATTATAAACCTATTTGTTATGAAATACAAAAAACCACAGTTTTCTAGTCCTGTGGCTTCTCTTTGTTTTCGTGCTTTCCGAGTTCCTCGGCAATCTCGATTCCCTTAATGATGAGCTTCATAAGCTTTTCGAGTTGCTTGCCTTCTCTATAGTCGGCGAATGCCATGTAGTTGACTCTGCCTTCGTTATAAAGTGGAGCGACTTTCTCCTTGCATCCCTGCTTATATACGGCGATTGATTTACCTCCGTTGTTCTTGGCAAGAATCATTGCAGGAACGTCTGTCATTCCATCACCGATATAGATGATGTTTGAATATGGGATTCTCTTATTTGGTGTCTTTTCGTTTAGACCTTGGTCATCGGAGACGTCGGTTACTCCTTTTGCTATGCGGAAGAAGTACTGCGTCTTCTGGGTGAAGTTGATTGTAAGCTTTGGCCAATAGATCTCTCCATTTTCATCGAATAGGTATTCGCAAGCGTACATCTTGGTGAATTCCTTTGCGATAGCGCAGCCATCGACGATTTCTTTGTTGCCAGAAGAGATTAAGTAATGTTCAACCTGGAGACCATGAGCTTTGCCATAGTCGTTAATTCTTTGGAACCAAGTCTCAACTCCTGGGAAGAACTTGATGTTTTTTCCCATCTCATTGAGCCATTCCTTTGTCATCTTGATGCCTTTTTCTTCAGCGGCTTTCTTCATGACATAGAGGTATGAGAGGATTCTATCTGCACCGGTTTTTGCAGAGAATTCTCCTGTTTTTGCCCAGAATTCAGCTGGGGTCATTCCTAATGCAGGGACGAATCCGAAATCCTGCATGTCCTTCTTTGCTAACGTGGAATCAAAATCATAAAGAATTGCAACAATTGGTTTGGCCATAATAAATACCTCTGCTGAAAATAACTTCAGCAAATAAGTATAATTTCATACTTATTAATTGTCAAATTAGGCCGATGGATACTAGAAGAATAACTCGTAATCAACCAATCCATCGTAGAAGTCTTTTTCGTGGGAGACGATGATGACAGCGCCAGGGAATCTCTCAACTGCATCAAACAATGCGTCCTTGGCCTTCTGGTCTAGGTGGTTTGTGGGTTCGTCCAATACGAGGAAGTTAGCTTTCTTGAGAGTCATTAAAGCAAATCTTGTCTTTGTTACTTCGCCTCCGGAGAGTTCGCTCATAGGGCGCAATGCTAAGTCTTTTCTGACCCCGCAGTTTCCGAGCGCAGTTCTAATCTGGGTATTGTTTAAATCTGGGTAGTGGGAGTGGAGGAATTGGAATGGGGTAAGAGACATATCAATTCTCTCGTCCTGACTATAGTAGTTGATAACAGTTCCTTCGAGCCATCTGAATTCGCCATCGATTGTAGGGATGATGTCTAAAATTGATTTGAGAAAAGTGGTCTTTCCAACGCCATTTTGGCCAAGAATTGCAATCTTTTCGCCTTTATTGAGGATAAAACTGATTGGATCAAGAAGTGGTTTGCCCTTATATCCGATTGATAATTCTTCAACAATCAATGGCTTTTCTCCAACATCATGGGTGAATGGGAATGAGAAACGGACGAAGCCTTCCTCTTTGCCTGGAGCATCCATAACATCTAAGTGAGCAAGCCTTGCTCTATGCGATTTAGCCGCTTTAGCGGATGTTGCTCTAACGATATGTTTAGCGATGAATTCCTCTTCCTTCTTGATGTATCTTTGCTGAGCTTCGTAATTCTTCTGGTACTGCTCTTTGTCGATTTCGTGTTGGACGAGGTAGTGTTCGAAGTCACCTTTGTATCTTGTGATGGTGCCGTTTTCTAAAACGAAGACGACATTTGCGATTTTCTTTAAGAATTCTTGGTCGTGAGAGACGACTAAGAATGCGTTTGGGTATGAGTTGAGGTATGAAGCTAGCCAAGCAACTTGGGACTGATCCAAGAAGTTTGTTGGCTCGTCCATTATTAAAACATCTTTTTCCTCGAGCAACATCTTCGCGATATAGGCCTTCTCTCTTTGACCGCCTGAAAGCTCGTGAAGAGGCATATCTAAATGAGTTCTATCAAAGCCAAGTCCATCACTGATACGGCCAACCTTTTCCTGTAAAGAGTAGAAGTCTGCTTGCTCTAGTTCGTCTTGAAGTCTCTGTGCTTTTGCGAGGATTTTCTCAAAATCATCGGAATATGCAGCCTTTTCATATAGTTCTTCCATCTGTTTCTCTTTAGCGAAAAGATGTTTGTAAACACCATAAAGGTAGTCTTCAACAGGCATATCCTGCTGGACTTTTAACTGCTGGTCTAAATATGAATAAGTAACTCCATTGGTCCAAGACACCTTTCCTGAATCAGGGGTTATATCGCCGACGATCATAGACAAAATAGTGGTCTTGCCACAGCCATTCACTCCAACAAGGCAGCAGTGCTCCCCAAGGTTTACCTTCATGTTAGCCTTCTTGTAGAGCTCCTTGTCTGAGTAGTTAAATTCGATGTCCGTTAATTCGAGTAATGCCATAACGGAAGAAGTATAGCGATATTCAAAAGAAAAAGCCACTCATTAAGAGTGACTTCCTTTGTTGCAACAGCATGACTTGTGGTATTCATCTACAAGTGAATTGCACTTTGAACAATTCCCATTATCACATCCGCTGCAGCAGTGTATAGGCTTCTTCCTTTTCTTCTTCACTAGGACGATTATGAGTGGATTGAGCACAATCAACAACGCCAACAGGATGAATAGATATTCAAACCATTCCATGCTTATGCGCCTTTTGAGGTCTCCTTGTTCCTGGACATGACGATGTAGGCCACAACAACGATGAACGCTAAGCCGAATAGAGTGAAGAGCAATCCACCCCACCAAGCGATTTCGTAGAGTCTTCCAACCCAGAACACGACACCTGATAACACATAGGAGATGATGATCCAGAACAACATCGTCTTAACGAATTCTTTTCTGGTCTGTTCAGCATATGCAGTTGAAATTGCGGCCATGCATGGGAATGTAAGGAGATTGAATACCGCGAACGCATAGATTCCTGCACCAGTGATTGAACCGGATAGTGCAATTGATTCTGCCAATGCACCTTCGTCTCCGCTTGAGAAGAGAAGTGCCATCGTTCCGACAACATCTTCCTTTGCGACCAATCCAGTCAGCGATGAAACGACATATTTCCAGCCATCTTCGCCCATTGCCCATCCCGTTGGGTGGAAGACATATGCTAATGCCTTGCCAACATAGCCGATAAGCGAATTGCCCATGTCCTCGACCATGCAGAATGTTCCGTTTTCAACGCCGAATGACTGCAAGAACCAAATGACTACGAGAGAGGCAGCGATAATGGTTCCAGCCTTGATGACATAGTGCTTAAGCTTTTCCCAAAGGTGAGCACCGACGTTTCTAGGCTGAGGCATGTGATATTGAGGCAATTCCATAATAAATGGAGAGACGTACTGTTCTTTGTCGAATAATCTCATGAATATGGCAAGGATAACCGCCAAGAAGATACCGCCAACGTACATGGAGAATACGAATATGTCGGCATAGTGGAGGCCTAATGCTCCAATAACGGCGGCAAGTAAGGTCCAGATTGGAGCCTTCGCACCGCAAGAGAAACAGGTGATCAATCTGATTGTTCTGTTCTTCTCTTTTTGATCTTCAAGCGTTCTAGTGGCCATGATTGCAGGGACTGAACAACCAAATCCAGTAAGCATTGGGATGAATGCTTTTCCTGATAAACCGAATTTTCTGAATGCTCTATCAAGGATGAAGGCAACACGTGCCATATATCCTGAGTCTTCTAGGATCGCCATGAACAAGAAGAGCATCATAATCTGAGGAATGAAACTGCAAACCGCATCAAGGCCATTTAATAATCCATCGACGATTAATGAGCAGTACCAAGTCTCGGATGCGCCTGCCATATCGAATAACGCGTTGGCGCCATCCATAAGCGATCCGGTCAAGAACCCGAACCAAGATTGAAGGAAGACACCAAGCGATGGAATGCCTTCTAAGGCGGCAACCTCGCCCGTTATCTCATCTATTTCAGCCCCCATACCGGTAAAGAAGTTGATGACACCGACATTTTGAATATTCAATCCGGCTTCGCTTCCGAACCAATTTGCGATTGTCCCCATGAAGAGGAAGTCTTCGGCAAACGTGAAGTGGAAGATGACAAACATGATTGCGATGAAGATTGGGATTCCCCACCATCTATGGGTCATAACTTTATCTATTTTGTCGGATTTTGTAAGCTTTTCTTCCTGTTTTGCGGATTTTTTGCTGACAACTGTAGAGAAATGATTTGAGATGTAACTGTATCTTGCATCCGATACCAAAGCCTCAAAATCATCTCCGAATACTTCATCGGTGAACGTTGCTTTGAAGGCGTCCACCATTTTGACCAAGTCTTTATGGTTATCGATTTCTATTTCATCGTTCTCAACAAGCTTAACCGCATGGAATAGAGGATTATCTACTCCCATCCCTTCAAAAGCGATTTTGACATCGTTGATCAAGTGGTGGAGGTTGCTATCCTCAAGCACCGTGTTCCCTTTTCTTGGAGTCTTGGATGCTTCTATTGCTTTCTCCATCAACTCCTTAATGCCTTCTCCTTTTAGTGCGGAGATGCTGACAACAGGAACTCCAAGTCTTCGAGACAAGTCGTCAACATTGATGCTGTCGCCATTCTTCTTTACGGCGTCCATCATGTTCAACGCAACGACTAAAGGGATGTCCATCTCCATGATTTGGGTGGTGAGATAGAGGTTTCTTTCTAGGTTCGTAGCATCGACGATGTTTATGACGCAATCTGGTTTCTCATCTATGATGAAATTACGAGATACGACTTCTTCAGGCGTATATGGGGAAAGAGAATAGATGCCTGGCAAGTCGACGATTGATACGTCTTCATTGCCTTTCTTATAAACGCCTTCTCTCTTATCAACCGTGACTCCTGGCCAGTTGCCAGTATGGGCGGTGGAGCCAGTCAAGGCGTTGAATAATGTGGTCTTTCCTGAGTTAGGATTGCCAGCTAATGCGAATTTCTTCATAGTTAACCTCCTACCTCAACAAGGATGTATTGGGCTTCGTCTTTTCTAAGAGACAATTCGTATCCTCTGATTGTGATTTCGACTGGATCGCCCATCGGAGCGACCTTGCGAAGGTAAACGGTGGTGTTAGGCGTCACGCCCATATCGAATAGACGCCTTCTGATCCTGCCTTCGCCTTGCACGCTTTTAATTAGGCCAGTCTCGCCTACGTGCAATTCTGATAATTTCTTTAGCATTTCCAATTTCCTTCCTTAATGTTTTGAGCTTAAGCGATGAATATCTTCCTTGATAAAGAAGCATCCAAAGCAAGCCTACCGTCTTTGACTTTAAGGATTACCCCGCCAGATTGGACGCTTAAGACAGTCACGGTGGAATTCAACGTAATTCCTAGGTTTTCTAGGTGCTTCTTGGTCTTTTCATCCGCGATTATCCTTACGATTCTTACCTCCTGATCAACAGGAGCCATGATGATTGGCATAGTGGTTTCTCCTTTCAGTTAGACGATGCTAACTCCGTAATTATAATCATTTATAAGTTAGATACAACTAATTTATGTTAGAATTAACTAACTAGTAAAAATATGGAAATACTAGGAGAATAGTTTTATCCTTATGGATAGAGGTATCTTTATGCAGTTATACGAATCAAGCGAAGATTATTTAGAGAGAATCCTGATGATTCAGGAGGAGAAGGGCTATGTCCGTTCTATCGACGTTGCTAAAGAGCTTGGTTTCTCCAAGCCGTCCGTATCTGTTGCAATGAAGAAGCTGAGAGAAAATGGCTATATCACTTTTGATGACGATGACCATATTCATTTGACTGAATCCGGACTTGATGTTGCGAAGAAGATGTACGAAAGACATCAGACGTTATCCGCATTATTCATCAAGTTAGGCGTAGATGAGAAAATCGCAAAAGAAGATGCCTGCAAGATCGAGCATGATTTGAGCGTTGAAACCTATGAGGCTTTAAAATCGCTCCTCGATAAATAAGAATGTGCCGAATGGCACTTTTCTTTTAGAAATGCTATACTGAGACCATGAATAAGCCGTTTATCATCAGAGGAGACATCATCTTCTCAAACCAAGACAAGTCTTTAAATGTCAACAAGAACTCATATCTCGTGTCCGATGGATATAAATCATTGGGTATCTTTAAGCGTATACCTAAGAAATATAAGGATTATGAGTTAATAGACTACAAAGGAAAGCTCATCATTCCAGGATTCTCAGATTTACATGTACACGCACCTCAATATCAATATAGAGGAACCGGTATGGATGTCGAACTAATGGAATGGCTTGAGAAATACGCATTCAAGGAAGAGAGAAAATACGGGAACAACACCTATGCCAAGAAAGCGTATAAGATGTTTGTCGACGAATTGAAAAACGGATACACAACTAGAGCTTCTATTTTCGCAACAATCCATAGAGAAGGTACCAGAATCCTCATGAAACTCCTTGAGAAGAGTGGGCTTTCAACATATGTTGGCCTTGTTGAGATGGATAGGAATTCACCGGATTATTATCGTCAGGCGTCTGTTGAAGAAGCACTAAAAGATACCGAGCAGTGGATAGTGGAATCACAGCTGTTTGATAATACATACCCAATAATCACACCTAGATTCCTGCCTACTTGTTCGGATGAACTTATGGCTGGATTGTCCGAATTAAGAAAGAAATACAATCTAAAATCGCAGAGTCATTTGGATGAGAATCCTCTAGAAATCCAGTTTGTAATGGAGATAGAAAAGGACGTTGACCACTATAGTGGTGGGTACATTAAATTCGATATGTTCGGTTTAGATCACGACTGCATCATGGCCCACTGCGTTCATAACAACGAAGAAGAAATCAAGTTACTGAAAGATAGAGGCATATTTGTCGCTCACTGCCCTGAATCGAACATGAATGTCACAAGTGGAATTGCTCCAATTTCAAAATATCTAGATATGGGCATCAGGGTTGGCCTTGGCTCGGATGTTGGAGGCGGATCATCACTCTCCCTTCTTAGAGCGGCAAGGCAATCAATTCAAGTATCTAAGCTCTACCGTAGATGCATCGATATGAATCTTAGATCTCTAGATTCAAAAGACGCATTCTATATGCTCACTAGAGGTGGAGGAGAATTCTTCGGACACGTTGGCTCATTAGAAAAAGGATATGAATTCGACTGTGTTGTTGTTGATGACAGCAAAATAAAAACCCTTTTGAATGACTCGCCAGAAGAAAGAATCGAAAGGCTTTTGTACTTAGGGGATGAATCATTAATCGTTGCAAAATACTGCAAAGGAAAGAAGATAATCTAGTAAAAAAACGCCAGAATCTCAGCGAAACTGGCGTTTTTATTAATATAGAAGAATACTTCTGATATTGTCCAACTCAGAGGATGTCATGCCGATATCCAGGAAGTAGTTGTATGTCTTTTCTTTTAATGTGGCACCTTCTAATCCCATAAGATATTTATTATAAATCTTTGGATTGTCGAGGTTTCTTGTGCCGTTGATAAGTCCGAAGTTGGAGAAGAGGTAATCTCTACATAACGTATCGTGGTCCAAGCCGAGTAACGCTCCGAGGAAGTATGCAGTGACCCCGGTTCTATCCGTTCCAATCGCGCAGTGGAAGACGATTGGATATGATTTCTCATCCGCGAATACCTTAAAGATATTCTTGAATTGCTCCTTCTCGTTTATGTGAGTTTTTGAAATTTCGTTTTCCAAAGGCAACGAGACGTATTTGACGTCATTGCCGATCAAGGATTTCCCCAAGTGTTCCATGTGCCCGGTTTCTCCATCATCGACGGTTCTTAGGTCTAGTTCAGTCCTTATTCCGACCACATCTCTTAAGAATTCCTTTCCCTTACCGCTGATGGTGGGTGTTAAAGAATCGGTGTATCTCTCATTGAACTGGCCACTTCTGATGACCATGTTCTGCTTTACGTGCTTTCCGTCGCTTGTTGTATATCCGCCCATATCTCTTGCGTTGGTAACTCCTCCGATATCAAGGTTTCTAGGGGTGGTGGATAATGTATTGAATGACTGCACGGTGCTCTTATATTTATGATTGCCTGCCTCAGCCTCAATTTGATAGTAGTAAGTCGTTCCAACCTTAAGGTTGCTTAATGTTGCAGTCGTATCATCATACTCATATACGAGCGGATTAATCATATCCTCGGATTCGCTTAGGTAGAATGTGTACAAGCTGACTCTTTTTGAATCGAAGGTTTTGAATTCCCAAGTGATTTCTAAATCATTTGGCTTCGAGACCTCTTCATATCCTCTTGCGTATGTCTCAACAGACTCTATCGAATCGTTAAGATATTGGTTCTGCAAATCGGTGTGGATATCAATGTCTTTGTATTCATTGAAGGAGAATGAAAAATCACCGTCTCCGGCTGTGACACTGCTATACACCTTGCCACAAGATGCAAGCAATCCTAATGCGATGACGGCTAGTGGAACGACTCTCTTTCTCATATCTATCCTCCGAATATAGTTAAATGATAACAAAACCAATGCTTTATTCACATATACAAGCGCATTGGCAACGAAAAAAGCCCGGATACCCGAGCTTTGATTTCTGATGGTGCGGGAAATGAGACTCGAACTCACAAGGATCTCTCCATACGCCCCTCAAACGTACGCGTTTACCATTTCGCCATCCCCGCGGCGAAGTGTATTATATGCACACTCCAAGAGAATGGCAACACTTTTATTTATAAACCCAAGATTGGGAATACAAGTAATTGTGCGATTGCGAAGAACAAGAGCAATGACGATACGTCAATGATGGTTGTAAGGATTGGCTGAGCAATGACAGCTGGGTCTTTTTTAAGAGCGGCAGTGACGAGTGGCAAGACGATTGCCAAGACCTTTGAGAAGATGATTCCAGCGAATAATGTGATGGAAACCGCCGCAGAAACAATGAGAACTGGCTTGAAGAATGTCCAGCTCCAGATGTTTCCTTGCCACAATGTGACAAGCGCATCGGCATCAAGTCCCTTCATCGCGATGACTGCATCAACCGCGTGGCTGTTGATAACGATTCCGGTCATTTGTTCCATTGTGAACCAAATCATGCCAAACGCTCCAACGATTGCAGCGGTGATGAGCGATGATCTGATTTCCTTCCAGATGATCTTTCCGAAGTCGCTAGGGCCGAATTCTCTAAGTGAGAGACCGCGGATCATGAGAGCGATGGTCTGGCCTCCTGAGTTACCGCCTGTATCCATGAGGACTGTGATGAATGCCGTTAAGACTGCAAGTGTTCCAAGAGTGTCTTCAAGTCTTGAGAGAACCATTGACGAGAATGTTCCTAAGACCATAAGGATGATAAGCCATGGGAAGCATTTCTTTGCCATGTCCCAAGGCTTTGTTTCGAGGTATGAATCCTCTAATGTACCGACCTTGTTCATGGATTCGATATCCTCGGTTGTCTCTTCGACCATGACGTCGATAGCGTCGTCGACTGTGACAACACCGACGAGTCGATCTTCGTCGTTTAAGACCGCCAAGGCCTTCATGTCGTTATAACGTCTGAATAAGTTAGCGACTTCCTCTTTGTCGGTATTTGCCTGAACTGTTGGGATATCCACGCTCATGATGTCCTCGAGTTTCTCGTCTTCTTTAGCGAAGATGAGATCGTCTAAGTTGACCATACCGATGAATTTTCTCTGTGGATCTCTAACGAAAATGGTATAGATGGTTTCCGCATCCTTACCTTTTGAACGAATCTGCTGGATGGTTGACTTGACATCCATGTCGCCTCTGAACTCGAGGAACTCGGTAGTCATGACCGCTCCGGCAGTATCTTCTTTATATTTTAATAACTGGTTGATGGAGGCACGCATTTCCTTGTCTGCCGCCTTGAGGACTCTCATAGCGAGGTTAGCTGGCATATCGCCGACAACGTCAGCGATGTCGTCTGCGTACTGCTCGTTGATGACTGCGACAAGTTCTTTGTCGGTCATGCCGCGGATGAGTTCCTCTTTCTTGTCCTGGGATAACTCCTCGAACAATTCCGCCGTCATCTCAGCCTTCATCATTCTGAAAAGTCTGATTAAAGTGGTGACCTCAATCTCATCGCAAGCTTCTGCGATATCGATGTCAGGAACCTCTTCGAAGATTCTGACAAGCTCTTTCTTGTCTCTTGCATTGATCGCAGCTTCTAATTGTTCTTTTGTGACCTCTTCGATGTCGACTGTCTCTTCGACGGTTTCATCAGCGGCCTCGATGGTCTCCTGATCTGGGACGATTGGATCATCGTCATCTAAGATGACAGGTTCACTAGGAGGAACATCCCTAATCTGTTCTGTCTCTTCGACTTTTTCTTCTTTGATTTCTTCTTCGTTTAACATGGCTGTTACCTCCTTTGAGGCAAGTTTAACCTTTATTAATAAAGAAGTGTTAGCGAAAAATAATCTTTTCGCAAAAATGCGTATTTGTCCCCGCAATTTAGTGGTCTATAATATCTCCGGATTCAAATAGGAGATTACCAAAATGGCAGAATTAAAATTCATCGTTGAGACATCAGCACGTCACGTCCACGTCACAGATGCAACCCTCAAGACATTATTCGGCGCAGATGCTGAATTGACAGTCAAGAAGATGCTTTCACAGCCTGGACAGTTCGCTTCAGGACAGAAGGTCACAGTCGTCGGACCAAAAGGACAGCTCGCATGCTCAATCCTCGGCCCAACAAGAAAAGCAGATCAGGTCGAATTATCATTATCAGACGCTAGAGCAATCGGCGTTGTCGTCCCAGTAAGAGAATCAGGCGACACAAAGGGATCAGCTCCAGTCAAGCTCGTCGGCCCATGCGGCGAAGTCGAATTGGCTGAAGGCGCAATCGCAGCTAAGAGACACATCCACATGACCCCAGCTGATGCAGAAGCATTCGGCGTCACAAACGGAGAGATCGTCAACGTCAAGGTCTCAGGCACAGGAAGAGAGACAATCTTCGGTGACACAGTCATCCGTGTCCACGAAACATACGCACTTGCAATGCACATCGACACAGATGAGTGCAACGCAGCTTGCGCAGCCGGAACAATCTACGGCGAAATCGTCAAGTAATGAGAAAAGAATACTCATATACACCTACGGGAGTTTGCTCACGCAGAATCAACATCGTCCTCGAAGACAACATCATCGAAAGCGTTGAATTCATCGGCGGATGCAACGGAAACACCCAAGGAGTTGCTAAGTTAGCAGCCGGAAGAGACGTTGATGAGGTCATCGAAATCCTCGCAGGAACTAGATGCGGTGGAAGACCAACATCATGCCCAGACCAGCTCGCTAGAGCATTGCTTAACGCAAAGAACGCATAAGAGACCAGCGGATGCCAATGCATTCGCTTTTCTTTTTGCTTGATTTAAATGCGTTCTGGCTTACAATAATGCCACGACGAGAAAGTCGAACATCAAGAAGCGGTTAAAAAGGACTGTGAAAAACCGCTAGCAACTCCTCTATAGAGGTAAGTGCTTGTCCCAAGCCGGACCCACCCCGGAACGATGTTAGACAGGATTGCTATTTAGATGAGGCCTTCCACCATGTGGGAGGTATTTTTCGTCTAAAGGAGTTATAGATATGAAGAATAAGTTCTTATTCACCAGTGAGTCCGTTTCAGAAGGACACCCAGACAAGGTTTGCGATCAGATTTCAGACGCAATCCTTGATGCTTGCTTAGCAAAAGATCCAAAGGCACACGTTGCATGCGAGACATTCGCAACAGAGGAATTCATCCTTATCGGCGGAGAAATCACAATGGACGGAGTGGTTGATTACGAATCAATCGCTAGAGGCGTGTTAAGAAAGATTGGCTACAACAAGCCAGAAGATGGAATCGGTGCGGATTCATGCAAGATTCTTGTCAAGATCAACACCCAGTCGCCAGACATTGCAATGGGTGTAGAAAAAGAAGACCCATTGAACAACGGAGCAGGAGACCAGGGCATAATGTTTGGCTATGCCACAAACGAATCAGACGGATATATGCCTCTTGCAATCTCAATCGCCCATAAGCTCGTAAGAAGCGCAACGGCAAAGAGAAAATCAGGAGAATTCAAGCATGCTAGACCTGATATGAAATCCCAGGTCACAATCGACTATACCGACCCAACTCACCCATTAGTGGACACAGTCCTCATGTCATGTCAGCATGATGAAGAGGCGGATTTAGAGGAATTCCGCAAGTACATCCACGAAAACATCATGATTCCTGTTGTTGCGGGATTCGGCATGAATACGGATTTCAAGTTCTTGGTCAACCCAACTGGAAGATTCGCAGTCGGCGGACCAAAAGGCGATACGGGATTAACCGGAAGAAAGCTAGTCGTCGATACCTATGGCGGATATTGCCGTCACGGTGGTGGCGCATTCTCTGGCAAAGACCCATCAAAAGTCGACAGATCAGCATCATATTATGCTAGATACATCGCCAAGAACCTCGTTGCAGCAGGTGCAGCAGATAGAATGGAAATCCAGCTTAGCTACGCAATTGGAGTTGCTGAGCCATTATCAATCTCGGTATCAACATTCAAGACCGCTCACGTTGAGGATGATAAAATCTTGAGCGCAATCAAGGAATACTTCGACTGTAGACCAGGCGCTATAATCCAGCAATTCTCAATGAGAACGCCAAACTTCAAGTACCAGGATACCTGCAACTATGGATGCTTCGGCAGACCAGATATTGACCTCCCATGGGAGAGACTTGATAAGGTTGAAGCCCTTAAGGCATACTTCGCAAAATAAGCAGAAAATGAACAAATGTAACCATCGATGTAAGAGGTTACATTTTTTCTTTTTTAAAAAAATAGTGTCGACTACATCGGCACTTTTTAACTATTGCTTTCCTTTTTGAAATTGTTGGCTAGAATAAAGGGTGTAGTAGGGGAGTATCCCCCTCCGGAGGACATAGATATGAAATATCAGATTATCGGTAAAAACATCGAAGTCACCGACGCTATCCAGAACGTAGTCGAAGAAAAGCTCGCTAGGATGGACAAGTACTTCATCATCAACGAGGACGTAGATTGCCGCGTTGTTGTAAGAAGCTACAAAGTCGGCGCAAAAGTGGAAGTCACAATCTTCACAAAGGAAATGGACTTCAGAACAGAAGTCGTCGATGCTGATCTTTATGCTGGAATCGACCTCGCAGTCGACAAGCTCGAAGACCAGATGAGAAGACTCAAGACAAGAATGTCAAGAAAGGGCGATCTCTCACTCGGCAGATCAATCGCATTAGAAGAACTCGAAGAAGACGAGATGGAAGAGGATGCAGAGGAAGTTGTCAGAACAAAGTCTGTCTACCTCAAGCCAATGACACTTGATACAGCAGTCATGAAGATGGAGGCAATCGGCCACTCATTCTTCTTGTACTATGACATCGACGATGAAAGAGTCTGCGTCTTATACAAGAGAAACGATGGAGGCTATGGCGTTCTCGAGGCAGAGAACAACTTCAAGGCCTAATTCAATTCGCCAAACTAGAGGGAGATTCGTTCTCCCTTTTTATATTCCTTCCAGTAATTTTTGAACGTCATGCTCGTCCTGAAGACCGGATTTTTCCGCTTCACCAGCCATATCGTCCTGAATGGTTTTCAAAGCGCGAATCAATGACTTTTCCAATACGATTTGATTTTCATTGACTGTGAACGATAGATAATCTCCAGGTTTAGCCCCTAGCACATCTAAAACATCTGAAGGGATGGCCACTTCACCGTTTGCATTAATATTTGCCTGTTTGATAAACGAATCCATGATAGACCTCCTAGAATATGAGCTGAGACAAGATGTTACACGAATCATATCATATCGGTTCATCGTGTCTATACATTTATGGATTATTTCCAATAATACAGCCACACGACCCTTTTTCGTGATAATATACTCCCATGAAGAAATCCCTGACCAAGAAAACGATACAAGGAAGAGAATACTTCTATCTTTGCTATAGGACTAAAGGCAAACTTACCACCAAGTATCTCGGCACTGTTGATAGTCCTAAATACAAGAAGTATCTTTTGAGTCTGACCAAAACCGGCGCGAATTACGGGTTAAGACGTTCAAGAATCGATAACTGGAAAGCAGGGGTTCCTATTGCCTATATTGAGGATTCCTACATCGTTCTAGAATACAAGAACGGAGTAAAGGAATATCTCGATTCGAAGGAAAACGTCAAGAAGGTGGTGTTCCCAAATGGATGAGGAGAAGAAGCAACTGATCATCGTCGCGGGACCTGAAGCCTCAGGAAAGAAGACCTTCGCCGAGGTCTTCAAGACCGCATTCCTCCAGGGTTTGCCTGAAGATAATCTATATAAAGGCATCATATCGGGCATGTCTTTCTATTGTGTGTCCTCTTTATCCACTTCTGATGAGGTCAAACTAGTTAAATTAGCAAAAGAAAGAGGTTATAGAGTGACCATCTATTTCCTGTTCGCTCCACATGAGCTTTGTTTAGTGAGAGCAAGACTCCGCTCAATCGTCTCGAAGATTCCGTACAACGAAACAGAAATGAAGGCAAAATACGATTCTTCCCGCAAAAACCTTGCAGAACTGAAGACATCAACAGACATCGTCTTCTTCATTAGAAATCTCAAGGAATTCGATTTCGTTTCGGCTTTATCGCCTAGCGAATTGACCGCAAGAACATACCAACTCACCATTCAAAAGGTCCAACTTTCGGTTGAATTACCGGAGTAAGATAAGAATTATCTTGCTTAAAAGTATTATTCATTTACAATTTACCACATGGAAAAAGTTATTTTCAGCGACCTTGATGGGACTCTTTTTTATCCTAAGACCAAAAGAAAGATGGTCCCAGGCAAGAATAAGAACTTCATTGACCGCTTCGTAAGGGATGGAGGAAAACTAGTTCTTGTCACAGGCAGAGGACATATGTTTGCCGACAAGGTTTGCGAATATATCAATCACCAGGTTGACTATATCTGCTGTAACGGCGCTTCGATATACCAGAACGGAATCCCTATAAAGGAATCCTCTTTTGAGCCTGAAACCCTCAAGGAAATCATTGATTTCACCGCGAAGAGCTACAACACGAGAACCGTCATTCTTTTCACTAAGCATAGAAATATGGTGTTCCCTAAAGAAGGCCTAGCCTTATGGGTCAAACTCTTCTATCCGATTTATATGGGTATGCAGGGTTCCTACAAGGAAGTCATCGTCAAGGACAACGAGGCTTATCGTGAAGAGCTTGAAAAAGGAGAAGTGGAGAAGGCCATGATCTTCTTCTCCGCCACCCCGCTAGGCAGCAACAAGGCAAATGCCGCCAACAAGGAACTCAGAAAATTGTTCGGCGATAAAGCGGAGTTCTCCTGGACCAACCAGTGCATTGAAGTCACCCCTTTTGGATGCTCAAAGAGCAACGCGATATCGTATTATCTTGATTATAATCAGATAAACAAGGATAATGTGTTAGTTGTCGGCGACTCCGGAAACGATATTTCCATGTTCGAGGCCTTCAAAGAAGAGAGCTATTGCATGGCTCATGCCCACGACGACGTAAAGAAACACGCTAAGCACATCGTTAAGCGTTTCTATAATTTAGAGGACTATATCTACCCATCTGAGGAGAACAAGTAATCTACCTCTAAAACATTTCTAAGGAAGGAAAAATTATGAATCAGAATTGTTTAGTACTTGCAACATTGGTTCGCTACCAGTCAATGGTCAGAGACACTCTCGAGTATGCTCTTGAGAGAGAAAGCTATGACGTTAATGTCTACAACACAAAGAAAGCAGCAATCATCGCTGAACTCGACAACAATACTCCATTGAAGTCATTCATCGAGAACAATGGCGAAAACGGACAGAAGTTCGAAGCACAGATCCGTGAATTCCACGAGACAGTCTATGGCGAAGGTTCAACAATCCTCAAACTCGCAAACGACGGATTAAGAGTTGACCACGCTCAGCACATCGCAATCTTCAAGGGTGTTATCCCAGTTCACGAAACAGTCGCATCACTCATCAACGGCTACATCGCAGACGCAAAATCAAAGAACCTTGATGTCGCAGCAGGAGAAAAGGCAGCTATCGCAGAAGAAAGATTCTACCGCGGCGTTTGCTTCCTCACACTTTCACAGAACTTAGTCAAGCTCTTCAACGATTACAACAACGCAAGAAGAGAAGCTAATGGCGCTGAAACAGCAGCTTCAAGATTCATCGGCAACGACATCAGCGAAATCGTCAGATTAATCAACGAAGTCATGAATGCATCACGCCTTACAGACGAAAGATATTGGGGCGCAGCAGATAAGCTCAACCTCCTCGTCCACTACATGACAGGCAGACGTGCACTCCCAATGGGCAAAGGCATGGGTGAAGCTATCAGAGAATGCCAGGATGGTATCGCAGGATTCGTCCGTGAAGTCGAACAGGACTTCCACGCAATCGTCGATCCATTCATGCAGGAATTCATCGCAGACGTCCAGGCTCAGGCAGCAGCTGCAGGACAGGCTCCAGCAGCAAACTAATCTAATTAATCACAATAAGGAGAACTAAATGGCAAAGTCAGTTACCAAAATAAGTGCATGGGAAAAACTATGGATTGTTATCGCCAGCTTATTTGCTGTGGCCGGCTTAACATTCATAGTCTTCGGTATCATTGGAAGCCATTGGGCTGTTTCCTATAGCGATAACTGGATCCTTACATCGGAAGTTGCATTCACTGCAAAGATCCACCTTTCATATCGCTGGTTCGGAACAATCCTCCTCTTGGCTGGCGCAATCATCTCAGTCATCTCATTGAACTTCTTCGAGAAGAAGTCCGATGCTGATCAGGAAAGAGCGGAGAGACGTGCTCAGAGAATGAAAATCATTCAGGAGTCATCAAAACCAACCGAAAACCAGACTGAAGGCGCTCAGGAAGTGGCTTCAACCCCAGCTGAAGAACCAACACCAGCTGAATAAGACACTAAACAATCTAGCGGGTCGTAAGATCCGCTTTTTTGTTACATTCATTAGATGCACGTGTTGCATTTTGGCCTATCGAGCAAGATGCAGGAGGACAAATTGGCCTCTATTATCGTGAAGAAGAGGACAAAATAAAACTCCCCGGAATCAATCCAGGGAGATTTATTGCACTTGGCGGAGGAAGAGGGATTCGAACCCTCGCTCAGTGTTACCCGACTATGAGCTTTCCAAGCCCACCCCTTCGGCCTCTTGGGTATTCCTCCAAAGGATTTGCCATCTTTTCTCTAACGGCTTGAAGATTATAGTATCTATAAAATGATTTTTCAATCTTGCATTGGTATAATCTACCTCGTATGAAAGAAATAGTTGTCAACAAACAAAACTCCGGACAGAAAATCGAGAAGTTCGTGAAAAGATACCTCACTGAGGCACCTTTAGGCTTTATATATAAGGCTTTTAGGAAAAAAGACATTAAAGTCAATGGCCATTGGGTCCATAAAGACCACGTGGTCAATGAAGGGGATGTGGTTAGAATCTACGTCACAGACGCTCAATTGGCAGACTTTGCAAAGCCAAGAGAAGCAATCAAGCAAGATTTCCCATATAGAATCGTATACGAATCAGAGAATGTCTTGATCGTTGATAAACCAGCGGGAATCCTCGTCATCGGCGATTCTAACGAAACAAGAAACACCTTAGCTAGAAAAGTGTTGGATTACCTTTACTTCAAAGGCGAGTTCGACCCAAATAACCATATCTTCGTTCCATCTCCAGCTCATCGTTTAGATAGAAATACCGCAGGACTTGTGGTGTTTGGAAAAACCGATGCTGCACTCCATGAATTAGAAGAGATGTTCAAAGAGAGAAACAACATCGAGAAGAGATACACCGCATTGGTCGCTGGTGTTCTTAACGGAGAAGGTGAAGTGGACGCCCCTTTAGCAAAAGACGCCGAACAGGGAATAGTCAAGGTTACCCCAATCTCCAAAGGAGGCAAGAAGGCTCTCACCAAATATAGAGTCCTCAAGAACTTTGATGACGCAACATTAGTTGAATGCGAGCTCATCACCGGAAGAACCCACCAGATTAGGGTCCATATGGCGTCAATCGATCATCCGATGGTCGGAGACGGAAAGTACGGAGACTTCCAAACAAATCGCATCTTTAAATCAATCTATAACTTCGATAGGCAGTTCTTACATGCAACAAGCATGACCTTCCATCAATGCAGATACCCTCTAAAAGAGCTTGAAGGTCAGACATTTGTGTCGAATTTGACTAAAGAAGAGGCTGAACTCATTGCCCATTTAAAATGAGTGTGTAAAATAATAGATGAACAAATCCACATAAGTGGGAGGAACATAAATGAGCAACGTTGTAATGAGCAACTACGTCAGATGGCTATTATGCCCAAAGACGACAGAAGAAGAGAGAAACACTCTTATTTCAATGAACGCCAAGGAGAAAGATGACGCTTTCTTCCAGGATATCGAATTCGGTACCGCTGGCATGAGAGGAATCTTAGGCCCAGGCACAAATAGACTTAACAGATTCACAGTCAAGAAAGCATCAATCGCATTCGCATTATATCTCCTTGAAACATTCAAGGATGTTGAGAAGAAGGCTGTTGCTATCGCTTACGACAACAGATGGTATTCTCCTGAATTCTGCGAATTGTCAGCAGAAATTCTTAACGATTACGGAATCGATGCATATTACTTCGATTCATTGAGACCAACACCAGAATTATCATTCGCGGTCAGAGAACTCAACTGTATCGGTGGTATCATGATCACCGCATCACACAACTCAAAGGAATATAATGGCTATAAAGTCTATGATGAGACAGGCTGCCAGTTAGTTCCTGAGAAGATTGAAAGAATGATTGAAATCCTCAACAACCTTCCAGATGAATTGACAGTCGAATCAAACCCAGTCCCAGAAAGAGGAACATCACACATCATCGATTCATCTTTAGATGATAAGTATGTCGCATTAGTTGAAACCCTCCAGATCAATCCTGATCTTAAGAAGGAAGGCTTCAAGATTGTCTATACCCCTCAGCACGGTACATCATACGAGAACGCTATGCGCGTCTTCAATGAACTCGGATACGATGTCACTCCAGTTGCTGCTCAGTGTGAGCACGATCCTAACTTCGGCGCTACCCTCTCACCAAACCCAGAGACCGCAGAAGCATTCATCGAACCAATCAAACTCGCAGAAGAAATCAATGCTAACCTCATCGTTATGACAGACCCTGACGGCGATAGATGCGGACTTGCATACAATAACGGCACTGAATGGGTCAGATTGACAGGTAACGAATCAGCTGCTCTTCTCATCGACTATATCATGTCAAATAAGGCTGCTCGCGAAGAACTCCCTGCAAATGGCGCTCTTTATGACACAGTCGTCACATCAGACTTAGGAAGAAAGATTGCAACTTCATACGGAGTCAATGTCGAATCATTCTTAACAGGCTTCAAGTACATCGGCCACCAGATCGACCACTACGAGAAAGTCGGCAGTGGACCAGAATTCGTCTTCGGATATGAAGAATCATACGGCTGCTTAGTCGGACCATTCGTCAGAGACAAAGACGGAATCCAGGCAATCACACTTTACTGCGAAATGGCTCTCTATCACCACTTACAGGGCAAGACCCTTGGTGAGGCATTCGTCGAACTTCAAAAGAAGCACGGTTTCCACAAGGCAACAACAAAGTCATTCATGTTCCCTGGATCAGATGGCAAGGACAAGATGAACTCAATCATCGACTATGTCAGAAGCAACCCTCCAAAAGCACTCAAAGACACTGCTGTTGTTGAGATCTATGACTTCTTAAGCGATGAGAAGATCGATTGCAAGACAGGTGAGAAGACGCATCTCGACCTCGATTCATCAAACGTCTTGAAGTTCGTCTTCGAAGATTCAAGCTGGTTAGCTATCCGTCCTTCAGGAACCGAGCCAAAGTGCAAGGTTTATGTTGAAGGAACATCAACCACCGCTGAAGGCGCAACAGAAAAGGCTCTTGGCATGATTGCAGAATTCTGCGCTTATGCCGGAATGGAATAAACTCCAAAGATAAAATAGGGAGACGTTATTTAGGATTTTCTGAATGCGTCTCTTTTTTGATGAAACCATTTATTGATTGACATTATTCCTTGGTTAAATACCATTTAATTATGGATACATTTAATTTGCCCCTAACTTTAACTGACCTCACTGACAATAGCGTTATTGATTTGAATTGTGCTGTCGCAATTTCAGAAATTAAAGCGACCGTTTCTCTATATGACCTCGGTCCTAGGATACTGAATAGAGCGCGGTTGTTCATGCCTGTGAATGTTGCGGCTTCGTTGGCTCGCATAAGCTGCTTTGCTACAGGATGTTATATTGATGTTGCCGAAATCATTGAGATAGATGGTGTATACTATGCCATTTTTGACATTACCAATCGTTTAATTCACTTGAGTTCGGGAAATATCGATTTGACTTTCCGCCTATCCGGAAGCGCTCCGGGAATCCAATTTGATTTTACCCCCGGGATAGCGGAGGCATTTGTCCAGGCAGAGACGAGGGAAGCTATTTTCTTACCAAAGGAGACTATTTCCCTAATTTCTTCTCTGAATGATTCGTTTGCGGTTTCAGTCACTCCGATTAATTCTTCTGTTAGTGTTGTTAGACCCCTGTTCAGAGGATTGTTAAAAGAAGAATACTGTCTTGTTTACAATGCATTTTACAATGGCACGGCATATTCTTCCGTTTTTCCTCTAGGATGGGGTATGAGCGAATTGCCTGAATGGGATGACGATGAAAAAGTGCTCTACGATGGCGAAAAGAGACCGATAAAGTTCGTACCGACTCTTAATAACCAAAACGTTCTAATAGATTCAATGGGCAGTAGAATATGCGCAAAGCTGATGTCTTCTACCGTTGAGATAACCAAGATTGGCGAGGACGGTGCTATCGTATTTGACAGAAACTCGGGCAGGATTTCGTCAAAAACTTCTTTTGGAAGGATTACTTCGTTTGCGTATCAGACGGGTAGAATCGTGATTTCCGACCCATACGGGAATGTGATTTCCATTCGTAGAGTGCTTAACCAGCTCCTCATCTCCCTAAACAGTGGGGATATATCATTTTCTTGCGACATCTATGGTCCGTCTCAAGTTTCTATATTTGAACAATCTGCTGGTGTTGGGCGAGGTTCTGAGACGATTACGTATGGAAATTATGGGAGAGTGATCTCTGTCGAATCGTTTGACGGGGAGAAAATAGAGCTTGAATATTTTTCCAGTGGGAAAATTAAAAAAATATGCAAGAGAAGCGCAACGGGTGAGTCTTTTGACAGTTCTGAATTTTCCCATTATTCTGATTCATTTTCTATTACCGATGAATATGGGAAAACTATTGCGTATCGCTTTGACGATTCCCTTGAGATAGTGTCATCTTTTGATGCTTCATCGGGAAATAGATTATTTATTGGCAAGCGAAACGCGACTGACGATGATTACGTCATGGCCGACGACCCAGTCGTTCTGCTGAGTGATGATGGCCACGATTTTATCTCTGTAACAGGCATTAATAATCCAAATCATTCGGTGGGAGGTTCTGAAGGCATTCACGCCACTATCGAAGGAGCTGTAATCAACGACTCGGAGGAATATATGCTCTCATTGGTCGTATACGGCCATGCCCCTTCTCCGTCTAGATCTGGCGCGAACTGTAGAGGAGTTGAAGTGTCAGTTCGCTTAGAATACGGAAGAAGCGGACCACAGCCGTTGCAACCAGATAATATAAAAATTGAAGCCGACCGATATAATGTCGTTTGCGCTAGCTTACCAATAAAATCTTCGTACCAAGGTCGTCCGCTTACCTCTGTAAGTGCATATTTAATAGTTACGGATGAGTCTTATTCCACTTTTGTCTTATTTGCAACCATTACGAGGGCGACTAAGATTAAGAGATCCTTTGTATATTTTGAAAATGAGTCCGAAGATTTAAACCATCTTCGCATATTCAATCCATCGAGAATTATTGGGACCGACGGTATAGACCTGGTCGGAAGGGATATAAGAGTCACGCAATCGGACGCTGTTTCCAATATGTATTCGTCCATGAATGGCAATGATATCGTATTTTTTGATGATGGGAAATATGCAGTATATGGCATCTCCGTGCGCTATTTTGACGGCCAATACCGTTTATCATCTAATGCCGATTTCTCTTTTTCTTCCAATGTATCCTCCGAATGCGTAAGTGTTACAAGGTATGTCCGTGAAGGACTTAGGCTGAACGTGGAGTCGATATTATTCTCTCGCAATACCCAAGACGTGAGAAAAAACTTTGTGATGCTCGACAATTTAGGCAGGATTATCCGGGAAGAGTGTGACTCATCCGAAACTGTATACCGTTATAATTCTAGCGGATTAATAGAATCTGTATCTCAAATTGGTCAGGGTTCAACGGAATATTATTACGACGATAGCGATAGGCTTATCTCAGAGCAGCATTCTAATAGATCATTATCCTTCGCTGTGTTCTATGCGTATTACGGGAATTATGAACGAGCATGTTTCTCCCAAAGGAGCGGATGCCCATACGAATATTTCGAATTTAGTGACGGATATGGTCCAATGAGTTCGTTGATTCGATGGTTCGGGACAAACTACTTTACGCGACACCAGGATGGTAGAATCGCATCAGCCAGCGACGGAAATCGTGTCGCCTCATTTGGTTACAATCATAAGAAAGAATGTATAGGGGCTTCGTGCTCTGGGGCAATAGAGAGAATTGATTCCGAAACTCAAACGGAAACCAGATGGCTGCTCAATTCATATTCCTGTGTGATAAGTAGAGACGAATACGGGAGACCGTACGAATACAGTGTAAACGGTACTCTAAAATCCAGACTGATATATTCCGACACGGATATATACACTAATTATTTTGATATAACGTATGATGACGAGAGAATCCATTCCTCCAACTCATCAAAACTCATTTTTAGATTCGAGACACTCGATAGTACGATGACGCATTATCTCTATGATTCATTTGGCCGCGTGATAGACGTTGACGTCATGGAGAGCGAATCATTGAGGCAATGCCAAACTTCATTGAGGTTCAATGATTTCGGCGAGCTTTCCTCTAGACGTTTTTCGTCCAGGCTTCTTGGGGACGTTGTGATTGTTGAAAATTTTTCATATTCCCTAGGCGGGAGACTAAGTGGTCATGAGTCATCTGTTGAAGAAGAGTATGCGCAAACGTCTTGTCTAGATTGTGTGGAATATGATTATTTAGGCGCGGTTGTCGGAAGAACAAGAACATGTGGTGAATTATATCTATCCGAGTCTTCATCGTACTATATTCAAACGATAGATGCCGAAGATTTCAAGGTGTCGTCGGTTGAAATTTCGGTTTGTGGGCGTTCCGTATGTGGTTTCTCAGTAAAGAGGGATTCTTCCGGATTCATTGTCGCCGATTCGAATTCTTTTGTCGGACAAGGAGAAAAATTATATGAATATGACGACTTGCGTAGGCTGTCGAGAGTTGTCGATAGTGATGAGGGGTTGAGCATCGAGTACTCGTATAATCAGTCCGGAGATATTGCGAGCAAAACTATCCACGCATTTGGAGCGAATGGCGACGTCTCATCTGAAACGGTGCTTTATACGTACGATTCTCTTCACAGGATTATTAGCTACGGCAGTGAGCAAATATCGTACAACACATACGGCTATCCGACCAACTATCGTGGTATGCATATGTCTTGGGTGGCAAGGAATTTGGTTTATGCAAATCGATTTGGCAGATATGTCAGCTTCTCATATTACTCCGATGGCAGTCGTTTCAAAAAGACATTGAGTGATAAAGAAGTTACATACGTATATGACCATGATAGGCTTGCTGGCGAGAGTATAGCGTACGCAGACGGGACCGTCTGCAAAGTTGTCTATGTCCGCGGAATCGATGGTTTAGTCAGCGCATTAGTGGTGGATGGCGTCTGGCATTTCCTCGTTAGGAATCTTTTTGGCGATGTCGCCGCGATCTTGTCGCAAGACGGTTCGCTCGAATGCAGCTACCGCTATGACCCATTTGGCGTGCCGACCGTGTTGGATGCCGATGGGAATGTTGATACAAGCCTAAATTCGATTGGCAACCTCAATCCTTTCAGGTATAGGGGATATTATTATGATGTCGAGACAGGCCTCTACTGGTTATCCTCGCGTTACTATGATCCAGAGATAGGAAGATTCATAAGTCCTGATAGTGTGGATTGTCTTGATCCGACAAGCATAAACGGATTGAACCTTTATGCATACTGCAACAATGATCCGGTGAACTACTGTGACCCTTCTGGGCACATAGCTGTATCCGCTATATTAATAGGAGCCCTTATTGGATTTGTGACCGCGTATCTATCAGATGTATTTTATAATTTCCGAGACGGAGTAGATTTATCTGATTTTAATACCTTTAAAGATAATTGGCTGAAGTACATCGGTTCAACAATCGGCGGTGCGGTTGGGGGCCTTGGATCTGGCTTGCTTACAACGGCACTTGCGAGTGGATTGGGGAACGTTATTGAAGCATCTTTTGCTGGTGATATTAAATCCTTTGGTGATGTTTTTCTTCAATTTTCGATAGGTGCTGTAATAGGCGGAATTGGTTTTGGGGTTAGTAAAGTCATTTCTTCGCATTTTGCAAACAAAAAAATATACGGATTATTGGGAAACCTTTCAGATAATGCTAGGGTTAACAAAAGGCTCGCAAATTTGGGTTATAAGAATTTGAAAATAGGTCGTGATGGATTTGCTAAAGTGTATTCTACTTTGTTTCAAGATTATGGATTTAATCTTTTGAAAGACTGCATATCGTATTCGTACGATTTTGCTACCGGTCTAATATTTTGATTGGAGGGACAACTGTGGTTCTGTCATTTCTAATTATTATTGATTTTGCCTTATGTATCTTATTACTTGCACTGCTTGTTGCGGTTGCATTTACTAGCTATTTTTATTACTGCATAGGTATATTTGCGTTGCTTTTGTTCACTTATCTTTTGGGCAGTACATTTTTTCACATCTCCTCGAAAAGGGCATTGATCGGCAAGGAAGATAATTATTACAATTTTCCAAAATATTATGAACGCGAGATAGAGGAGATAACTGTGTGCAAGAAAAAGAACATTTGGGAGATGCACATCGGTGGTAATACTATAAATTTTGTATTTGGTCACTACTTGTTTCAAAAGAGTTTCATAAGAGCGTATGTAGTCCGAAATTTAATGTATAAACACGTCGACAGAAAAAGAGAGCTTAGGAATCTTATGAATTACAGATTCCAATCGCCAAACAGCAATAACGTGGATATAGTTTTCATCTCCGAAGATAAAAGGAAAAGAATTAGAGTGTGCAATTGCGGACAAATTCAGAACACCATTTTATCTAGAGCCATAACAAAATCTCATTTTTACAAACTATATTTTTCGAATGTGACATATTACGCTTTCATGAATCAAATCGTTCATATTAATGAAAAAATATATGATAGTTTTGTAGACTAATCTTCTGTGAGACAAACGTACATTCTTAAATCGTGACACAGCCATCAGTCTATGAATAATGTGAAGCAAATAGTTGGAATAGCGATATTAGAATTGTTGTGGAAGAACTCTTCTGGCGGCCAGTGCCTAATATGTGAGCTTTGGAATGTTGAGCGAACAGGGGATTGCAACTGCAAGATATGTTCTCTTTAGTATAGTTTGCCGTGTGACATTAGAACGTTTTTGCGGAGTTTAATGTCATGCTATATCGTCAAAATGCAGTTCTGATATTTCGTTGGCAGGTAGCATCTTCTCTAATTCTATTGCTATCCCGTCATTGTTATTGTCTTTTTCTGTGATTATTGCATCTTCAGGGATTATTTCTAGGTTTGTGTTGCTCATTAGATAGCGAACACCAGCCTCATTAAGCATCTCCAAATCATTGACCGAATCACCAAAAGCAATCGTGTCTTCTTTCTTTATCCCTAGCTGTTCTTGAATGTATTTAAGACAAGAGCCCTTGTTGACTCCGTCGATATATAACTCGCTATAGGAGGAGCCACACCATTTACGCCACTTTATTGGGTAGTGGGAGTTAGCAATCTCCTCAAGTTTTCCTAAATCTTTGGCGTTACAGTCGAATATAGCCGTATAGACGTCTTCCTTGAGTATTTCCTTGAAATCTCCATAAATCGGCCTCATATAAGGGAAATATGCATTAAGATATTCTTTACGGAACATTAAGTATGTTTGACTCTCAGATTCTGAGCAGAGGTCGGTAATGATACCTTTTGCTCTATCAACAATATCAAGCACATCATCTTTCTTGAGGATATATTTTAGTTCCTTGAAAGACGAATCGCATGGATTGAAGGTATGCATTCCGTTTAAGGTGATTACAGGGCCGTTGCATCCTAGGTCCTCATAGTAATCTTTTATGGCTCTCCAAGGACGCCCGCTTGAAATGACGACGATATGCCCGTCTTTAATTGCCGTCTGTAGGACCTCTTTGGTTTTGTTTGTTATCTGGTGCTTAGAATTCAGGAGTGTTCCATCCATATCCAAGGCTATTAATTTCTTATTCATTGTCGTGACGTTAATATTCCGCACATATTCTACATACTTAACAAGCGAACGTGAATAGATGGTGAAACGGTTGGCCCTATCGTCTGACTAAGGCTGAGAACCCTATTTTCTATTATGTGTGTGCATGCGATAATATGAGCATGTCTACCCCACAGTTCCCATTTACTAATAAAGATGTCACAACGACATTGGTGAAAAGATACTCAACCGTCTATCTAATTGTCTTAAGCATCATATCTCTATTTGAAGTCTTCATGATTGCTAGAGGCATATTCGTCTTCGATTTTGCAAGAATTAAGCACGTCCTTTATTTTGTGTCGTATATATTCTTGCTCACGATGTCTTTGGGGGAAGTCCTAATCATATTCCTGAACAAGAAGGGGAAACTTAAAGACAGCTGGCTATTTTACTCCATGTATGCCTATTGCCTTGCGATTGTTATCTGGGCATCGTTGATATCGATTCTCGACTCTAACGGCTCAGACATCCCATTTGTCTATTTCACCATCATCATCACTATCGCGGGATTGTTATTCATCAACCCTTGGTACTATATCTCAACGGTTCTTGCCTCATTCACCGCCGTATTCCTAATAAGCAACAAAGATGACCTACTCTCGGGCCTTTCTGGCGGTGACCTCATCAACGACATAGTCTTTATCGTCATGTGCATACTTGTCGCGGTTAGACAATATAAGTCCACATTGAAACAAGAGAAGTACGCCTGGACATTAAATGAGCTCAATTACACAGACCACTTAACCGGCTTAGGGAACGAGAGAAAGTATTTCGAGGTCATCGAAAGGATTAACTCCGGCATAAGCAAAGGACGAAAGAAATTCGCTGTTACGGTAATAGATGTAAACGGAGTCAAAGTCACGAATGATAAATACGGACATAGATTCGGTTGCCATTTAATCGTCACAACCGGAAATATCCTCCCAACAATCTTCAAGTCAAGCACCTTATTCCATATCGGAGGAGACGAATTCGTCGGCATAATCGAGGGCGAGGATTACACTCATCTCGACGCAAGATTAAGTGAATTCAAAGAGAAGCTAGAATATTCCGATATTGAATTTGAAGGAAAGCCGTTGTTCTTAAGTGCCGCAATCGGTATAGCAAAATGCGAAGATGAAAGCTCTTATAGAGAAGTCTTCCAAAAAGCCGATGCTGCGATGTACGAGGATAAGAAGATAGTCAAAGAGACTCACAACATTCCTAGTAGATAAGAATACCTCCTGCCTAGTAGTGGTGGGAGGTTTTTTCTGTCACCTTCGATTCAGACACGCTATCAAATAGATAAACCGGTAAAAATTAACCGAATATTCTAGTTTCAGTTATACTCAAATTAAATTTGTGTATAATTAAACCGCTAATCTAAAAAGGGAGGATTAAAGCATGTTAGTTTCTGCAACAGAAATAATCAATAAAGCTCACGAAGGCCACTATGCTATCGGAGCATTCAACACAAACAACCTCGAATGGACAAAGAGCCTCTTAAAAGCAGCTCAGGACGCTAAGGCTCCAATCATCATTCAGACATCAGAAGGCGCAGCTAAATATATGGGCGGCTTCAAGATGGTCGTTGACATCATCAGAGATTTACACGATTCAATGGGAATCACAGTTCCAGTCGCATTACACCTCGACCACGGAACATATGAAGGCGCTAAGAAGTGCATCGAACTCGGCTATACATCAGTCATGTTCGACGGCTCACACTACAGCATCGAAGAAAACATCGAAAAATCAAAGGAGATCCTCGCTCTTGCTCATGCAAAGGGAATCTCAGTCGAATGTGAAGTCGGTGGCATCGGCGGTGTCGAAGACGGAGTCGCTTCACAGGGTGAATTAGCAGATCCAGCAGAGTGCAAGATGGTCGCAGCTCTCGGAGTTGACTTCCTCGCATGCGGTATCGGAAACATCCACGGCAAGTATCCAGAGAACTGGGCTGGCTTAAACTTCGAAAGACTCGCAGAAATCAACGCTGCAGTTGATGGCAAGCCACTCGTCTTACACGGTGGTTCAGGCATCCCATTCGAGCAGACAGACAAGGCTATCAAGAACGGTGTTTCAAAGATCAACGTCAACACAGAACTTCAGTTAGTCTATGCAGCTGCTATCCGTAAATACATCGAAGCTGGATTAGACCTCCAGGGCAAGGGCTTCGACCCACGTAAGCTCATGAAGCCAGGATTCGATGCAATCACAGAACAGACAATCGCTCTCATGAAGGCATTCGGCTGTGCTGGAAAAGCTGAGTAATCAACTCTAGGCCAACATTGATGAAAACATACCTCCATCCGTGATGATGGGGGTATTTTTTAATGCCAAAATCGGCGAAAGAAAACGGGCATCATCGCTGTTGCCCGTTGTTAGGTTTGTATCAGTTTATTCGAGTGTTAACAATCCGACTGCGTTCTGAACACGCTTAAGGGTGACGTTGGCGATTGCGTTTGCCTTCTTTGCGCCTTCCTTTAAGACATCGAGATATTCGCCTGATGCGATAATCTCTTCATATCTTGCTTTAAATGGAGCGAGTTCTCTTTCGACCGTGTCAGCGACTTCCTTCTTGAAGTCTCCGTATCTTGTGCAGCCTTCGAAGTGCTTTGCGGCTTCTTCGATTGTGATATCGTTCAACGCTGCATAGATGGTTAAGAGGTTTGAGACGCCTGGCTTATTGACTGGATCGTAGTAGACAAGCGCTTCCATGTCTGTGACTGCCGACATGATTTTCTTTCTGATGGTCTTCATGTCATCCTTGAGGAAGATGTCGCCTTTTGGATCTGATTTGCTCATCTTCTTGGTTGGGTCACTAAGTGACATGATTCTTGCTCCGACCTTATTGACCTTGCCTTGTGGCATGACAAGGATGTCGCCATATTTATGATTGAAGCGGTGGACTAAGTCTCTAGCGAGTTCAATATGCTGGAGCTGGTCTTCGCCAACTGGAACTGTCTTTGCATCGTATAAGAGGATGTCCGCAGCCATAAGGACTGGGTAAGCGAATAATCCTAAGCCGATTTCTTTGTCATTCATCTTAGCGGATTTATCCTTGAACTGAGTCATTCTTGATAATTCGCCCATATAGAGATAGTTCTGGACGATTGAATTCAATTCTGAATGGGCAGAGACGGTTGACTGAAGGAAGATTGTTGCCTTCTTTGGGTCTAAGCCAGATGCAAGATAGAATGCAGCGATATCGCGTGAATTTTGTCTAAGGACCTCTGGGTCGATAGGTAATGTCAACGCGTGTAAGTCTGCGATGAAAATGAAGACTTCTCCGTTATCCTGGAAGTCCTTGAAGTGCCTAAGCGCACCGATGTAGTTGCCAAGAGTCAATTGGCCTGTTGGTTTAATGCCTGATAATATACGTTCCATGTGGGAAATTATAAAACAATATAAGTTTATTGCAAAACTTAAAGCCAAAAGTTTTATAATAAACTCATGATTAAGATTTACTATTCACCAAGCTGCTCAAGCTGTCGAAAAGTCAGAAAGTGGTTCGAAGAACAGAAAATACCTTACATCGGCAAGGATATTTTCAGTGGGACCCTCTCGACCGAAGATCTTAAGGAAATCATCCAGAAATGCATCGATGGAACAGAAGAGATCATTTCACCAAGAAGCAAAATTGTCATGGAAAACAACATCGATTTCGATTCCATGAAAATCTCTGAGCTTATCGAATTCATCAAGAAGAACCCATCGGTATTAAGAAGACCAATCATCGTTGACGATAGAAAGGTTCAGGTTGGATATAACCCAGAGGAAATAAGGACCTTCATCCCACCGGCAAGAAGACTCGCAGAGATGACCTGTAACGTCGAGTGCCCAAGATTCGGGCAGTGCGACGCCAGCCTCGATATGCTAGGAAAAACGCCTATCCACAATTAGGATGGGCGTATTTTATTTCCCTATAGCCTTTAGGGCTCTTTCGATTTTATGCACCTTGTTTTCAACGAATGGTATCTTGAACGAATCAAGAAGCGTCCTTAGATTGTCGATGGTGCTATCCATCTCATTTCCTTCCAGCTCAATTTCATAATCAGTAATGCCTGAGTATTCGTTTTTGTCTATCGATAAGGTTCCACCTTTATATGGGACATCGGTTCTAGTGGTGGTTAAACTTGTATAGATTCTAAGTTCTCTTGTGTTTACACCTAACTCATCTAATCTATCTTTTATCTCGCATTTCGGAAAGAGGTGGTTATCTTTGAATGAGATGAATTCATCCTGTGTAATCGTGTGATTAATCTCTAGGAGGCCGACTTCCAAAGGAACCTTAAGAGTCAATTCCAAGGAACCATTCTTTTCTCTTGCCCTTAACGCTATCAAATTGGATTTGAGAACTCGATTTTCCGTATCGATATAGTGGTTGGTCTGCGTATACATTCCATATTCTTTATATGTATCAATAAGCAACTCATAGTCGCTTTTTGATATCAATGCTTTTGCTTCAATCTCAATGCTGTTACTCATAAATATCTCTAATGTGTTATTATAATGGCATGAATACTTTAATACTCGCAGAAACTAATGATTTCTTACTAAAAAACCTCTGGTGGATGATTGCCATCGCCGTGTTAATTGCAATAGGTGCCTTCTTCTTGATTGAGGCGTTGCTCGCAAAGAAAAAGAAGAACCCTAAAGTCAAAATCGCTACAAAAAGTGAATATCTCCTCGCTTTAGGCGGAGAAGATAACATCCTTGAGAAAGAATTAAAGGGCTCAAGAATCGTTGTTAAGCTAACCGACTATTCGAAGGTTGATGAGGAGAAATTAAAAGAAGCCGGAGTCACCGGCTTCATCAAGATGAGTGATAAGCTCACCCTTGTCATCAAAGATAAGGCGGAAGTTGCCTACCAAGTTATTTTTGGTAATAACGATTAAAGACGTGAATCTTGATGTCTTCTGTTGGGAATCCCATAACGTTATCGTAGGATCCAACAATTGACTTAATTAGACCCGCTTCATCTTGAATGCCATAAGCGCCAGCCTTGTCTAGAGGCTGGTATTTCTTTATGTAATCCCAGATCTCTTCATCGCTTAACTCGTTGAAGTATACATCCGTAACCACCGAGCGGTTTACCTCAACGCCTTTTCCGATATATGTGTAGCCCGAGATAACAACTTGCTTTCTTCCGGATTCTTCTTTAAGCATCCTGAATGCATCATCCTCATCAATAGGCTTTCCGAGGACTTTCTCGCCAAGCACGACTATTGTGTCGCAGGCAATGACTTCGTCTTCTGGATATTTGGAGTGGATGGCGTAAGCCTTCAATTTGCTTTCTTCAACTGCTAGATTGCTTGCTGAAACTATCCCCTCAATTGCCTTTTCATCAACATTTGGGACGATGATTTTGTATTCAGTAATCAGCTTCTTAAGCAATTCCCTTCTACGAGGAGACTGTGAGGCTAAGATGAGCATATTATTCGTTTACGCTCATGATTACTGGGATAATCATTGGGCTTCTATCGGTTTTTCTTGTGATGTAGTGAGAAACAGCGTTCTTGATTGTGGTTTTTATCTCCGCAAAAGTGACCTTATTTCTCATGATTTGGTTGATTGCGTCCTCGGCTGCCATCTGTGAGTGTCTCATCAAATGAGTGTCACCTGTGACCGCGAATCCGCGTGCGTAGATGATTGGCTTATCGATGAGCTTGTTTCTCTTTGAATCGATAGCAACAACTACTGCGACCATGCCGTCGTTCTTGAGTTGCTCTCTATCGCGGATAACTGCATTTGATAATCCGTCGATGTCGTTTCCGTCGATGTAAACATCTTCAGCCTGGACGTGTCCGTTTCTTGTGACTGTGTGATTCTTTAATGTTAAGACATCTCCATTGTCGCAGACGAATGTGTTTTCTGCTGGTAATCCAATAGCCTGACCGATTTCTGCGTGGAACTTAAGCATTCTATATTCGCCATGGACTGGCATGAAATACTTAGGGTTTGCAAGTCTAAGCATCAATCTTAATTCCTGTCTTGATGGGTGACCAGAGGAGTGGAGGGAGAATGCTAAGCCGTTTTGCTTAACGTCTGCACCCTGTTTTACGAGGGAGTTGACGAGCTTATCAACTAAGGCTCCATTGCCTGGAATTGGGTTTGAAGAGAAGACGATTGTGTCGCCTGGCAAAATTCTGACATTTTTATGATCACCTCTTGCGATACGTGATAATGCCGCCATAGCTTCGCCTTGTGAACCCGTGCAAAGAATGCATACTTCGCTAGCTCTATAGTTTCTTAACATATCATCTGTGATGATTGATGCATCAGGAATCTTGATGTATCCGTAACGTCTTGCAAGGCCAACGACTGTTTCCATTGATCTTCCAAGGATACAAATCTTTCTATTGTGTTCGACTGCAACTTCAACGACCTGCTGGATACGGTTGATGTTAGATGAGAAGGTTGAGACGATGATTCTTGCCGGAGATTTGTCGAAGATTTCCTGAACACCCTGCTTAACTGCGGTTTCGGATGGGGTATAGCCTTCGATTTCTGCGTTGGTGGAATCCGCCATCAAAAGATCGATTCCTTCCGTACCTAGCTTTGCTAACTTTGAGATTTCGAAGTTAGGTCCAACTGGAGTAAGGTCGATTTTGAAGTCGCCCGTTTCAACTATTCTTCCCTGCTTTGTATCGATGCAGATACCATATGCATCAGGGATTGAGTGGGTAACTCTAAAGAATGAGACGTGGAAGTCATCGGTGATATCCACTTCGGAATCCGAATCGAATTCGACGATTCTTACTTCTTCCTTGATCCTTGCGTCCTCAAGTTTGTGTCTAATAAGCGCTGCAGCGAGTCTTGGAGCATAGATTACTGGGATATTGACACTTCTTATAAGGAAAGGAATGCCACCGATATGGTCTTCGTGGCCGTGTGTGATGAATAATGCTTTGATCTTTGATCTGTTGTTCTTGAGATAAGTATAGTCCGGGATGACATAGTCTACGCCTGGGAGGTTGGCTTCAGGGAACCTGACGCCAGCGTCTACGAGGATGATTGATCTTTCGGTTTCGAAGCAATATGTGTTCTTGCCGACTTCGCCCAATCCGCCGAGCGCAAATATATTTACCGGAGATTCGTATTTAACCATAAATAAACACTCCTAATTAATCGATAAATCGTATGAAGACAATTTCTCTACGTAAAGATTAACACGGGAGTGTCGTTTTATTAAATAAAAATTATTGAAAGCGGTTATCTAGATGGCAATTGCGTTAGGAAGAGCCTTCATCGGGTCCTTCGGGTCGATGCGGTCATAGAAGAGGATTCCTGATAGGTGATCAATCTCATGCTGCAACACGATGGCGTCATAGCCTCTTGCAACAATCTTGACTTCTTCCCCGGTTGCGGCGTCGATTGCCTTAACGTCGATTCTATTTGCTCTATAGATGTGTCCTTCATGTTCTTCGTCGACTGATAAGCATCCTTCTCCGGCTTGGAGGTAACACTGCTTAACGCTTTGGACAACGATCTTAGGGTTGACCAACTGGAGCTGAACATAGTTGCCCTTATCATCGAGTGGATAATAGACAACGATCATTTTCTTGTTGATACCAATCTGTGGAGCGGCAAGTCCTACGCCCTCCCTGACCTCTGGATGAGCTTTCCTATATTCCTCATCTTGTGAATCTTTGAGATACTGAAGCATCTCATCGATTGTGGCTTTATCTTCGGCACTTAATGGAAGTGCGACCTCTGCACATGGTGCACGCAAGGATTTCTGCGTATCTTTAACTATCTTAATCATCGATGGTATTGTAGCACATTGAACAAAAAAACATTAGAATAATGGCATGGAAGAAAATCTACTTAGATCATTAAATGAACTCAAAGCCGCAATCGATGGCGATTTTCGCGTCTTAGCTATGCTAGAAGCGGAGAAAGAGATGTATCAGGATGAGACCATCGTCCCGCTCGTGCAAAGAAAGAATGCCGCAGAAGAGGACTATGAGTTAGCAATCAAGATTCATGGAGAGAATTCTCTTGAAGCCAAGGAAAAAGAAAAGGCTCTATATCTTGCTAAGAAAGAACTTGATGAACACCCAAGCGTTAAGAAATATAACGACGCTTTCATAGTGGTCAGGGATATCTACATGGAGATTGATGATGTCATATTCTCCCCGTTTAGAAAGAAGACTTTAGGAGATGTTTGCTAATGCTTAAATTGGTATCGGGAAAATATCGTTCTAGGGCCATTGAAGTCCCACCAAACGTGACCGTTCCAACCAAGTCGATGGTTAGAACAGCAGTGGGTAATGCCTTGATGGATGAGCTGAGGGGTGCAGAAGTCCTTGATTTGTTTGCAGGCTCCGGCGCTCTTGGCTTTGAATCTCTATCTAGGGGTGCTAAACACTGTGTGTTTGTCGATGCTTCAAAAGAAGCAATCGCAGTCATCAAGAAGAACGCAGAGACTCTAAAAGAGAAGAACTGCGATATCTTGTTCATGGACTATGAAATGGCCTTGTCTAAGTTTAAGAACCCATTTGATATAATCTATTTAGACCCTCCATATAAAATGAAGGAAGTCTATGAGAATGTCCCTATGGAAATCCTTGATAAGGGATTATTAAAAGATGGTGGTGCAATCGTCTTAGAATACGAAGGTGAAATCACCGTTAACAAAGAACCGTTCTCATCGTATAGAGAATATTCATACGGAAGGACCCATGTCCTTATCCTGAGGAAGTAATTATGAAAAAAGCTGTATATCCTGGAAGTTTTGATCCAATCACAATCGGACACATGGAGATTTTGCAGAGATCTTTAGAGGTCTTTGATGAAGTCACACTCCTTTTGGCGGTCAATCCAAATAAGAATTCAGTCTTCTCAGTCGAAGAAAGATTGGAGATGATGAGAGAAGCAACGAAGAATATGCCTGGCGTAAAAGTGGATTTCTATCCTGGTCTCACCGTTGATTATTGCCGTAATTACGGAGCAAAGCATTTGATCAGAGGTCTAAGAGCAGTCACCGACTTCGAATATGAATTCCAACTCAGTGCCGCAAACCATTTTGCAGCACCGGATATTGATATGGTCTTCTTCATGTCGAAGAAGGAAAACACATTCATCTCATCCTCGACCATCAATGAATTGAACAGAGCAGGAGTGGATATCTCTCCTCTTGTTCCTCCAATTGTTGTGGAGATGTATAAAAGAAAGACGAAATAAGAAAGTAAAAGGGTGCCTCGGAAGAAGCACCCTGTTTTCTTACTTTGTAACGATTGAGATTGAATTCAATTCCTTGTCGCCTCTAAGAGGTGAGTAGAAGAGGTCTTCTGATTCGAATGTGTCGTTGGAATCGATTGTGATGTTATCAAATGGGATTCCAACCGCTCTAAGCTGGTAAGTAGCTAAGACTTGAAGATCGATGAAGTCAACGCCTTCGGTTCTCTTTGCTGCGCCTGTATAGCCTTTTGCGATAACTGAGAGAAGTTCTTCTCTATCAACAACAACATGCGCGAATGTTAATCCAGGACCAACGTAGACAGAGACATCTTTTGATAGGAGTCCATATCTAGCAATGACTTCTTTCATTCCTGTTTTAAGGAAATCGTTCTCGAGTCTCTCTTTTGTGAGGAGGCATGCTCCGATTAAGTTCTTTGACTTGGAATAGAAGACAAGTGGGATATCATCTCCGTAGTTGACTACGAGTGGATGGTTGCTTGCCATTGTTGTGACAATGTTGTCTGCGACTTCTCCGGCAAGTGGGGCGTCGCCTTTATGGGAGATCTGAATTGCTCCGTTTTCAATAAGGATAGTTTTCATATATCTATATTATATATAAAAAGAAACCCGCTGGAGAGCGGATTTCTAATTATTTTTAATTAAGCGATTGTCTTGTTGTCAGCGAAGAGGTTGTTTGGGTCCTTTTCGTATGGATCGCAGTGGTTCCACATGTTCTTGAGCATTGTTGCTCTTTCTGCATCTGTGTCACCTGAGACTGAGAAGAGAACTTCTGAGATTCCAGCTCTTCCAGCTGCGAATGCTTCTTCTGAGTAGTCAACCAAGAGGATGGTTGGGACTGGGAATGCAGCGATGACGCTTGTTGAGTCAGCGCCTGATGACTGGAGGGAGAATGAATCATAGTTTGATTCTGATAAACCTGCTCTCTGGTAGTATGGTGCATCCATGAGTGCTGGGCCAACTGTGTTGAAGAGGTTCATGTGGTTGATGATGTAACGGTTGAATGCTGATGTGCCGTCAACGTTCTCATAGTCTTCATCAGTTGTTGATTCTTCTGAAGCTGAGATTGTGTACATCTTGAATTCTTCTTTCTCATTTGTTGGAGCGTAGTTGTACTTTGACCACTTGTCTCTAAGATACTTGAAGCCTGATTCTGCTGTGTTGCAGTTTGAGCAATCTTCCTTGATGTAGACGAGGAAGAACTTTGTGCCATATGACATGTCTAAGTCAGCTGTAGTTGTTGCGCCAGCTCCGATCTTGGCCTGGTTATCAGCAAGAGCGACTGTGAACTTGTCAGCTTCTGACTGAGCTTCATCATTTCCTGAGAGAATGACTTCGCCTTCGAGTGAAAGTGAATACTTGTTGTAGAATGTGCCTTCTGACTTACCTGCAGCACTTGAAACCCATTCTGAGATATAAGGGATTGAGAAGATAAGAGCGAAGATACCGCCGACGATAAGGATTGGCTGAACCCATGCAGTGTCCTTGATCCAACGCCAGATTTTGACGAAGAACGATCCGATAGCTTTAAGAATTAGCATTGCTAAACCTCCGAGATAGTAGCCTGTTTATATAAACAGCCCTATAAATATACCATTACCCACCTATGGTGGCAATCAAGACTTTACTAAGAACTGAAAATAAACACAAGAATTTTTTGATAAAAATTAGCGATTATGTTGTATATTCCGTTGGCAAGACTATAATTTCAGCACACAAATATGAAACAGTCCTTTAAACAATTTAGAAACAAGAGAATGGCGTGGATAGATTCACACCCTCTCTATAAAAATGTGCTCGAATGTGCGTACATCCTCTTCATGTCCACATTGTCTGCATTGATCTTTGCATTCGGGTTCAAATCGTTCATGAACCCAGGTCTTGGCGCTGATTATCCAACGATTGTAGCAGGAGGAGCTTCAGGCGTCTCTCAGACATTGATCATGGCCTTCAGGGTATTCGGATGGACAACGTTTGATGAGAGCCTCATGATCTCAATCCTATATTTCGTCATCAACGTGCCTCTATTCATCCTTGCCTTCTTCGGAATTGGCAAGAGATTCGCGATATTCACCATCATCAACGTCATTGAGGTTTCTCTCTTTGTGGATTTACTAGATCCATCAAGAGTGGAGATGATTGGCAAAATCGCTGAGTTTGTTAGAGGAAATGGTGGCTTATTGGCTAGAGTTCTCTTCGCTGCGGTCTGCACGGGATTAAGCAGTGCCATCACATTTGTTGCCGACATCTCCGCTGGCGGAACAGATGTCATTTCCTATTACATCGGAATTAAGAAGAAGTCATTGGTTGGCCGATATGGACTCTATGTTAACGGAGGAATCCTTATTGCCTTCACCACATTCGATATCATTCATTCCATTCAGGGTGGAGGTGATACATCTTCAAACATAGCCGTATCACTAAGTAAGGTGTTCTTCACCGTCCTCTATTTCGTCATCACGATGATTATCATCGACGCCATCAACACCAAGAACCAGAAAATCAAAGTCGAGATCATCTCATCAAATCCTAACATCGGAAAAGAAATCGTTGCAAAGATTCCTCATGCCGCAACATTGGTCGAAGGATTCGGCGTATATTCTGGGCTTAAAAAGTACATATTCACAATGGTTGTCTCCCGATATGAACTCAAATTATTGCTGCAAATCCTCAAGGAAATCGATGACGCAGCCTTTATCGAGGTTGAACCAATTTCATCTGTTTTTGGAAGATTCCACACAAGACCAGTCAAGTAATCAAGGCGCCCAGTTGGGCGCTTTTTTAAACCGCTTTCATTTTGCAATTAACTATCAAAGTTAGATAATAGCGCCCGGTATGAATAAGGATCTTACTGTCGGGAAACCATATAAAGTGCTCTGGATGTTCTGCATCCCTCTTTTCGGCAGTGTTATTTTCCAGCAGTTGTACAACTTAGCGGACTCTTGGGTGGCAGGCAACTTCATTGGTCAAAACGCGCTGGCTGCGGTTGGAAACTCTTATGAAATCACGCTCATTTTCTTGGCGATCAGCGTTGGCTGCAATATCGGATGCTCCGTTATTACCTCAAGGTATTTTGGCGCGAAGGAATTCGGCAAGATGAAGACCTCGATTTACACGGCCGTTATCTTCAGCACGATACTCTGCGGAATACTCATGATTCTTGGTTTATCTCTTTCCGGTGTCCTGTTAAAGTGGATGGATACACCTCTTGAGTTGTTGAATGATTCTAAATTATATTTAGACATTTATGTTTGGGGACTCCCTTTTGTATTTTTCTATAACATCGCAACCGGCATATTCTCCGCAATGGGGGATTCGAAAACACCATTCATTTTCTTGGCAATTTCTTCTGTATCGAACATCGCAATGGATATCCTGTTCGTTGCTGCATTCCAGATGGGAGTAGCAGGTGTTGCTTGGGCGACATTTATCTGCCAAGGCGTGTCTTGCATTCTCGCTATGCTATTCGTTTTCTTGCGAATCAATAAGATCAAATGCGAGGACAAAGTTGAGCTCTTTTCCATTCCTATGCTCAAGCAGTTTCTTATCATCGCTCTTCCAAGCATGCTCCAGCAAAGCTTTATCTCCTTTGGCAACATCATTATTCAAAAGTTCATCAATGGATATGGGCCTGAGGTTATTGCCGGCTATTCCGCAGCGATTAAGCTCAACAATCTTGTCATTGTCTCCTTTGCCACAATCGGAAACGGCGTATCAAATTACACTTCTCAGAACGTTGGCGCAGGGAAACTTGATAGATTGAGGCCTGGTTTCAATGCGGGGGTTCTCCTTGTTTGGTTGATCTCAATCCCTGTCATCCTTCTCTATTGCTTACTCCCACAGCCATTATTGAATTTCTTCATACAAAACCCAACTGAATTAGCGGTGGATTCTGCATCGATTTTCCTGCGAATTGTCGCTCCTTTCTATCTTTTTGCCTCCGTAAAGCTTATGGCAGACGGTGTGCTTAGGGGCGCTGGAAAGATGTGGTCATTCATGATAGCCACCGGTGTTGATTTGGTGTTGAGATGCATACTTGCGTTTGCTATTCCAAATCTGTTTGATGTCGGATATGTTGGTATCTGGATGGCGTGGCCAATCGGCTGGCTTGTTGCCTTGGCGATGTCTCTTATATTCTTCTATAGCTACACTAGAAAAGTTAAGCAAAATAAAACCCCGGTCAAGGAATCTTAATCGGGGATTTTTTTCTGGCGGAGAAGAAGGGATTTGAACCCTTGCTAGGCTTGCACCCACTAGCAGTTTTCGAGACTGCCCTCTTCGGCCACTTGAGTACTTCTCCACAGCAAGGGATATATTAACTCATGTGCAAAAATTCGACAATGAAAAACGCGCATATACATGTACGTTAAGTTCGTGATAGAATATTAAATGATGGCTTGGCCATCTATTTAACCATGATTTACGCAAACTTGACTCAACAAATCATAGATATCTGGAACGCATTCGTCGATATCCTTTCCCATTTGGATTGGAAATTGATAGTGGTTCTTCTTATTTTGGTTGCGCTTCTCGGGTTGATCATCTCACTTATTGTTGGTCAGACTCTTGGAAGAAGAGGGGATAGAACGTTTGAAAAAGATGTCAAGCACGCTTCCTTCACCGCCAGAATCATCAGAGTCAACATGAAGGAGAAGTTGGTAACGTTCTTCAACATGTACACCATGAGAAAAGTCAGGAACGTCAGACTTGATGACTACATCTCCTCATTTGCCATGTCAGATCAGCAGGCAGTTCGCGATTGGTTTGAGGCCATAATCGAGAACAGGAATACCGGACAGTACCTCGAAGCCGGGGTTATCTTCAAGAAGGAAAAGAAATCCTTCCCTTCATTCCTCAAGCTCTACAAGGTCGATTACAATCTCGGAATCATTCATCTCGAGTCACACCTGATTAGGTATAGCGCTTCAGAACAGAATAAGGAAATTCCATTAGCGAGCATCTCTGATTTCGGCGAGGAACTTGCGAAGAACGGAACCGAAAGAGGCATGACATTCTGCTTCACCCTTGCTCCTAAATCATCCAATAACGATCCTATTGATATCGATAAGTTCAGAAACAATCTCTCGGTTGAAGTCGTATCCAGATTCAAGAAGATTCTCTCGAACTTCTCCAAAGGCAAAAACAAGCTTATCCAAGTCAGCGCTAACGAATTCGTAATATGCAACTTCGATATGATGGAAAGAACTCAGGCCATCAGTTTTGCCTTGAAGGTCATCAACAAGCTCAATCGCGATATGAACGACTCAAGGAAGAAAAAGAAAAACGAGCCGTTATACGAAGTCAGATGCGGAGTTGTTGAAAACAAGGAAGTACCTGGGGGCAGCAACGAAATCATCTCCAGCGCAAAATACATCTCCAATTCTCAGTTCTCAACGATGACAAGCCTTGGCTTCTATGAGAAAGACGACGAGTCGTCTCAGCCATTCGACGATACCGAGGAGTGCAAGACCGAAATCAGCAAGATCGTCAAAAACAAGAAGTTCTCGGATGTATTTAGACCTGTATTCTCAATTAAGAATAGGGCGACAAGAGGCTACTTGACCAAGACAATTCCGGTTAACACTCCGTTCGATTCAATCGATGACATGAAGAACTATGCCGCGAGGGCAAAGGAGTCACTGACCCTCTTCAGCGCAATAGTCAAAGATTCGTGTGGACGATTCATCGCCGAACGCGGAAACGATGAGGCCTTGGAGATTTATCTTCCAACAACCGTTGCGGAAATCCCGTCTATCATCAAGGCGATGCCGAAGATGAAGAAGGCCAAGGAAGCAAATCTATTCTTCCTATTTAGAGAAGCGGATATCTTCTCCGTCATCTCAAAAGACGGAATGGACGATGTCTATAGGAAGTTCGATGACTTGAGGAACAAAGGCTATAGAATCACCCTGACCTTAGAGGATAAGAATCTCTTGCTCAACGATAGGCTTTATTCTTTATCGGATGCCTTCTTCGTTGACTTCTCCGATACTGGCTCAGAGCAAACCGGAACAAGGATCAGATCCAAGATTTCCGCGGTCGTTGATAAGCTCGTGAAGTTCGGAAGGCCGATTGTGGCGAGCAATCTCTCAACATGGCTTGCGATTGAAATGGTTGTCGGCGCAGGCATCGAATACATCTCATCTGATGCATTTGCATCATATGATGACAACCTCAAACCAATTAGTAAAAAGAGCCTAGATAAGCTCTATGGAATAAGCGAAAGGAAATAAAATCATGGCAAATCAAATGAAAAATAACGCAATCACATCTAGAGACGTTGATTTTGCTCAGTGGTACACAGACGTCTGCAAGAAGGCAGAGCTCATGAACTACTCATCCGTCAAAGGATTCATCAACTACCTTCCATACGGATATGCAATCTGGGAAGAAATCCAGAATTACCTTAACAAGAGATTCAAAGCAGAAGGTGCTGAGAACGTCTATCTCCCAATGGTCATCCCTGAGTCAATGTTCGCTAAGGAAAAGGAGCATGTTGAAGGCTTTGCTCCAGAATGCTTAGTCGCAACTTATGGCGGTGGCAAGAAACTTGAAGATCCACTCATCATCAGACCAACATCAGAAATCTTATTCTCGGACCTCTATAAGAATATCCTCAACTCACATAGAGACCTCCCAAAGATGTTCAACCAGTGGTGCTCAGTCGTCAGATGGGAGAAGACCACAAGACCATTCCTCAGAGGTTCAGAATTCCTCTGGCAGGAAGGACACTGCTTATTCGAGACTAGAGAAGGCGCAGAAGAGAACGTCAGAAAGTTCCTCGACATCTATGATGACTGCGGACGCAATGTCTTGGCTATCCCATTCGTTAAGGGAAGAAAGACAGAACACGAGAAGTTCGCAGGTGCTATTGCAACTTATTCAATCGAAGCTCTCATGCACGATGGAAAGGCTCTTCAGTCAGGCACATCTCACTACTTAGGACAGGGATTTGCCGAGGCTTATGGCATCTCTTATCTTGGAAGAAACAACAAGCTTGAGGTCCCACACCAGACATCATGGGGCGTCTCCACTCGTTTGATCGGCGCTGTCATCATGGTACACGGAGATGACAATGGCTTAGTCTTACCTCCATACGTTGCTCCAATCCAGGTTGTCATCGTTCCAATTAGACAAAAGGAACCAGGAGTCCTTGAAGCTTGCGAAGACATGAAGGCAAAGCTCATCGAGAAGGGAATCAGAGTCAAGTTAGACGCTGATGATTCAAAGACACCAGGCTGGAAGTTCGCAGAATATGAAATGAAGGGCATCCCACTAAGAATCGAGGTCGGACCAAGAGACTTAGCAAATGGCCAGGCAACTCTCGTCAAGAGAATCAACGGTGAGAAGGAACTCGCATCAATCCAGCAGATCGAAGAAGAGATTCCAAGCGTCTTAGCAGATATCCACGAGATGATGTATCAGAAAGCAAAAGCACATCTTGAGGCATCAATCGTCGATGTTGAGAACGTCGAAGAACTCAACAAGGCAATCGCTAACGGTGGATATGCAAGAATGGCATTCTGTGGCGAAGCTGAATGTGAACTCAAGATCAAAGAGGTCACAGGCGGCGGCACAGCAAGATGCATCTACAAAGACATCGATGGAGAAGGCAAACCATGTCCAGTTTGTGGCAAGCCATCAAAGATTGTCGCTTACTTTGCTAAAGCATATTAATATTACACGCACAGGCGGGCTCACACGGGCCCGCTTTTCGTATATTTGCGGAAAAGGAAAATCAAGTCTTTAAAAGATATTTCTTTGATATAGATTATATATAAGCAAAAAAGGAGGAACGGCTATGGGTTATGAAAACATTACGATGAAGGCAAATATCAGGGATGGTATCTCCTATGTTAATTATCAGGCTGAAGTACTCCTCAAGAAGAAGAAAGGATCGAACAAACAGAATTTCTATTCTTTCCTCTCTGGCGTCAGCATCAGAAACAACTCGTTGTGCGATATCGAAGACGCCATTCTTTCAATTACCTCCGATTGGCCATTCATTGGCATCGAAGACACGGTGATCAGCGACATCCAAGTCAATAAGACAACCGACATCGACTCATTCTCCGTGTACATGAATGCCGCTGAGCTTTATAAGCTAAATGCTCCAGTCGTCATCACTTTGACTTTCAGACTCTTCGATAAGAACGGAGAGGTGATTTCTAGCCTCGTTGAGAGTGTTAAGGCACTTCCGATAGAAGAGGCTGCCTCAGACATCATCGGGGAGCGTCTTGATATTCTCTCATCTTTCGTAACTCCAGCCGCAGACGAGGTCGAAAACCTTGCAAAAGTGGCTTCTAGCATCCTTGAAAGGGATTATGGCAGGTCAGATTTCTCAGGATATCAGTACCATGACCCAAACAAGGTAAAAGAAGAGGCTCATGCCGCTTATCAGGCTCTTCAGACGCTCAACATCAGATATAGCGAGCCTCCAGCATCATTCGAGAAGACATTCCAGAAAGTCAGACTCCCGCATCAAGTCGTCAACGAGAAGGTCGGCACGTGTCTTGATGTAGCGTTGTTATATTGCTCTCTTATTGAGAACATCGGACTTAATCCTTTGCTTTTCATCATAGATGGTCACGCTTATGCAGGTGTCATGCTAGATGAAGAATTCCTTCCACATAATGTTGAGGACAATGTGACTTTGCTTACCAATGCAATATCTGATGGCATCAATAAGATTCTTGTGGTCAACCCAACGGATGTAACGACCTCATTAGTCACGATCCCATTCGAGAGTTCCATCAGCAGGGCAAAGCAGTACACGATAAACGGAACAAACCTAAGAGCAGTGGATGTCCACATGTCACATAGAGGTGAGACTCTTCCAATCCCGACCCCTCATGAAATTGCTCCAGGAGAATTCTCGGTCGATATGTCAATCTTTGATAGATCATACCAGGACACTATCGAAATCATCGACACCGAGCATAGAGGCGTGGTCCTAAGCAAAGAAGAATTAGCCCCAAAAGATAAATTCGAGTATTGGGAAGAAAAACTCCTAGACTTGAACCTCAAGAACAAGCTGATCAATTTCAAATACCAGAAGAACGGCATTGAGTTTATCACTCCTGACTGCGTCAAATTCATAGAATTCCTGGCTTCTAGAGAAAAGGCCTTCATCGAATGCCCGGATGTTTCGCTCAGTTCCAAAGAGAACAGGGGCCCTTTCATCTTCTCCAAAGTCGAATTCAATGATTTAGCTAATGACGCCTATAGAAGAGGCTCAATTATCGCAACATCCGAAAACAAGAAGTCGGATGATTATCTTAAATCATTGGCAAGAAAGGCAACCATGACGCTTGAAGAAAGCGGATGCAATCCTCTCTTCTTAACCATCGGCGTCGTCAGATGGTTCGATAACGAGAAGGCGGCTAAGAACAATTCCGGTTCCATGTTCGCCCCATTGTTTGTTTTGCCAATCAGAATGCCAAAGAGAAAGAACACCCTATATTATTCATTTGAGTATTCCATCGACGATTTGCAACTAAATACAACACTATTCCAGTATTTCCAGCATAACTGCGGAGTGGATTTAACCGATATTTCTAGCGAGCATCTTCCTCTTGATTCTAGAGGCATCCCTGATATCCGCAAGATCTTCAATACCATCAAGACTCGCATTGAGACTAGAGATAATTGGACAGTGGTTGAGGATGTCAGCACCATCTCACTCTTCTCTTTTGCTCACTTCACGATGTGGACAGACCTCAAGACAAGAAAAGAGACTTTATTGGAGAACCCTGTCGTCCAATCTTTATATTCTGGCCTCAAGAGTTGGGATGACCGTGATGACTTAATCGACTACAAAGAACTAGATGAAAAACTAGCACCATCGGATTTAGCAATCCCTCTTCCTGCCGACTCAAGCCAAGTCAAGGCAATATCGGATTCCCTTATGGGAGAGTCATTCATTTTGGATGGTCCTCCAGGAACAGGTAAATCCCAGACCATCGCAAACATGATCGTCAACTTCATGAACCACGGCAAGTCCGTTCTCTTCGTCGCGGAGAAGGAAGTCGCTCTTGAAGTTGTTAAGAGAAGACTTGATTCCCTTGGCTTAGGCGATTTCACCTTAATGCTTTCAAGCGCCAATGCATCAAAGAGCAAGGTGCTTGCAAAGATTGGTGAGATGCTTGACTATGGTTCAACCAAATCTCCAGAAGAACTAGCAAGGACGATCGAGGAAATCGGAGCAAAACGAAACGAGTTAAACGAAGTGCTTGCTAAGCTCCATGAACCAAATGGATTCTTTGCATCGGCGTATATCTCCATTATCAATTATTTATCTTTAGATAACGTAAGAGGTTTAACAACGGTGGACGAGGAATATGCCGCCTCCCTCACATCAGAAAAGTATCGTGACGTCATCAATGAGTTAGAGGTTCTTTCAGATAAAGCAAAAATCAACGGGGAATATTCTTTAAGCCCGCTCATCGGCTTCACATCGAGAAACTATTCATTAGCCAATAGAGACGAGGCCATCAAGGAAATCAAAGGCTTATCCGAAGAACTCCGCCATTACGAGATCGATGCATACAATGCAACCTTGAAGGTCAAGGGATTAATCCCAACCTCAAGGAACAACCTTGAAGCGTTCAGGGATATCATCAACATCTTAAGAGATGGTAGAGACACCTATAAGTCAGTTGTTGGAAGCGAGACCTTCCGTGAAAGGTATTCCAACATCGTATTGCTCCTTAAGAGATATCGTGAGATGTTTGCTCATTTCGAATACATCTCAACTCTATATAACGAGGGAATATTCACTATTGATCCATACGAATTAAAGAAGGCATGGGAAGAGGCAAAGTCACTCCCGTTCCTCAAGAAGATGTTTGCATTGCCAAAGGTAAAATCCCAGCTAAAAGCCTTTAAAAAGTCTTCAAATGCTATGAAAAACGAAGTGATTGAGGATGTAATCGATAGACTCATCACCATCAAGGAAATCAAGAAAGAGTTGCTTGAAGCTAATGGCTACGACAAGAAAGTTATCTTGGATACGGATATCTCAACATCTGGCGAAGCCGACGAGCTTCTTATCAAACTGGAGAAGAGCAAAGACTTATCAGACAAGATTGCATCCATCAACTTCAGGGACGAGAATGGCAAGACGTCATCGGTCTCCTATTTTGTCTCGTTGTTAAGTGATGACTCATTGTGGGAGAACCACAATTTCGACTTACTTGAAAGAGACTTGAACACCCTCAAGGAAAAAGAATCAGAGCTTATAAGCAAATACTCATTCTACCTTGGCGAGTATGGCGACTTTGATAATTACTTCGAGAAGATCTCAAGCAAGCTTCACGCAGCTTACACAAGCGGAGGAAGACTTGGTGAGTGGGTCTTGTACCTCAACGAAATCGATAGAGCCAGAGACTTCGTTCCTGCAAATGTCATCGATGACTTCCAGGAAGGCAAGATCAAGGGCACGAATATAATAGATGCCTTCAATTCCGCATTATATTACCGCATCCTCACATGCGTATTGGATAAGGATAATCTTGGTGCGTTATCTTCACGCGACATCGACTCATCAATCGAGAAATACGAATCATTAATCTCTGAACTTGCGATCTTAGAGGTCAAGGAAACCGCTGCAAGAATCACCAAAGAATACCCAACAACTGGAATTCAGTATGCACAATCTTCGGTTGTTGCAAACTTAAGGAAACTCGCTAAGAACGGTGGACGCAACACAACCCTTAGACAGATTTTCAACGATGAGGAATTCGCCTCTCTCATTCGCATTCTCTGCCCATGCATGTTGATGTCCCCTTTAGCGGTCGCTCAGTACTTAGAGCCTGGCAAATATCAATTTGACGCAGTCATATTCGACGAAGCTTCCCAGATTCCAACATCCGAGGCAATCGGGGCTATCGGTAGAGGTAAATGCTGCATCATCGCAGGCGATGAACAGCAGATGCCGCCAACCAATTTCTTCGCCTCAAATATCACTCTCGAATCAGAAGATGAAGCGTTCACCTCAATTGGAGAAGACCTTGAGTCGCTCCTTGATGATGTCATCGCTTTAGGTCTCCCAAGGAGAAGACTCACCTGCCATTATCGTTCTAGACATGAATCATTAATCGCTTTCTCAAACAAGAAATTCTACAAGAACTCCCTTTTGACCTTCCCTTCGAGCCAGAACGAGAACGAATCCGTCTCATTCCGATACATAGAAGGCTTCTACGAGCAGAAGAGAGGTAGAAACGTCCAAGAAGCCGAGGCTATCGTAAAAGAGGTCGTAAAACGCCTAAAAGACGAAGAACTTTCAAAGAAGTCCATCGGTATCGTTACCTTCAACGAAGCTCAGCAGAACCTCATCGATGACTTGCTCGAAAAGGAATTCGCAAAGAACCCATCTTTAACAAATACCCCAGGAGATGAGACCATTTTCATCAAGAATCTTGAAAACGTTCAGGGTGATGAAAGAGATGTTATCTTATTCTCTATTACTTACGGACACGATAAGAAGACCGGAACATTCGGATTGAACTTCGGTCCGTTGTCTAGGGAGAAAGGCGAAAGACGTCTTAACGTTGCCGTCTCTAGAGCTAGAGAAGAGATGATCGTGTTCGCTTCAATCCAGCCTGATGAAATCAAAGCAGAACGCGCAAAGAATGATGGCGCTAGATATTTAAGAGACTTCTTGATGTTTGCTAAGAGCGGTGTGGATGCTATTTCAAATGTCTATGACAACCTCTCGATGCACAACGATGTCTCAATCTCTAACTTCCTCGCTAAAGACCTGCAAGAAAAAGGCTTCAACGTCTCAACAAACGTCGGAGCATCAACATTCAAAGTGGACCTCGCTCTTCTAAACGAACAAGGCGAATATGTCTTGGGCGTATTGCTCGATGGCAAGTCATACGAAGAATCCAATACTTGCAGAGACAGAAACGTCGTTCAGCCATCAATGCTCAAGAAACTTGGCTGGAACCTCGTCAGGGTGTGGTCGGTTGAATACTTCGACCACAAAGAAGAGGTTATCGCTAGAATCATCGCTGCCTATAACGCAGCAAAAACCGAACAAAATATCCTAGAAGCAGGAAACGAAAGGCTTAATGGGGTCCAATTCGAGAAAGTAAAAATCAATGCCACACCAAATATGGTGTCGTATATGATCTACCCAATCGGAAGCCCAATTAACACATCTGACATGGATAACCTTTATATCAGGCATGAAGTGACTCAGATGCTTAAGGAGGCAATTAGAGTGGAGGCTCCAGTCTCAATAAAGAGACTTGAGGCAATATTCAAAGCCAGCACGACAGTCATTAAGTTTAACGACGCTTCAAAGGGTATGTTCTCAAGATGCCTAGCTGCAACGGATGCAGTCACTGAAGACTGTGCCGGGGTTAGATTCTACTGGCCAGACCAGGAGACTAAAGATAACTATAAGTTCTACCGCGCAAACGACGAGATGACACAAAGGAAGATTCAGGATTATTCCTTTATCGAACTTGGCAATCTCTTCCATGACATCTTGTCTCTTCAGGGCAAGCTCACAATCGACGATCTTGAAAAAGAGACTCTCAACGCCCTTGGTTTCAAGGTGCTTAATGCAACTGCAATCAAATACCTTAACGCGGCCTTGAAAGCCAATAACCACGGAAGACATAACATCGAAATTGGAGACGACGATCACGTTTATTTGTTCTAAAGTAAATTTGTGAGTGCGTAATCCAAAAGATTGTTGTATATTATATCGGGCGTGGAGACATACCCAAGAGGCCGAAGGGGACGGTTTGCTAAACCGTTAGTGGGGGTTACTCCAGCAAGGGTTCAAATCCCTTTGTCTCCGCCACGATAAGAAATACAGCTGTAACCAGTAGGTTATGGCTGTTTTTTCATGCCTAGATCAAGGAAAGAAATAAGAATGAAAGAACTATCATCGCGATGAATAAGCCGACGATTGCTCTCACGAAAAAGCCAATGATGCCCAATCCAGGGAAAAAGAATGGGTGCCAATGATGGCAGTGGTGGAAGAATCCGTGATGGTGATGATGGAAGAAGAACATAGCTGGGGCTCCTTTCCGGGTCTATCTAATAAAAAACATTGACCCGTTTAAACTAAGTCAATGATCTTGCTAGATCCGGTTGGATCCGTGATACCGAGGGTATTCCCTGTCTTGACGATATCACGCTAGTAAGCTACTCCTCACTGCACCAATAATTATTCACCTTTTTATGTGGTTGTAAATAAAAATCGAACAAAAGAAAAAGCGGTTCGTGTTTCTACGAATCGCCTTAATCTTATTAAGCGTTTTGTGTGGTTGGCTCCACCGTGATTTCTCCAGCCTTCTGGAGTGCCATCTTGGTGATAGCCGGACCGATGATTTCGTATATCATGGTGGTTGTTAAGACGATTGCCAAGATATATGAACCGCTGATTGAACCTGCATCTGTCAGGATTTTTGATGCTGTTGTTGCAAGACCGATGGCAACACCGGCTTGTGGAATAAGGGCAAATCCTAAGTATTTCTGGACGACTGGCTCAGCTCTTGTGAGTCTTGCTCCTGAGTATGCGCCAACCCATTTACCTAAGGCTCTGATTACGCAGTAGATCAATGCCGTGATGATGATCCACATCGCGTTTGATGAAGCAAATACCGTGAGATCAAGGTTTGCGCCCGAGATAACGAAGAAGAGCATGAATACTGGAGGTGTGAACTTATCGATTCGATCGAAAGTCTTGAGTGCGTCGCCTCTAAGGTTGACGAAGACTCCACCAACCATCATGCACATGAGAAGTGATGACAATTCAAATGAGCCCATGAATGGTTCTTCAAATAGATGGTAGATACCAACGCAAAGGAAGATTGCAAACATTGCCATGATGGTTCTGTTAGCTCTTGATTTGAAAATCTTACAACCAAGAGAGATGATGAGGCCGACCAATGCGCCGATTGCTAACGACATGATGATTTCAAGCATTGGCTTAATCAATCCTGTGTATGCATCAAATGCAGCGCCTGTTGCCATTGTCTTGGCTGCTGAGAAGAGAATTGCGAACAAGATAAGTGCTGCAGCATCGTCTAATGCAACGACTGGAAGCAAGTTCTGAACAAGAGGTCCATGAGCGTGATACTGCTTGATGACCATGAGCGTAGCCGCTGGTGCGGTTGCAGCTGCGATTGCTCCAAGTGTAAGTGCCATGTCGAGTGTCAAGAATGAAGGGAATACGAAGTGGAAGCCGATAAGAGCCAATGAAACAAATAGCGATGCCCCTAAAGCCTCGAATATGGTGATAACGATGACTCGTGAGCCTACAGCCTTCAATGCTGATAACTTAAATGATGAGCCAATCGTAAATGCGATAAAACCTAAAGCAATTTCGCTAATCCACGCCAGATTTGCGTGAATAAATTCATAGACAGGGCCAACTGGAGAGAATTGTCCGCCATTGAAAGCGAGGCCTAAAACAAATGGGCCGACAAGAATGCCTGTAAGTAAATATCCGGTGACGTTTGGAAGTTTGATAGCCTTCATTAAACGGCTAGATAATAGGGCAATAAAAAATGCTAATGCGACATATATGAAGATGTTCATTTATATACCTTAGAAAGAGCCTTCGAAGTCAACGGCAGGATGTGAATACATACCGCCTCTTAACTTTGTGAAGTTTTCGGTCTTTTCTCTGATGATGTCCTTGAGTTCTTCTAAGCGCTCCTCATCCACGATGATGACTGCAAATGCAGCTTCTTCGAAATGATGCTGTTCGAGATGCGCGAGATTGAGGAAGTGTCTTTCATCTGAATCGGTTCCTTCAATCGCGTGTTTCAAGGATGTTGTCTTGAAGACTGTACCGTTGAATCCGTGCTTTCTGATTTCGTTGAACAATGTGTATGTGTCATTGCTGTTTTTGAAGATAAGATTTAATACATGTTTCATGGGTTTTGTTCTCCTGACGGACATATGATAGTTCTTTTTGTTGTCGCTTCAAGATAATAGTAGTTTTTTAATCATTTAAATTGATTAATGTGATATAGTAATGCGCTATGGCGAACGTAACCTTGGATCAACATTTCACTTATAAACTGCTAATCAAGGCGGTGGTACCATCAATTGTCATGATGATATTTACGTCTTTATACTCAATCGTTGATGGTCTTTTCATCTCGAATTTCGCAGGAAAAGATGCATTTGCTTCAGTCAATTTTATCTTCCCGTTAATCATGTTAATTGGCGGACTTGGCTTTATGATGGGCGCGGGCGGTTCTGCTCTTGTGTGTAAGATCAGGGGTGCAGGAGATCCTGTAAAGGCTAATAAGATATTTGGATTCTTGGCATTATGCACTTTGATTCTTGGTTTGGTCATGGCGGGAGTTGGCATCGCGTTAATTAGACCAGTTGCAAAGGTTTTGGGAGCAACAAGTGAGATGATGCCTTATGTAGTTACATATGGAACAATCATGCTTTGTGGAATGCCGCTATTCATGCTTCAGAATTTCTTCCAGAGTTTCCTCATTGCGGCAGAAAGGCCACGTTTAGGTTTAGTGGCAACTTTGTGCTCAGGATTTGGAAACATCATTGGTGACGCCTTGTTGGTCGGCCTGTTTAAGTTAGGCATTGTTGGAGCGGCCTCCGCTACGGTTACTGCCTATGCTATTGGAACGATAATTCCTCTCATCCACTTTCTGAATAAAAAGAGCGATTGCTGGCTTAAGCTAAGCTCGATCTCAATTGATTTTAAGGCTCTTGGACAGACTGTTTGGAATGGTCTTAGTGAACTCGTTTCGAACATTGCAATGTCGGTTGTTGGATTGTTATATAACTACGAATTGCTGAGATATTTCGGTGAAGATGGCGTTTCTGCATATGGCGTTATAATGTATGTTGGCTTCATATTTGTCGCGATTTTCATAGGTTATTCAATGGGAGTTGCTCCAATTATTTCGTATAACTATGGTGCCCAGAATCATAATGAACTACATAACGTATTCAAAAAGAGCCTTGTGTTTATCGCCATAAGTTCTGTAGCTATGGTCGTCTTAGCCGAGGGACTCGCATATCCTATCTCCTCAATCTTTGTTGGATACGATTCTGAATTGATGAATCTTTCAATCAAAGGAATGATGATTTACTTCATTGGTTATGCATTTTGTGGTTTCTCTATATTTGGCTCCAATCTGTTCACGGCATTAAATAACGGAACCATCTCATCCATCGTATCTGTTTCAAGAACTTTAGTGTTCGAGTCAACTTGCATCGTTGTTCTTCCATTGATATTTGGCAGAGAATTAATCTTTGCTTCATATGCTGTTGCGGAGTTTTTGTCCGTGATAATAAATTTTGTATTTATTTGGGTTTACAGAAAGAAATACCATTATTAATAGAGTCTAATCGTAGTCGAGGTCGTTTATATGAATATTATTGAAAAATTCTTGCAAGTTACAGGAGCAAGATTTGAAAACACTCCAACTTTATATTCACCATTCCATTTGGTGTTCATCGCCATTATGATTGGCCTTTCAGTTTGGATGTGTGTTTCATATAGAAATACGACGGATAAAAAGTTTAGAACTATATTGTTCGGCTACTGGATCATCATGTTTTTGTTTGAGATATACAAGAATCTCGAGTTTTCTTGCTCCGTAGACGGCATCTCAGCCGTTTGGAGCTACCCATGGTATATTTTCCCGTTCCAGTTCTGTTCGATGCCTCTATACGTTCTTCCGCTGATAATTTTCTTAAAAGATTGCAAGGTGAGAGAATGCGCGATGGCCTTCATTGGAACATATGCCTTGTTTGCAGGATTAGCCGTCTTTGCTTACCCTTCAACCATATTGATTCCAATCATTTCAATAACGTGTCAGTCATTGATACATCATGGCTTCCAAATTGTCACCGGAATCTTTGTCTTGTCTTACTGTAGAAAAAGAATTGACCATTGGTTCCTTTTAAAAGGCGCGATATTGTTTGCCGTCCTTTCATCTTTAGCTATCGTCATCGATGTCGTTTTCCACGCGATAAAACCTGATGCTTATTTCGATATGTTCTATATCAGCCCATATTTCCAGTCCTCGTTACCTATTCTTTCGATGATTGATCCGCTGGTTCCGTATCCTGTTTTCCTCGTTATTTATTTACTCGGATTCACCCTTTGTGCCGCAATTGTGTTATATTCAACTAAAGGAATTTACGCACTGATAACAAAGTAGAAATCAAGAAAATAATGGACACCATTGGATATTTAAAGAAATACGGAAACAAGAAATTCAGCGAAGTCCCTTTTTCTGTGGTCGACGCAATGATTCTTGCCCAGATTTCTTATGCCGAATGGCCTATCAGCAAGAAGAATGTGCCGTTTGAGAAAACAACAAAAGCGGTCAAACTCAGAGACTATTCATCAAACAAAGAGATAAAAGAGCTGTTTTCAAACGCTGTATCAGGGCCAAAAATTGTCAAATTATATAAGGTGGCAATTGCATGTAAGAGATACAAACATACTAGAGTTGCCTACATACAGGATATATTTGACGACAAGAAAGTAGTCCAATTTTGCGCGATGACGTTCCTATTCAAAGACGCAAATCCAGTGATAGCATTCAGAGGAACGGACAAATCTCTCGTCGGATGGAAAGAAGATATGCAGCTTGCTTTTAAGCAAGAAATCCAGGGTCAATTCGAGTCCGTCACATACATAGAAAAGGTCATAGAGAGGGTTGGTTCGAGATTCAACATAGTTGGTCATTCAAAAGGCGGAAATATCGCAGCCTATTCTTTATATAAAATACAGCCAAGAACTTATAATCTTTTAGACGCTGTTTATAACCTTGATGGCCCAGGCTTCTTGTATCCAGAAAAGATATTCGAAGAAGAAAATGTAAAGATTAGAACAGAGAAGATGCACAAGTACATTCCAATCGATTCAATGGTGGGTATCTTACTAAATCAAACCTCTGAGTATAGTGTCGTCCAATCTTCTAAAGTGTTGATTGGTCAGCACAATCCTGGGAACTGGAAAATCGATCCAAAGACAATGTCAGTTAAATTGGCAAAAAAGAGGAGTCAGGCCTCAAAATCTGTTGAAGCATCCACATACAAATGGGTCACGAACAATAAGCCTGAAGACATTGAAATGTGCGTAAATAAGATATTCGAATTCCTTGGCCTCTCAGATTCAACAATCGATAGCCTGTTGAAAGATATAAGAGGGACGATAAAGCGATTCATGGGATTCTACAATCAAGAATCTGAGGAAGATAAAATACTTCTTAAAAGAACCATGCTTGGCTTGTTGATTGAATGGAGAGACGTGATGCTTCAATACGGAAAAACAACAGTCTCCAAGATTAACATCATTAAGCGAATCAAAAAATAGATGTAGTTGAAAACTATCGACTACATCTTTTCTTTTTCATTAACTTCTTAAATAATAACTACAAATGCAAAAAGTATGCCATAGGATTTGATAATTAAAAAAATCCCGTTATAACACGAGATTTTTCGCTAGATTTGAAAGGTAATTATTATGGATCAGGTCCATTATTTGTTCTGGATGAGTAACCTGAATTTCTTGTGTTGCTTTATCTATTTCGAACAACAAGTCTTCAGTTAAATCATTTCCTTTAGCAAATGTTGCTTCTTTGTTGTTTTGTTTTTCCTCTAACAAGATAAGCATTGCTCTTCTTAAAAGGATTAACATATCGCTTTCAATCCAATACGAGTATGTGGAACCGGCCTTTTCCAAGCTCTTGGCTTTGGTATACAACGGCAATCCGTCCTCAGGTAAGTGCCATAAATCAACGAACACATAGTCATAGTGTTTGGAATTGTTATTTAGGTAATCAAACGCATCGCCTTGAATGATATGAATTTTATCTTTTTCTTTAAATAGAGGCAGGATGTTTTTCTTGAATATATCAGTAGGTTCTTTTGCGATCTCAACTACATCAATAGTCTTTACATTTTCTTTTAGTGAGACCATGTATGGGTAGTATCCAAGCCCCAAACCAAGTACCAACACATCCCCATATGCCTCATCAATTGACCCCTTCATTGTGTTAATTTCATGGGGTGTGATGCTCATCCAAGTTGTCTTGTTTTCTTTGATGGCGAGGTATTTGAATTTTCTTGTGAAGTATCCAAATTTGGTGTGTTCGATATACCCATCATCAGAAGTGGTTTCTATCACGTCATACGAGAAAGGCTGGTTAGGAATGTACTTATCGTTTTCTAAACTCCATTTGCCAATTCTTATCTCAGATGGCCTGATGTTTTTTAAATATGGATTGTTAAAGTAATCTTCTGCCTTCAATTCAGCTATTGGTAAAACTGTGGATTCTTTGTCTACGAGATATCCTTCGCTAAGTATTTGGTTATAGTAGTCTGCATCATCAATGTTCTGATCCATTGTTTCCAATAGGTCCTGGAGCAATGATTTAGCCTCTTCATTTAGTGTTACTTTCATAATTGTATCTTAGGCAACAAGCCATATGCATATTTGACTGAATCTAAATCTCTTTCGCTTGATAGGGAAATATAAATTAATGTATTTAAGTAGGTTTTTACTGCGATTTCTATTTGCTTTAGAGGAATCTTATCTAGTGTTCCTTCAACTTTTTTGACATCAAGAGAGTCGATATCTTCAAGGTCTTGAAGCTCAAAATATTCCGATTGCATATAACCGATTATGTATCTCGCTTCATTTTCATGATCCTTGATTGCTTCTAAGCATTCTCTAAACGTCTCAAACGATTCGTTCTCTGAGAGATTATTTACAATGAATGAGAATGGCGAGAAATTTCCAAGCTCCGATATACAGTAGGTAAAAGCGGCCTTCATCAAAGATTTCTTTGTTGGGAATCTTGAATAGATAATCGTCTCAGAAAGGTGCATTCTAGAAGCTATGTCTAAAGTAGAGATCTTGTTGACCGTGTTAATCTTGGACAACACAACAATCTCTCTAAAAATCTTCTTTTCTGCGTTTGCGACCGGTTTTCTTCCCATATCGATATTTTAACTCTTTATCACCTTGTTGTCTTATGTTTGCTTAATTTCTTTTTATATAAATATAACTTCTCGAATTGTGATATAATGCCGCCATGGAAAAAAATTCACTTTTTGAAGAAATCTTCAAACACGCTAATAACAACGAATTAGACATCTTGTCGAGCAACATGTGTTCTTGCGTGTTCTGCAGACATACCTATTCGGCTAGAGAAGTTAAGGATTGGATCTCCACAGATGGAGGCACAAACGCTTTGTGTCCAAATTGCGGAATCGACGCTGTTATTGGCGATTCGACCGGCTTTACTTTCGATAAGGCTTCTTTAAAAGAGATTAATCTATATTTCTATAGCGAAGAAAATATGCAAAAGGACCCTAAGGCGCTCATGACATATGTTCGCAGATACAAAAACGGAAAGATAACCTGCAACGAAAGAAACGAAGGTCTCTTCATCAAGTATTCCGACACTCTTGCTAGATACGGTGACTACACCGCTTGTTATGATTTGGGCGTTCTATATGATGTAGGTGGCACATATACCGAAAGAGATCCGATGAAGGCTCATTACTATTACTCTGCCGACATTCTCCATTATGATGGCGAGGCTCTAACCCGTCTCGGACTCCTTTATAAATCGGGCAATCTTGGGAAGGTTTATCCTCAAAAAGCCTACGAATGCTTTGCAAAAGCCAGCTCTTTATGTTCCTTGAAGGGCAACATCGCATTCTTTGATTGCTATGTTGAAGGCTTATTTGTTTCCTCTGACCCATCATTTGCATTTATCGGATATAGCAAGCTTTGGGGTGAGGCTTATAGAAGATTTTTGAGAACAACAGGAAGAGATGCAACTTGCCTGCATCATCTTTGCTATAGAATCGGCAAGATGTTCATGGACGGAGTTGGAGTGCCTCAGGACGATGTCTCCGCAATAAAGATGTTATTATTGGCGTCCTACGCTTTCTCAGTTACTAGAGGCGATGGCCCTTTGACTTTCATCGAAGATTCCGAAGCTTACGATGACACCATGCAAAGAATCGAAGTGTTATCTAGAAGACATGGTTGGAAAAAGTCTGAGCCAATTTTTGATGACGATACATTCTACGATTCATTCGGTGAGGCTAAATCAGCTGATTTCCGTATTCTTAAGAAATGCGGTTTCTCACCGGTGTTCTTTGATGAAGAGAACGGATTATTCACATTCAAGACAACATCAGCCTTGCCTTTATTGATCATCGATCACAAGAGTTTGTTCTGCTCATTTGTCGATGGCGAGATAAAGTGGACCTTCGGTGATGTTGAAACCGCAACATATTCAGATAACGCCACATTTGATTTAGCTACAGGCAATTTAGATGATGGCTGGGTATTCACTTACGGAGACGGCAATTCAATGGTCAGCGTAGCAACTATTGTCTATGCACCTGATGAAGTGGAAGACTTTGAAAATGATGAGGAGGTCTTATCGTGAAGAATGTCGCTCTAAGACCGCTTAAAAAATATTCCGTTAAGGTCTTTTTAGGGCCATTTTTTAAGTTGTTTGAAGTGGCGTGTGAATTAATCATCCCATTCCTTACAAAGACCATTATCGATCAGTTTATTCCAGCGGACAATATGAGGAACACCATCATATATGGCACAATCATTTTAGGGTTGGGATTCTTCTCGTTCTTCATGACCATGATTGCTCAGTACTATGCATCACGTGTTGCCTGTGACTACGGATACGATATCAAAAAGGAAATCTACCACAAGATATCGACTTTATCCGAGAAACAGCTTGATGCATACGGCAAGCAAAAAGCCGTTACTTTAGTCAATAATGACTCATTTTCCCTGCAAAACGCTGTTCATATGTTCATGCGTTTGATTTTTAGACCTCCATTCTTGATAGGAGGAGCTTTGGTCATGTCCTTCATAATCAGCCCATACGCTGGTTTGATTTTCGGCGTAATCATGGTTTTGTGTGCTATAGTCGTTGCTCTTTTATTCATCCTTACTCCTAAGAGGTATGCATCCATCCAAGCAAGCCTTGATGATATTAACTTAGTTGCTTCCGACTCGCTTAAGGGCGCAAGACCTATTAGAGCTTTTAATAAGCAGGAATACGTTGAAGAACAATTCGAAGATAAAGCGGCTGTTTATAAAAAGAAGAATATGAATATGGCTGGCCTTAATTCTATTTTGAACCCTGCCACATTCTGCTTCATTCACCTCGGCATTATATTAGTGGTCTACTTAGGCAATATCCAGGTCGATGGTGACGCTTTAATCTCTACTGGTTCTATTGTCTCCTTGATTTCGTATTTAACCTCATCATTTGCAGCTTTAATGATGTTCTCGAGAATGATTGTCTCTTTGAACAAGGCTAACGCATCTCTTAAGAGAGTTAATGAGTTCTTGAATATGGAGCCTGAGATCGTCAACTCACCAAAAGGTGAAGCAGTGGAAGAAGAGGATTACATTAGGTTTGATAACGTCTCCTTCTCATATGCACAAGGTAGCCCTAAGAAAACGGTGTCAAACATCAATATCAATATTAAAAAAGGACAGTGGATTGGTTTTATTGGAGGAACTGGCTCTGGAAAATCTACAGTTATATCTTTGTTAGAAAGAATGTATGAGGCAGATGAAGGAGTCATCTACTATAGAGGTCTTCCTATTGCCGATTACGACTTGAATAAACTCAGAAGCGAGGTCTCGTTGGTTTCTCAGAAGCCTTCTGTTTTCAAAGGCACCGTCAAATCTAATTTAGTGTTAGCAAAAGACGATGCAACAGAGGAAGAAATCGAGAATGCATTAGAACAGTCATTAGCCTATGAGTACGTTTCCAAATACAGCGATTATATTGATCACGAGATAGAGGAGAATGGTGCAAACCTTTCTGGCGGCCAAAGACAAAGATTATTGATTGCTAGAGGCATCCTTAAAGGTGGAGACTTACTCATTTTAGACGATTCCACCAGCGCATTAGATTATTTATCAGATCTTCACGTAAGAGAGAATATATCCGCAATTCCTGGATTAACAAAGATTATCGTTTCTCAAAGGGCGGGATCTTTGAAGGATTGCGATTGCATCTACGTCTTTGACAAAGGCGAGATTGTTGCATCCGGCACCCATGAAGAATTGTTAGAGAAGTGCTCGATTTACAAAGAGATCTACGATATGCAGAGGGCCCAATAATATGAAGACGTTCAAGATGTTGAAACCATATTTAAAAGGCTCTATTGGCCTATTCGTTGTATCGCTAGTTTTTGCGTTCCTTTCAACAGGATCAAAACTCGCAATTCCATTCTTTGCTGGACAAGCAGTAAATAAGATTCTCGATCCTTCTTACTCGTCGATGAAGTTCACTGATTATTTGATAATCATGTGCATTTTCCTCGTTGTTGGTACGGTGTTCCGTTATATATTCGATTACATCACCGCTCTTATCGGCCAAAGAGTGGTCTTAAAGATTAGAACCGAAGTGTTCAAGAGCTATAACGACGCCCCATTATCCTATATTGATCAATGTAGAAAAGGAGATATGATCTCCCGCCTTATCAATGATGTTGAGAACATACAGACAGGTCTTGTATCAGGATTTGCCGCTCTATACGACGGAGTTGTTGCTATAGTCTTTACTCTTGTCTTCATGTTCACCCTCAACTGGCTTCTTGCAATTGTGGTCGTGGTACTTACTCCAATTTCTATTTTAGTCAGCCGTTTTGTATCTAACTTCAATTCCAAGAACTTCAAAGCTCAGGCAAGAGATTCAGGTTTGTTGACTTCATTTGCTTTAGAAGGAGTCAATAATTCTGAAGCGGTTAACACTTTGAATATCTCTGCAAAACGTGAAGAAGAATTTGATAAACTCAACAAAACATTCAGGGATTCCGTCTTTAAAGCGAATTTAGGCTCATCCTTAATCAACCCATCTACACGACTAGTAAACGCGATAATCAATGCGGTTCTTATTGCTGTTGGTGCGGTTCTTGTTATCAAGAATACGGAATTCAATTATGGTGTTGCCTTATTCCTTGTCGGTGATTTAAGCGCGTTCTTAACATACGCCGCTAACTACATGGCGCCATTCAATGAAATCAGCAACGTCATTACCGAAATCTCATATGCCACATCTTCGCTAAAGAGAGTAGATGAGGTCATCAACGCTCCAAAAGACATCAATGATGGTCAAGTAGTTATCGATGGAGAATTCGATAAGCTTAAAGCCGACCACATTACTTTCTCCTACGATGGAAAGAGAACAATCATAAAGGATTTAGATTTAGAGATCTTCAAAGGACATAAAGTCGCCTTTGTTGGACCGACCGGTTGCGGTAAAACAACCCTTATTAATTTATTAATGAGATTCTATGATCCGCAAGTTGGTAACTTCGCCATCAACGGAACATCCACAATCGAACTTGAGAAGATGGCGTTCAGATCTCATATCGGAATGGTCCTCCAAGACACCTGGATTTTCAACGGAACGGTATTTGATAACATCGCTTATTCAAAGCCAGGAGCAACACTCGAAGAGGTTCAAAATGCCGCCACAAAGGCGCAGGCATCCAGCTTCATCGAAAGATTGCCGAACGGCTACTACACTAAGATATCTGACTCCTCCGGTTTATCAATCGGCGAGAAACAGCTTATCTGCGTTGCTCGTGTCATGCTCATGGAACCAGAAGTGGTTATCCTTGATGAAGCGACCAGCAACATCGACGTTAGAACCGAAGCTCTCTTGTCTGAAAGTTTCAACGCTCTCATGAAAGGGAAGACTTCTTTAGTTGTAGCCCATCGTCTATCCACCATTAAAACCAGCGACCTCATCGTTGTCTTGAAAGATGGTGAAATCATCGAAATGGGTAACCATGATGAGTTAATGGAGAAGAAGGGATTCTACAATTCTCTCTACAATTCCCAATTCAATTAGTATGAAAAAGCACGGTATATTTAAAAAATCTATCCTATTCTTCGCGATGATACTTCCATCGTGTTCTTTGGGTATGACACAGAAGAACCTCGCTGCTGGTAAGGCATACCTTTCAACGTTGTTAGAGAAATATACGACTGATATCCCTCAGTTCAATCTCGACAGCGCAACCATCAGCGTTTCAGTGGATGAATCGTACACAACACTAAACAATAAGAAAAAGGAAGTGTCCGTAATAAAATCATCGTTCGCTATGACTGTTGCCTACGCATCTAGCGAAGAAAAACCTTATGGTGCGCATTTATATGCGATTAAGACCAAAGATGGCGATACAGCAACATTTGAATATTCAATTGCTAAGAACACCGATAGCACCTATACCATAACAACCGCCGAAAGCGATAGAGTCGCAGATCCAAATGAAGACTTCTATTCCTATTTTGATGTCCCATACATCTTAAACGTCCTTGTGAATAGAAACGCTGTCAGATTCCTCGACACCAGCCTTTCATCCGTCAGATTCGATACTCAGTCATCCTCCGTTTTATCAAGCGAAGCAGGAGGAGAAGAGACCCCAGATGAAACAAACATCTTAACCGGGTACAATATCAACTATTATCAGAATTCAGGAACCTGGACCTACGCAATCTATAGTGAAGATAGAACTGGAGATGCTGACATCTCATTCGGATTTGATGATGCCTCATATATGAGATTTTTCAGATACTCATCCATTGATGCAGTCCCTGCAAGCTCAATCAAATACACATTCAACAATGATAGGGTCAGTAGATATGAAGCACGCTATTCCTATTTCGATGAGGAATTGGGTAAGGATATCGAAGGCAAGTTATCACTAGAAGCAACTTATGGAGAAGAAAGAGAGAAAGCCGAGATCTAAAGAGACAATTTCTTATATGATGTCGAGAATCCGCGGAAAAGACACGGGTATCGAAGTCACATTGAGGAAGGAACTATACAAACGTGGCTATAGGTATAGAAACAATACCAGCCACATCTTTGGTCATCCTGATGTCTCTTTCAAAAGCGTGAAAGTGGTCGTGTTCTGTGACTCAGAGTTTTGGCATGGCTATAATTTCGAAGAAAACAGGAGCAAAATTCATTCAAATCTCGACTACTGGATTCCAAAAATCGAAAGAAATATCGCTAGAGACAAAGAAGTTAACGAACACCTCAAGAGAGAAGGCTATACCGTCCTTCGTTTCTGGGGCAAAGAGATAACCGATAACCTTGATGATGTCGTTGATAAGATAATTGAGGAAGTTGAGAAAAAGAAGGCCTTAGAACGCCTAAAATCAAATAGGAAAGAACTCACCACCTTGGGCTATCTTGAAAGAGATGGAAAGTACCTCATGCTTCTTAGAAATAAGAAGAAACATGATGAGAATGCCAATAAGTATATTGGAGTAGGGGGACACTTAGAAGAAGGAGAATCTCCTCTTCAATGCTTTAAGAGAGAAGTTCTTGAAGAAACAGGCCTCCATATCAACAAAGCTTCATATAAAGGCTATGTCGATTTCTCTAAGATAGGAAGAGATAATATCGAAAGGATGTACTTATTCACCTCAAGTGATTTCGACGGAGAGATGGTCGAATGCAATGAAGGCACTTTGGAGTGGGTTGATAAAACTAAACTGGACGAACTTCCTTTATGGGAAGGCGATAGAGTGTTCTTACCACTTCTAGATTCTGATGAAGGCACATTCCACGTCACATTGATATATGATGAGTCCGACAACCTCATTGAGACAATTGGTCCTTCATATGAATATCCTAAGAAGAAAACCAAGAAGAAAAAGCAAAAGAAAACCCGAGGCTAACTATGATATGAACCCCAAAAGTTGGACAACCAACTGGAGGGGTTTTTATTATGAGAT
>JAKSVE010000010.1 GCA_024408295.1 Bacilli bacterium
TTGTTGGATCAAGATAATCCACACTATCAGGACTTATGAATCTTCCTATCTCTGGGTCATAGTAACGTGAGGATAACCAGTAGAGAGATGTCTCAACATCATAATAATAGCTTCCATAACGTATCGGGTTAATATTGCCGACAAAAGAAGAAGATGTATTTGTTGTTCCATCCGGGTTAAGAACCTTACAATTTCCCCAAGCGTCGTACGAGTATCTTGCCACTATTTCGTTTTCTGTTGCTATCGCGATGACATCGCCTCTCCAGTTTTTGATGTACCAGTAATGGCGCAATCGAGTGTCGATAAAGCCGCATAACCCCTCTCCATCGTAAACGAAGTGTATGAATCCCGTTTCGCTTTCCTGAATTAATAATTTGCCCAAGGATGAATAATAAAACTTCGTATTACCCTTCTTTGTCCTACGCCCGTTGCAATCGTATTTAAATTCGATGTTGTCAAACATGGTTAACAACCTACGGGACCATGAAGCTGATTTTGTAATTCCGTCTTTCGTAACGGAGATAAGATTGCCCATATTGTCGTAATTATATGTATTCACCGCTACTGGAGTATTGTTTAGTTTGTATACCAGTGACGTTAATTTCCCCTGTGAATCATACGAAAAACTTTTCTTTGTGATGCCGCTTTCGATGTGTGAAAGTCTATCGCCTTCATAGCGATATGATATTGAGAGGCCGTTGGTTGACTCTTCGCATAGTCTCCCAAGACCGTCGTATGTGTAAGAAGTGGAATTTCCATCGATTGTGACGTTGGTAGCCCTTGATTCGTTGTCATATTGAATGCTTTGTGTGGATGAGGTTCCTCCGCCGAAACGAGTAATCCTTGAAGGCGAAGGCGATGTACCAACATATTCCGCGGTGAATCCGGCAACACCAGTTTTAGTAGTCACTCTTCCCATCCAATCGTATGAATAAAGGATTACATCCACCGGTCCGTTCAAGTCTCGAATCTCTACTCTGATTATTCTGCCATCGTTCTCGTCAATGGTTGTTTTTATTCCGCCGAATAGATTGTAAGATTCCTCCCATCTTTCGTAATCGTGAGTTATGGACAGATTTTCGTAATTTTCGCCGCTCATCCGTTCCTCGACCATCATATCGTAGGAATCATACGTAAAATCCCAGTCCACGCCTATGTATTTGTCTTCAATTTTCCCAATCTTGGATATGGCGTTAGAATAATTGTTCTCGTTATTGTGCCATATTTTGGTTTTTCTTTCCCCACCCTTCATTTCATTTAGCATTTTCCCGTAAATGTCAAATGACCTTTCAAACGACTCAAAATATTCCGCTCCATACCAATATGTTGTGTATATTACAGAATGACTTTCGCTAACTGACATATAAGGCGCGCTATTTTCTTCGTATCCGAATGATGATATCATAGACGATTCGTCTCTGTTTATGGATATAACATGGTTGCAATGGCTTGAATGGAAGGAGGTTATACCGTTGTTGCCGTGTGTAATTGAATTGCTGAAGGCTTGAACCCCATTCTGTTCAAAGGCGACGTTCCTGATTCTTTCAAGCGTATCATATTCAAATCTTGTGGACGTCCCTGATGGTATGAAATCGCCGTTAATCATCTCGGCTTTTCGAATCTCTATTAAGAGACCTCTAGAATACTGAAAAACATTAGATCCTTTGCCAAGGGTGAAAGCCGCAATTATGTTCTCTCCGTGTTCGTCCGTCTCTACTTGCGTAGTCACCCATTGATCGCCATTATGTCTTATTGTGGTGCTTATAAGAATGCCAAATGGAGAATATGTGTACACTTTAGAGTAGTCTTGCGTTCCGTCTTCAACAACGATTCCCCTCTCATCAAAAATATCATATTCTTTATTGAGTTCATCAACTATATTCCCGGAGACGTTTAAGGAATATCTCGTATTGTCGATTATGGTGGAGAAGTTAGGAGTTTGCGTTGGCCTAATGTTTTCCCTCCTTAGGTTTCCGTTCCTTAATTTCCTCCCTCTAATTTCTACAAATACTGAGGTTAATCCCCAATCTTCACTTAGCAAGTTGTTGCTTGTGTTGATGTTGCTTGTAGCAAAAAGTCCAGAGACATTAGAGACCCTAGTTCTACAGTTTTCGGTTACCAATCCCCTTCTAGGAATGTCTCTTCTATGCATGATTGCATATAAAATGTCTTGTTCCGACATTCTTGGTGACGATGAACCTCCGTTAGTATGGGTCGCCCTGATTCCGTTGTTAAAAATGTAGAGATTTTTTGATTCGACAATTCTCTCACTATTTACTTCGATGCATAGATTTCCGATATCGCTAAATGCCATAAATGGTACTCCAAAGCGGAAGCGGTGACATGTGCCGTTATCTGACATCAGCCTCAGAGTAATACTATTCGCCGGCAATTTCTGATTTCCCGTTGCGAAACTGAGAGGAATCTGAACCATCTGCCATACGTTTGAGGCTTGCCCGTTGATTCCGATCCTCGATACTTGTTGCCCATAAATTGCCTCTATGTATGGGAATGTGCCGCATGGTTCATCTATCATGATATACATGCTCATAAGAAAATCTTGTGCATAGCTTGGCGGAAAATCGACAAATGAAAATGGTATCTCGATGCCTAGACTTTGGCTTTGATAAACAAGCTCCCCGTTTAACGAATCGCTTGTTACGCTTATTCCGCTTTCCGGAGAATGCGGAACGGTCATCTTTTCCCCTTGCGGCTTGTTGAAGGCTCGGAGCATCCCGGATGTGTCAATCTCGAAGGTTGAGGACAGTCTTTCCTCTGCGTCGAATTGATACTCCGTTATGAGGCCTCTTATGTTTGTTGTCCTCGTCTTCATGTCCGTTATGTAGTTGTAATCGACCGAAATTCTTTCATCGGCATGGATTTCATCTTGTTCTTCAAGCAAAAAACCAGTCGAAAATCTTACTGCTTTGTCGTTTTGATATTCGAATTCGATAGCTTCCTTTGTGATGGTACTATACATTTTTGTGAGCAGAGGTCCTTCGAAGATGGATACAATCGTTTGTGCCTGTTCTAATACGCCATTTACATTGGAGAAGAAGTGTTCGCTTATGAGGTTCCCGTTAGAATCATAGTTTAGTTGCACGCTTCTAATGGTCTCGCTACCGTTCATTTCCGCTCTGACATTAATTAGCATTCCTGATGGGTCATAATCGAGAATAACACACTCTCTTTTCACTCTTCCATTGTCGCATCTCTCGTCGTATATGACGGAGGCTTGCCCATGCTGGTTCCTTAACACGCGTTTTCTTATCAATGGGTTAATATTCGATATGAAAACTTCTGAGCGTCCTTCTCCGTCGAATATAATCGAATTCCCTTCTCCATCAACGAATTCGTATCCGTTTTGAGTAATCTGTATGGTGTTACGGGCATCCTCATAATCGTAGTACATGTCATTTATGGTGTCGTACTTTATGTAGTCGTGGGCATAGCCAATCTCATCTATCAAAGTTAGCGTGTTATTGCCGGTATTAATAATTCTTAGATCAATGGAGAGCTTCACGCCGTTTCCATACCCCCAAAACAATGATTTTTGGATTGGCTGCATATTCGAATCGTAAACAAATTGCAGATTTATAGAGTAGCTGTTTGCCCCAATGCTGACGAGATCATTTATGATGAGGACTCTACCTGTTAAGAGATTCACCTTTGCTGCTTGGCCGATATCCGAAAAAGGTTTGCCAGAATTACTTACACTTGAGGCTGAGTGGATTTCAATCGGTACAACGCAGGAATGAGGACCGATGCTAGCTATGACCGACGACGAGGATGTTAATGGTGTATTGCATGTTATTGTAAAATCGTTTACTTCCTCTGAAGTCCCGTCGGTATATGAAGCTTGGAGGAGAAGTCCGAGTCGGTTGAATGCCTCTCCTTCCAAATAATGGGTCTTTGTAGGCTTTTTTAATATCGATAGGCTCGTCAATGAGTGATCAACAATGATTTCGAATTGTGATGAGTTGATGGATAATGTCGTGGATTGGCTGGCCGACCCTGATGTAAAAATCATCACATCAATACATCCGGTTTGTTCATAGATATCTTTTATTGGTAATGCAATCTTTCCGTTTACGCAGGATGCTTCATCGCAGACGAACATTCCAGATGACGTGTATACGTAGAAAGGCGTTATGGATCCTGCTACGTCGAAGGATAAAACAATGTCTATTATGCTGTTTTCGTTTCTTTCTATTTCTTCGATTAGCTGGTTGTGGTCGACGACGATTTCTATTTGTCCTTCGTTACCATCTTGATATCCATAATACCCCTCGATGCACTCGGTTGTGTTCGAAAAAGACAGCCACTGATACATTTCTACTTGTTCAGGGAGGCTTATGTCCATCTCTATTTGATTGTTGGAGATAGGCATAGACCTTCTTATAGATAGGCGTGCACTTTGAGTTTTGTTGAAAAACTTGTTATTGTTCATTGTGTTAACCACCTCCTACAGCCAGTAATAATTGTCATCCAAAGTTTATCTTAGATCTTAGAAACCCGCTACAGATAAGTTGTTATGATAATTTACACAATTAGTCAATTTATGTAGTATGATTTACTCATCATAGATGGAGAAAATATGAAAACAGTCGTAATTACAGGATCCGCTAGAGGATTGGGCTATGAGATGGCCAAGAACTTCAGAGCAGCAAATTTCAATGTTGTTCTAAGTGATATCAATGAGGAAAATCTCAGCAAATCGGTTGAGGATTTAAAATCTTTGCCAGGTGAAGGTGAGGTAATCGGAGTGAAGTGCAATGTCACAGTATTAGATGATGTTGAGAATCTTGCCAAGGTCACAAAGGATACATTTGGCACACTTGATATGTGGATTAACAATGCTGGAGTCAACCAGCCTTCCAAATACATCTGGGAGTTAAGCGAGAAAGAAATCGACTTCCTCATGCAGGTGGACCTCAAAGGCACAATCAACGGCTCAAATGTTGCGATGAGAGTAATGAAGGAACAGGGTAGCGGTGCTATCTATAACGTTGAAGGTTTCGGCTCAAACGATGCCTACCAGCCATATCTAGTAATGTATGGCACGACTAAGCGTGCAGTAACTTATTTCACATCAGCCTTAGCAAATGAAATTGAAGTGGCGGGATTGCCGGTTATCGTCGGTAAGTTATCTCCTGGCATCATGATCACAGGTTTCTTGACCTCATCAAACGGAAAAGACGGAACAGTCCAGTTATCAGACAAGGTCAAGAAGGTCTATAACATCTTAGGTGACTATCCAGATGTAATCGCCAAGTTCCTGGTCAAAGAGATGATCAAGAACAAGAAGAACGACAAGAGAATCAACTGGCTCACAAATGGAAAGGCATTCTGCCGTTTCATGGGCGCAGGATTTAATAAGCGTGACTTCTTTAAAGAAGAAAAATAACCCGTTTTGCAGGGTTATTAATCGATTTGGTTGATTAATTCATCAATATCCTTCTCGTCGAAGTGATAAGCTGAACCACAGAACTGACAATTAAGGGTGATCTCATGATCTTCATCTCTTAACTTGGTCAGTTCTTTTTTTCCGATGGAAATGAGAACTTGCTCGCTTCTTTCTCTTCCGCAGTTACACTGGAATTTAACTGGTTTCTTTTCTGTGATATTCACATCGAATCCTTCGAGTATGAACTGAAGCATATCTTCAGGGGTCATGCCTTCTTCTAGTAAGTCGGTCAAGGCATAGAGCTTCCTTAGGTTTCTCTCAAGTCTAGCAATGCTTGCTTCAGGGCAATATGGCATAAGCTGGACGATAATGCCACCCGCTCTTCTGACCGTGACATCTTTATTCATCAAAACTCCTAGAGCAACAACCGATGGGGTTTGTTCGCTTGAAGCGAAATAGTACGTTAAGTCTTCGGCGATTTCTCCTGTCTGGAGTTGTGTTGTAGACACATAAGGGTCCTTTAATCCGTAGTCTCTAATGACCGTTAATGTTCCTTCTCCGATTGCGCCTCCAACATTCAAGTGCTGGGCTGCATTTGGAGGGAGAATGATATCAGTTTCTTTTGTGTAGCCTTTAACTTCACCTTTGTTGTTGGCGGATACGACTAATCCTCTCATAGGACCATTGCCGTTGAATTGGAGGGTGAGAACATCTTGCTCATTCTTTAAATTATTGCCCATCATAAGGGCGGCAGACATGCTTCTTCCTAACGCTGCAGTGCAGATTGGGGAGAGGTTATGTATTTGTCTAGCGTGCTCAACAAGGTTCTTGCTTGTTATTGCCCATGCGATGATTTCTTCATTCGCGTTTGCTCTAACAAGGTAGTCTTCTTCGTGTTTCTCATTCTTGTAGAACAAAGTTCTAGAATAGACATATGTGGTAAGAGTCTTAGTCATTACCTCTGTTTCAAGCTCAACATCGCCCTGGACCACCAATTCAAAGTGATTCTTCTCATAGAATGCGAAATTGCAATCTGAATCGGTCATGACCATGTATCGTTCATGGTTATGTTTAGATGATAGGTGTCTTAATAGTTCGGTGCCGATTCCTTGTCTTTGGAATGATTTCTCCACTCCAAAGAGGGTAATCTGTCCTTTTTGAGGCTCGGTTATGTATTTTTCTAATGCCTCAAGGTGAGCGTGGTATTTCTTAACATATGGCATCTCATCAACCGATTTGAACTTCTCTTCATGAGATTTCATGAGGTCTTTGAGTGTGTTTTCATCAAACATCGGCTTGTCTCCGAAGTGGTTTGCAAAGATAAAACCTCTGCAAACACCATCTATTTCATAGGTGTGAGCCTCGGTTGACTCCATCAAGTTGCTATAGACATAGAAGAAGCAGAACGCATTCATTCTCTCCTCGTCTTTTATATAAGTGTCGAAGTGCATCGACTCTTTGATCATATTGGCCGCATAAGCGACATCTTCTAATTTAAAATCACGAACAATCTTTTCCATAGCCATAAGTATAATGAGACTTTCCATTTCATGAAAGAGAGCTATCTAATATAATTAGGCTGAAGGAACAATTTATGCAAAGCAACGTCATCTCATTCAAAATCGATCATTCAAAACTACAGCCAGGATTATATCTTCACGAAGTTAAGGACTACGGCACAAATTATGTGACAACCTACGATTTCAGATTCAAAAGGCCAAATCAGGGTGACTACCTAACACCATGCCAGTCACACACAATAGAACATGTCATGGCAACATTCTTCACCGCAAAGCTAAAAGACAAAGTCTATTGGGGACCAATGGGATGTCTAACCGGATTCTATCTTGTTCTAAACGGCAAGCATGATGTTGAAGAGGTGATGTCTACTCTCGACGAGTGCGAAGCCTTCTGGCAAGAGCTCCTTGCCTCAGAGACGGTTCCTGCAAAGAATCCATATAGATGCGGTAACTATAAACTTCTTGATATTAAAGAAGGTTATAAAGCGTGGAATGCATTCTATTCTTCGAGAAACGAATGGGGAAAAGAATATCCAATCATCGATGAGTGTCCAAGTGATGAAGGATATGAAAAAGACATCGATTACAACATTAATTTAAAATAATTTGATGGGCGAGGAAACTCGTCCTTTTTATACGCGTACGTAATATAAAGGAATCGTGTGCATAGGCAAAAAACAAAAATAAAAAAATTTTTCAAAAAGTTGTTGACGGGTAAAAAATTAAGCGTATAGTTATGTATCTGCCGGGCGGCAAGAACCAAGAAATTGGGGAAACATTAATCCAAAGGATTAATGGAAGGCGTCACGGCGAAGCATCATTACCTGAAAATCCGAAAGCTGAGGATCCGTGAGGACACCGGGCGTAAGGAGTATCAGGAAAACCGTCTGACCGATGGCCTAGGATGAGAGTTCTAGGTGGGCCAAGGACCGATAGCGGGAAGCCGCCGTAGCAGGAAATTGGTTGACAACGGGGAACGATGAGAAACGGGTCGCAGGTCCTAACAAGGGCTGAGCGGAAAAGCCTCAGAGTGAACGACGACACCGAATAAGCCATCCGAAAGGAAGGGCTGAAGGGGAGTGCCGGAACCCATCGGAAAGCAATCAGGTGAGAATCCGAGAGGAACTGACCTGATGCTGAAGAGAATCCTGGAGATCGCGAAAGCGAAGAGAGGAATCATTCAGCCGAGCAGGATTGCAGCAGGACTCATTCATCGGACGAAAGGAAGATGAAGCAAGGCGCTTGCAAGACCTGACCATTGACCAGCTAGCGAGAACCGAGAAATCGGGGAAACCGCTCAAGCCTCTGGTTGTTCCCGGGAAACTGAGAACAATCCACTTGAGAAGGAAGCGAGGAACGCCAAAGAAACGGGGAAGGAAAGAGAACCGAAGAAAGGGCGGGAGCAAAGCTAGTTGAAGGTTGGAAGGCAGATGGAAGTCTGCTAAGCCTCAGCAAGAAGGAAGGGCCCGTAAGGGGACGGACGAAGGCTGGGAACGAAGCGATGAAGGCAAATGTTTGATCGTAAGGTCAAAAGAGTGGCTGGAGCTAATCCGACTAGACAATGGGAAAGCGGGGGAGGAAAAATAACCCGCAGGAGAATCAAACCACTGAAATCCGGAAGGAAGTAGGGAGGAGATTCCTGGATCGACCCAGAATAAAGGCGAGGCCCGAAAGGACAGCGAGACAAAGACTGGGTGATTGCTAAGGAGATGGCAAGAGATGGAGTACCCTCCATCGCCAGCGCTAGACCGTGCACTTCGTGAGGAGTGAGAGCGGTGCAGGAAGCGTATGATGCAAGGGGGAGGCAGCGAAAGCTGTCTTTTTTTCTGCTTTTTTCACTAATTTTTAGTTCATTTTGAAAACAATCATTGACATATTTGCCCACAATGACATCATTTGCCCATAGGAGACAGCAATGGCAAAAGAAATCAGAAGCAAAAACTTAGATGTCAACGCTACTTTTAGCTTTTACTTTAGCGGCTACTTTTACTTTAGCCACTTTTCGCCAGCGATGACTTAATTTAGAGAATAAATGAGTTATGAACGCTGGCGAAAGTCAGCGTTTTGTTTTCTACCATCTAAAAAGATGGAAGAAATTAGCAAGAAAGGGGATAATTTCCAATATCGGAAAGAAGAACACTATTATGGATGAATTAAAACAGGCAAGATTGACGATAGACGCGGTCGATAAGGAAATGGCTTCATTATTCGAGAAGAGAATGAAGGCAGTTCAGGCAGTCGCAGAATATAAGAAGGCAAATGGACTCCCAATCACGGATAGCAAGCGTGAGGCTGAAATCATCGAAAGAAACAAAACATTGGTCCAGGATCCAATCCTTCAGGATTATTATGTCCAGTATCTCCAGGCCACTATGGATGTGTCCAAGAAATATCAGACCAGATTAAACAGTGGTTCAAAAGTAGCTTACTGTGGGGTTGAAGGTGCTTATGCATATTTAGCAGCAAAGAAGATTCCTGGATACTCAGATCTTGTTGCATATTCAAGCTTTGAGAAGGCGTATGCATCTGTTGTTGATGGCACTTGCGATGGCGCAATACTTCCAATCGAGAATTCATATGCAGGAGATGTCGGAGCGGTTTTAGACCTCTCATTCTCTGGAAATCTCAGCATTTCTCAGGTCGTTGAATTGGAAGTTTGCCATGCGTTGTTAGTTAAAAAAGGCACAAAAATTGAGGATGTTAAGACTGTTTGGAGTCATCCACAGGCCTTGTCACAGTGTGATGAATACATCAAGCATCACGGATTTGTGACAATCGAATACCCAAATACCGCAATCGCATCAAAAGCACTTGCTGAATCTGAGGCTAAGGATGTTGCAGTCATCGCTTCTCCAGAAAACGCTGAACTATACGGACTTGAGGTTCTTGAATATAAGATCAATTCAGCATCAAACAACACAACAAGGTTCGCTCTTTTCACCAGATCATACAATAAACCTGATTCATCATCCAAGATGGGCGAACACTTCGTCCTTGTCTTCACAGTCTTGAACGAAGCAGGCGCTCTAGCAAAAGCGTTGAACATCATCGGAGCTCACTCATTCAATATGCGTAATCTCCGTTCTAGACCAATGAAGTCATTGATGTGGAACTACTATTTCTTCGTAGAACTTGAAGGCAACGTCAATACCGCAGACGGTAGAGAAATGCTTCAGGAACTCAAGACAATCTGCGATAAGGTCAAGTTGCTTGGCACTTATCAGATGAGCAAAGGAGAATAAGCATGATTATCAGAGTCGAAACAAGTCCTGCCTACGATGTTGTCATTCAAAGAGGCTCACTAAGCGATGTCGGCTCTATTTTCAATCTGGACAGAAAAGTCCTGGTCCTCACCGATAGTGGTGTCCCAGCTCAATATGCTCAATATGTCTCTTCTAAGGCTAAAGAAGGGCATATTTTCATTGTTCCACAGGGTGAAGCAAGTAAGAATCTTGATTCATTCCAGAGCGTTATCTCCTACATGTTAGACCATGAATTCTCTAGAAAAGATTGCGTTGTTGCAGTCGGCGGAGGAGTATGCGGAGACCTCGGAGGATTCATCGCTGCATGCTACATGAGAGGCATTGAATTCTACAATATCCCAACCACATTACTTTCGATGGTAGATTCATCAATCGGCGGCAAGACTGCAGTGGATTTAGGCGGATATAAGAACGTAGTTGGAGCATTTTACCAGCCAAAATGCGTGCTAATTGATCCAAATACCCTGCAAACCCTTGATAAAAGACAAATTCATGCCGGATTGGTTGAAGCCTTCAAGATGGGCGCAACATGTGATAAATCACTCTTTGAGCTCATCGAAAAATCAACAAGCTTAGATGATGATATCGAGGATATTATCGTTGGTGCATTGAACATCAAAAAGAATGTTGTTGAGCAAGACACGAAAGAAGCAGGGCTAAGAAAAGTTCTTAATTTCGGTCATACAGTTGGCCATGCAATAGAGAGTGGATCCAATCTCTCCTTGTTACATGGTGAATGTGTTGGTATTGGAATGCTATATGTTTCAAAGGGTGAGGCAAAAAAGAGAATCCACGCCTTACTTAAGAAATACGATTTGCCAGAATCACATGAATGCGATGAAGATGCATTGATGGAACTTATGGCAAGAGACAAAAAGACATCGAATAGAAACGTGGATGTCGTATTGGTTGAAGAAATCGGTAAGTTTGAGATAAGAAACGTACCATTAGAAGATATGAGAAAACTATTGAAAGGAGAATGGCTATGAGAAACACATTAGGACACAACATCACATTAACCCTATTTGGCGAATCGCATGGTCCATATGTTGGAGCAACAGTGGACGGACTTCCTGGCGGAGTCAAAGTCGATGAAGACAACATCCGCGCGCTCTTAGCTAAGCGTCGCCCTCACGGCGATGGTGAAACCCCACGAGTTGAGAAGGACGAGTTTCAGATCATCTCCGGAGTTTTCAATGGCTACACAAACGGTGAGGCAGTAACAATCATCATCCCAAATACAAATACTCATTCAAGCGACTATCAGTCAAACCTCGCTAGACCTGGCCACGCTGATTACGTTGCTAACGAGAAATACCATGGTTTCCAGGACTATCGCGGAGGTGGTCATTTCTCAGGAAGAATAACCGCTGCAATAGTGGCAGCCGGCGCTATCGTCTTAGATATGCTCGCTGCTAAACAGATTGCAATCGGAGCACATATCGAACAGCTTGGAACAATAAAAGACGCAAGATTTGACCCGATTTTCCCTGAAATTGAGCAGGTAAATGCTAAAGACTATCCAACAATCCAGGATCTAGCAGCAACCATGCAAGCCGAAGCTGAATATGCTGGAACAGAGCACGATTCAATCGGGGGTATCGTTGAAGCCGCAATCAAAGGACTGCCAATTGGAATTGGTGAGACTTGGTTCTCTTCATTGGATGGAGAACTCGCTAACGCAATGCTCTCATTAGGAGCCGTTAAAGGCATCGAATTCGGTGCTGGTTTTGAACTTGCAAGCATGAAGGGTTCAGAGGCCAACGATCCATTGTGGATGGAAGCCGATAAAGCAATCACAACATCCAACAATGCCGGAGGAGTTAATGGAGGCATGTCCAATGGAATGCCAGTTATCTATAGAATGGTCATTAAGCCAACCCCATCTATCGGAATTGAGCAGAACACAGTGGACATGAAGGCTAAAGAGAATGCCACAATCGCTGTAAAGGGAAGACATGACCCTGCAATTGTTAGACGCATTGTCCCAGTCGTCAGGGCATTATCGGCTTTCGTAGTCGCAGACCTATTATCTCTCCAGTACGGAAGAGAATATTTCGCTAAATAGGAGTCAAATATGGAATACGGACTAATCGGAGCAAAATTAGGTCATTCTTATTCGCCAGAAATCTATAAGGAGATGGTCGGTTTTAACTATACTCTTAATGAAATTAAGGAAGAGGATATCAAAGCCTTCTTGGATAAGAGGGACTTCAAGGGAATCAATGTCACGATTCCATATAAACAGACCGTCCTCCCATACGTTGATTATATCGACGATGCGGTTAAGGCAATCGGTGCATGCAATACGATTGTTAATAGAGACGGCAAACTTTGTGTATACAACACAGACGCTCCAGGTTTTGAGGCATTAGTCTTAAGAAGTGGCATTCAAATCAAAGATAAGAAAGTGGCGATTCTTGGAGCTGGAGGCGCATCAAAGCCTGCACAGTATATTCTCAAGAAATTAGGCGCTAAGGAAATCTTGGTTACAGATATGAGAGATGTTCCTGGTTGTATCAAGAACGAAGAACTGCCAGAGGATATCGATGTCTTGGTAAATACAACACCATGTGGTATGTATCCAAAAAATGACACCATCGCTATTGATATTGACAGATTCCCTAATTTAGAAGGAGTCATAGATATTGTCTATAACCCACTCAAGACACCTTTAGTGCTAGAGGCTGAGAAGCGTGGAATCAAAGCAGAAGCAGGCCTCTACATGTTAGTTGCTCAAGCGTATCACGCTGCCCAGATTTATCTTGGTAAGGAACTTGATTATTCTTTGATTGAGAAAACATATCAGCACCTCCGTAACGACAAGAAAAACATCGTCTTAATCGGCATGCCAACCTCTGGCAAGACCAGTGTTGGCAAAGAACTTGCAAAATCATTTAACAAGCAATTTGTGGACATTGATGAGGAAATTGTTAAGAAAATCGGCATGGAAATCTCTGAATTCTTCAAACTTAACGGAGAAAAGGCCTTCAGAGATATCGAAGAAGAGGTCGTATCAGAAGTTGCTAAGCATCCATCCCAGATTATCGCAACTGGCGGCGGTTCAATACTAAGAGAAAAGAATGTTGATCACCTTAGGCAAAACGGCACGCTTTATTTCCTTGATAGACCGTTAGAAAAACTAATAACTACATCATCAAGACCTCTCAGCTCAGATAGAGAAGCCTTGAAGAAAAGATATGAAGAGAGATATGGAATCTACTCTAGTGTCGCAGACATCAAGATTGATGCTTCAGGCACAATAGAAGATTCGGTTAAAGCAATTCTAGAGAAGGAGGGCAAATAATGAAGATCTTGGTATTAAATGGACCAAACTTAAATATGCTTGGTATTAGAGAGCCTGATATCTATGGCAAGAACACCTATAAGGACCTCCTTGCTTACATCAAAGAGCACTGCGACTCAAAAGGAGTGGAAGTCAGCTTCTATCAGTCCAATCATGAAGGCGATTTAGTCGATGCAATCCAGAATGCTTATTTCAATAAAATCGATGGCATCGTCATCAATCCTGGAGCTTACACCCACACCAGCGTTGCTCTTTTAGACGCAGTTAAGGCGGTCTCTATCCCAACTGTTGAGGTACACATCTCCGCAGTTGATGAAAGAGAGGAATTCAGAAAAATCAGCTATATCCGCAAAGCCTGTGTTGCAACGGTCTCAGGCGAAGGATTTGCTTCATACACACACGGAGTAGACATCCTTATTGAAGGAAAGAAATGATGAAGGTAACAATCGCTAAAGGAAAACCTAATGGAACTTTGATGGCACCTCCATCCAAGAGCTTTGCACACCGCTATTTGATTGCGGCTGCTTTATCTTGCGGAGAGGTCTCAAATCTTTCTTATAGCGATGATGTTATTGCGTCACTAAACTGTTTAGAAAAACTAGGCGCAAAGTACATTAGAGAAGGAAACGCAGTGAAATTTGACGGTTTTGCTGCAGTTTCTTCTATCCCTACACTTGATTGCAATGAATCAGGCAGCACCCTTAGATTCTTTATTCCTATTGCGATGACCATGTTTGACGAGGTCGTTTTCAAAGGAACAGAAAAACTGATTTCTAGAGGTATTGAGGCATATGAAGATTCTCTTGCAGGAGTGGTCAGTTTCGAAAAGAGCAATGATTCAATCCTCGCAAAAGGAAGACTAGTTCCGGGAGATTACGCAATAGATGCCTCTAAGAGCAGCCAATATGTATCGGGCTTATTAATTGCTTTATCTTTGCTCAAAGAAGACTCAACCTTAACAATCAAAGGGGAGTTAACTAGCAAGCCTTATGTTGACATCACATTAGATGTCCTTTCAAAGTTCGGAATCGTAATCGAAGAAGATGGTGGCAAATACACCATCAAAGGCGGACAGGCATTTAATCAAATCAGCATCGCAAACGAAGGCGATCATTCTAATGCGGCTTTCCTAGATGCATTCAACCATCTTGGAGGATGTGTTGAAGTATTAGGATTAAACCCTCAATCGTTACAGGGAGATAAAGTCTACAAAGAGCATTTCGATGCCTTATCCAAAGGATACGCTACAATCGATATTGAAAATTGTATCGATCTAGCACCAGTACTATTCTCTTTGGCATCCCTTAAACATGGCGGGCATTTCATCAACACCAGAAGACTTGCCGTTAAGGAGAGCAATAGAGCGTTGGCTATGAAAGAAGAACTAGAAAAAGCAGGGGCAATCCTCAGGGTGGAACAAAACGAAGTCATCGTTATTCCAAGGTTCGTTCTTTCTAGTAATTTAGAGTTCAATTCACACAATGACCATAGAATAGCGATGGCATTGTCGTTATACTCTTCGGAGTCCGACATTGCGATTAACGATGCTGGATGTATCGATAAGAGCTACCCGGATTATTTTAAAGACTTAGAGAAGCTAGGAATGGAGGCCCAATATGAAGTTACCGAATAAGATATTGATTGTTGGCCTTGGCCTTATGGGCGGTTCCTATGCTGATGCATTATCAAAGAAAGGCTATGAGGTTTACGCCTTAGCCCATAGACAAGAATCGCTGGATTTCGCCGTTAAAAACGGCCTTATCAAGGGAGGAAGCACCTCTGTTGATGAAGAATTCGTCTCCCAGTTTGATTTGGTTGTATTCGCCCTATATCCTCACACATTGATTCAATGGCTTGAACAATATCACTCATTCCTTAAGCCGGGAGCGATACTCACGGATGTCACAGGCGTTAAGTCATCGATTATTCCCGGAGTAAGCGAAATCATTAAGGATGATGATGTGGAATTCGTGTTTGCTCACCCGATGGCGGGCAAAGAAGTCTATGGAGTCGAGAATGCAGACGCTGATATATTTAAGAAAGCGAACTTCATCGTAACCCCGACAAATAGCAACAAAGAAGAATCTGTTCAGCTTATAGAAGAACTTGGAAGAGAAATTGGTTCTTACCATGTGACAAGGTTAACGCCTGAATTGCACGACGAGATGATTGCGTATGTCTCTCAGCTAGCACACGTAATTGCAGTCTCGCTCATGACAGCAAAGGATTGTGATTCATTGTATGAATATACAGGTAACTCATTCAGAGACTTAACCAGAATTGCTGACATCAATGAAGATATGTGGTCAGAATTGTTCTTGGATAATAAAGAAACATTATTATCTCAGATAGACCTCTTCATGGATGAGATGAAGAAGATGAGAGAAGCGCTTGATAAGGGAGATGTCGAGACCATGAAGTCGATGATGAAACTATCAAGTATTAGACGTAGAAAGTTCAGGAGCTAAGAATTATGCACATGAAGATGAAAAAACAACTCCCAACCCCAGCAGAGTTGAGACGTATGTATCCACTCGATGAAGAGTTGATGGAAATCAAACAGGCAAACGACGAAGAAGTGAGAAAGATCTTTACTGGCGAGTCAGACAAGTTCCTTCTTATCATTGGACCTTGCTCAGCCGATAGAGAAGACGCTGTCTTGGATTACATCGGACGTTTAAGAAAGATCTATGACAAGATCAATGATGTCATTACTATCGTCCCACGTATCTACACAAATAAGCCAAGAACCACAGGCGTTGGCTATAAGGGCATGCTTCACCAGCCAGACCCAAATAGAGACCCTGATTTATTGAAGGGCGTTATCGCAATTAGAAAGCTTCACATGAGAGCTATCAAAGAAACCGGATTCTCATGCGCAGACGAAATGCTTTATCCTGAGAATCACGCTTACTTAAGCGATTGTTTGTCATATGTTGCAGTAGGTGCTCGCTCAGTTGAAGACCAGCAGCACAGATTAACCGCTTCTGGAATCGATGTCCCTGTCGGCATGAAGAATCCAACTTCAGGCGACCTTACAGTCATGCTTAACTCCATTTTAGCGGGCCAGCATAACCAATCATTCATCTATAGAGGATGGGAAGTTGAGACAACAGGCAACCCATTAACTCACGCAATATTGAGAGGATATGTCGATGAGAAGGGTGTCATGGGATCCAATTATCACTACGAAACCCTTGCAAAACTCACAGAAACCTATAATTCTGAGCATTTCGAGAACCCTGCGATCATCATTGACTGCAATCACTGCAATTCAGGAAAAAAGTATATCGAACAAGTTAGAATTGCCTCCGAGGTCCTTCACTATATGAAGATCAGCAAGAGCATTAGAAAGATTGTCAAAGGCTTGATGATTGAATCCTATATCGAAGACGGATGCCAGAAGGCGACTGATGGCGTGTACGGAAAATCCATTACAGATCCATGCTTAGGTTGGGAGAAGACCGAAGAGATGCTCTATTCTATAGCGGAAGAACTAAGAGAAATCAGAGCATTAACCGCTCAAGGCAAATAAATATAAAGATACAGGCGCACAGCATTGAAGGTGCGTCTTTTCTTTTGATAAAACAATTGCATACAACTAATTTATCGGTATAATTTGATTGCATACAATTAAAAGGAGCGTTTTATGAACATCGCAATTAGGTATTTCTCAAAAGGCGGCAACACCAAGAAGATGGCAGAGGCGGTTGCAGAAGTCGTTGGAACCCCAGCACTAGAGACAACGGCAAACCTCGAAGAAACAGCGGACATCTTATTCCTGGGTAGCTCGGTCTATGCTGGAAAGTACAGCAAAGAGGTCGAGGAATTCTTAGAATCTAATAAAGATAGCATTAAGGAAATCGTCTGCTTCGGAAGTTCCGCTAGCGGCAAGTCCACCCAACCACAGGTCAAGAAGTGGGGCGAAAAGAATGGTGTTCAGGTCAACGACAAGTTCTATTCATGCCGTGGCCATTTCCTCTTTGCCTTCAAAGATAGGCCAAACGAAGAAGACCTAAATTCATTGAAGGCTTTCGCAAAAGAAATATTAGGAATGTAAGGAGTGTTTATGTCAATCTACGATATCAAAGCAAGATTAAACAACGGAGAAGAAATCTCTTTAGAGAATTACAAAGGCAAGGTTCTATTGATTATCAATTCTGCAACTGGCTGTGGATTCACCCCACAGTATGATGACCTTCAGGATATGTATGACGAATTGAAGGAAAAAGGATTGGAGATTCTTGATTTCCCATGCAATCAGTTCGCAAACCAGGCTCCTGGAAGCGATGAGGAAATCGCATCATTCTGCTCTGGAAGATACGGAATCACATTCCCGTTGTTCCAGAAGATCGAAGTCAATGGCGAGAACGCTCACCCATTATTCGTCTACCTTAAGGAACAAGAAGTTGAGCAAGACAAATCATTCAAAGTCAAGATGCTATCCAAATTCTCAAAGACATCAAAGACAAATGATATCCACTGGAACTTCACGAAATTCTTGGTCAATAAGGATGGCAAGGTCATCGCAAGATTTGAGCCAACCAAATCCATGAAGGATTTAAAGAAAGCGGTGGAGGAGATTCTCTAATGCATTTCGATTATACCCCAGAGCTTGTCTGTTCTCAGAAGATTTCCTTCGATTTAAACGATAACATTGTTACAAATCTATCATTCTATGGTGGATGCAATGGCAACTTGAAAGCAATCGGTTTATTATTGGAGGGGAAGGACGCTGACTATATCATCTCCACCCTTAAAGGCAATACCTGTGGCAGAAGACCTACCAGCTGTGCTGACCAACTAGTCAGAGCCTTAGAAAAGGCAAAAGAAACAATAAATGGATAAATACGACGTTCTAAAAATCGAAAACCAACTCTGCTTCCCCCTCTATGCGTGCGGGAAAGAGGTAACTAGGCTATATAAGCCAATTTTGGACGAGCTCGATTTAACATACACCCAATACGTTTCCATGATGGTTATCTGGGAGCACAAGTGCATTCGCCTCAAAGACCTTGGTGATAAACTATATCTCGATAGCGGAACATTAACACCGTTGCTCAAGAAGCTTGAGTCAAAAGGCTATATCTCAAGAATAATCGATAAAAACGACAGCAGAAACCTTATGGTAGAAGTCACCGAAAAAGGCATGGAATTGCGTGAAAAAGCATTGGAAATCCCTGGTAAAATCGCTTGCAAAATCGATTTAGACCCAGAATCTGCGAAGATTTTTTACGACACCCTATACAAGATTCTTAACTCGATATCCAAATAGATCATCTAGCAATTACACGACAGGCATTGACCTGTCTTTTTGATGGTTTACAAGCTGAAAAGGCCCTTTGGGCTAGTGTCCATGGGCCAGTCGGACGCCCTCTCCCCTTGGGGCTACCACTCCTTGACTTCGTCAGGGTCTAGGGGTAGTATATAGATGTGTTTTTTGTCCCCTAGCCTTTCGGTAAGGGACTTTTTATTACTTCTTACGAAGCAAGACGATTAGTGCGATGGCCAAGGCCAAGAGCACGATGATGTCGTCCAAACGCATCCTCCTTCCGAGGGAGATTGTCCTAGGTTGACTCTCTTTGACATGAAAAGTCCTCCTACTAATATGTAGCGGGAAAATCGCGATTTTTTACCAAAAAATTTTGCAAAATGTGCAAAAACTTGGCGAGTTGCCCTGTTCTGTCGACATTTGCTTGCAGATATTCTTCCAACCTTCTTAAAATCCTTCCTTAATCGCATTAACTCATGGCACGATTTTGGAGTCACTTTTGGCGTTCAATTGAGTGTATCTTTGTGTAATTGTTACTTTTGTAAAAGCGAAAAATATACAGTCGAGAAAGTGATATTAATAACTCAACACAATAATTTCCGTCCTTTTGTAAATTTTCAGATAAGCGGTTTCATGTATTTATATAAACGAATATGTTTAAAACTATTTGACAAACGAACCCTTTGAATATTTATATTCTTACTTGGTTTTTACAAAATGACGCTTATATATAAGCATCAATCCCAATAGAGGAGGATGAATTATGAAGAGTGCAAAATTTATTATCGCAGCAGTGCTAGCAGCCACATCGTCATTGGTTCCACATAGGGCAAATGAAAGTGCTGCTCCAGTCAGCGTTTATTACATTGATGCTGTTAATGGCAAGAGCACCAACGATGGAAGCGAAGAGCATCCATTTGACAAGATTGAGACAGCGTTAAAGAAGAGCGGCGATCTTGAATTACATTTAAAAGGCAGTCACGAATATAAGGTTAAGAGCACTGAAACGGCTATGTTCGCAGATGGTCACAACAACGTTTCGATTATCGGAGAAGACGGCATGTTCCCTAAGTTTGGCCTTGGTAATTCAGACACTACCGACGGCAATCAAGGGTTCATCGGCACTAATCTATTTTTAGATAAGGTTTCATATACCAATTACGGCAAGGGAAGACACATGCTCTTTGCCTGCGGTAACAATTTGACATTCGGTTCTAATTGCGAAGTGGACAATGATTCTTTTCCTACCGCAAATGGCTACGACACCGGAATTGAATTCGGAAGGGATATCCAAATATATGCCGGCTGTAATGGAGCTGGCGGCAAAGGAACGCCTCTAACTGGTCAATACGAAAAAGGTCCTGCCATTAAAGGAAAGCTTGAAGGCAATAGCAATACCCTTACTTTCTTGTCCGGCGACTTCGGAAGAATAACATTGTCGAATAGACTCGCAGATACAGGAAGCGAGTCAAATCGCTATCAGCCAAAACTCGTTGTTGGCGGAACCGCATATGTATCTTACGTTGGCGCATCAAATGACTGGTTTAACTATATCGATAGTACAATCACAGTCCAAGATGATGCTCGTATTCATAGAATTGTTGGCGGAATTTCAGGATATATTTACACACCTAGCGTTCTAGAGAAAGTTTATATTCATTCAGGAAAAACAACCATCAACATCAAAGGCGGCTATGTAAAGAACGTCGTCGGTGGATCCATGGGAAGAAGTTCTGCGTTCGTCAAGCATATCGGCGACACCGAAATCAACGTATCTGGTGGTTATGTAGAATCCCTTCTTGGAGGTTCTGCTGCAGGTAACACATATGGAAACATCTCTGTTAATGTCACTGGTGGTACATTCGGTGTCATCGAAGACGTTGAGTTTGGCGTTGGTAGCATAGTTGATGATGATAAGGAAAATCATAAAGATGCCGGCTTCTATTGTGGCGGAGCTGGAATGTCATCCATGATTCATACAGATGAAGCCAAACTTAGAGATGAGCTCTACGGACCTCTTGGCTGCTGTTACAAAGAAAACGATATTCTAGACCCGACCAAAAAAGTCATGGCTATGGGTAATGTTTACGGCAAGATTAACGCTAATATTACGGGCGGTACATTTAACTGCAATATCTATGGTGGCGGAAAAGGATTCGACCATAACACAATTGCCCCGTCTGACAAGAAGGACCTTCTCTTCAATGTCGCTCAAGTAGCTAAGGGCGTCACATTGAGTGTCTCTGGCTGCACGGTCAACGGCAACGTTTATGGAGGCGGAGCAGGAATTGTGGGCGCAACCGAAGATTATTCTAGAATCGCATTGGTTGCAGGCACGATTGATTTAACCATTGGCGATTCAATAACAGCACCAGAAGGTGCTAATCAGCCTAGCGATTACAACACGGTCATTAACGGAACGGTTTATGGTGGCGGTGTCTATCCTACGGTCACATCGTTAGGCGCAAAAGACCCTGTCATCGTACTCAAGGTTCAAAATGCTTACATCGACAATCCGGATGGTGACATCGCTATCCACGGTGGGTCTGAATTCGCATCTGTTGACGGCAACCTAGCTCTAGAAATAAAAGGAAGCTATGTTAATGACAGCATATACCTCGGATCGGGTTCAGGAAGCATCAACGGCTCAATTGATATCGACATCTTAGATTCTCAGGTCAACGGCGATTTGACTCTCGGCTCAGTTGAAGGAGACATCAACGGAGACGTCAATGTTCTCGTTGAAGGACTCTCTGTAATCAATGACATCAACGTCGGAAGTGACTCTGGTACAATCAACGGCAAGGTTGACGTTACGATTTCATCCACGTCGGTCAATAACGACATAAACGTCGGAACCAAAGAAGATACATTCAACAACGACATTGAAGTCACAATCAACAAAGGCACAACAATCGGCGGTACGGTCAACGACAATACCCACGATGCAAATTTAGATCTTAATATCTCCGAAAACACAACCATCAAGGGAGAAATGGTTTATGTTAAGAGCTTCATCAGGGCAAAAGGCAACTATACAAACGCTAGATTAGAAGCTGACTACAGAAATAAACCAGAGGGTGTTGATATCATATATCATTGGTACAAAGTTGATCCAGAAGGAGACATTGAAGTCTACTCCGGTTCAAATAACTACATCGAAGATCTCACATCTAGTGATGTTGGCTCGTATTATTGCAAAGCGGAATATAAGAAAGGCACAGTTGATACGTTTGTCCAATCGAATACCGCAAGATTTGCGGAGAAATCGGAAGTTAAGGGTGCACAAGTCGCATTCGATTCAACTCCAACATTCAACTTCTTTGTCGAGGTATCATCCGACTTTACAGATAGCAGTAAGGCAACATTCACCATCGGAGAAAGAAGTGTTGAGGCAACCGGTGTTGCAAACACTTCATTAGGATACAAGACCTATAAGTTCAGCGTTGCACTCGCTCCATATGAAATGGCATCCGACATTAGAATCTCAATTGCTAGTGAGGGAGTGGACTCCAAGTACTCAGTCAAGCAGTATTGCAGAGAAGTCTTAGAAGATGAAAACACCTCAGACAAGCTTAGAGCTTTAGTTACATCTCTCTTGAATTATGGCGCTGCATCTCAGGAATACTTCGATTACGCAAAATACAGCTTAGCTAACTCGTATCTCAGCGAAGCCGACAAAGCCTTGTCAACATCAATCGGTGAGGAATACAACAAACTCCTTATCGAAAATAATTCCGATGACGTCCAGGCCTACAGCGCTACCGTTGAAATCCTTACATCCACAACCATCAGAGTTTACTTCACTGAAAAGACCAAAGGAGCAATCGAAGGATATAAAGCTTATATCGATGGGGAAGAAATCTCTTCAGATAAGCTTCTTTACAAGAACAACAGATACTACGTTGAGATTGAAGGAGTAAGCGCTAAAGACATGGATAAAGCATTCACTGTCAAATTGGCAAAGGACGAGACGAATTACGTCTCTGTTACTTACAGTGTGCTTACATATGCATACTCGAAGCAGAACTCATCAAACAGCGCATTAAGAAACTTCGCGTTATCCCTATACGACTACTACAAAGCCGTTGAGGGTTACAAGAACTAGGAGGTAGCGGTATGAAAGAATTCATCAATCCAGAAATCGAAATCATCGAAGTTGAAGCTTCTGACGTAATCGCAACATCAGCAGGTCTCTTAGATCGTAACCAAACGGAAGCTGAAGAAGATTGTTTTGTCCAATGCTAAAGAAGACATTTGCCTTGGTTGCCTCGATACTCATTCTTGCCTCTTGCGGGAAACCGAAGGAAACCACAACTACACCTGTTGAAGGGCCTGGTATAGTCGAAGTCGAATCCAAAGAAGAAACACCAATATTATCTTCATCAAGTTCGTCGTCTTCCCTTGATATCAGTTCATCGATTAGCGAAGAGAGTGGCGATGGCCCAATCGAAGGCCCAATCATCATTATCTAAATAAAAAGCGTGCCAATTTGTGTGGTACGCTTTTCTCTTAGTCTTCCCTGAATTGTAATTCGTACAAGGATTTATATATTCCTTCGTGTCCAATCAATTCTTCGTGTGAGCCTTGTTCAACTATCTCGCCTCCTGATATAACGAATATCTTTGAGGCGTTTTTGATGGTGGATAGTCTATGGGCAACAACGATTGTGGTTCTGCCTTTGCAGAGTTCATCAAGAGCCTGCTGGATCAAGTACTCCGTTGAGTTATCTAAAGCGGAAGTGGCTTCATCTAATATCAATATCGATGGGTTCTTGAGGAACACTCTAGCGATAGAGATTCTTTGTTTTTGTCCACCCGATAGCTTAACTCCTCTTTCCCCGATCTCTGTATCCACTCCGTTAGGAAGGTTGGATACGAATTCTGCTAGATTCGCCTTCTTTATCGCTTCGTTAATCTCTTCATCGCTAGCGTCTAGTTTGCCATAGGCAACATTGTTTCTAATCGTCCCGGCAAACAAGAAGACATCTTGCTGGACTATGCCAATATGGCTTCTAAGAGATTTGAGAGTGGATTCCTGGATGTTATGTCCATCAATTGTTATCTCGCCTTTTTCTAGTTCATAGAACCTAGGAAGCAAATGGCAGATTGTGGTCTTGCCGCCCCCTGTTGGGCCAACTAATGCGACTTTCTCGCCTGGTTTAATATCGAGTGAGACATCATTAAGGACATCTCCTTTGCTTGCCTCATATTTGAAGGTGACATTCTTGAAAGAGATATTGCCTTCGATTGAGTCAAACTCATAAGAACCTGAATCGTTTTCTTCTTTTGTTTCTAAAATCTCAACAAATCTTGTAAATCCTGAAGCGCCTTCACGGTACTGCTCCATGAACTGGATGAGCTGGTTCACCGGCATGATGAAGAGGTTAACGGAGATTATGAAGGCCGAATAGTCCGGGAATGATAATTTACCCATTGCGATGAAAATACCGCCTCCAACGAGGATTAAGACATTAAATACGTCAGTTACGAACTGGCTGGTTGACATATAACCCGCCATAGCGTTCAACGCCCCATTTCTAGCAACCAAGAATTCCTTGTTTGATACTTCGAACTTCTCGAGTTCCTTATCTTCGTTCGTGTAGGCTTTTGTAACTCTTACTCCGGTGATGGAGGATTCGACTGAAGCATTGATGGATGCTTGAGCCACTCTAGAGGCTTTGAAGGCTTCCTTCATCTTTCTTCTAAATATAAAGGAAATTCCAAATAGCACCGGAATCATGGCAACGCACATGAGGGCAAGAGGCCAGTTGATATAAGAGAGGTATGTTATCGCTCCAATGAGGGTAAACGATGCGATGAATATATTCTCTGGTCCATGGTGTGCCAATTCGGCTACTTCGAATAAGTCATTTGTCATCCTGGTCATTATCTTTCCGGTTTCATGCTCATCGAAGAATGTATATGGAAGCTTCTCTATTTTCTTGAAGAGATCGCTTCTCATTTGGGCCTGCATTCTGATGCCCATAATATGCCCATAATACTGGATGAAGTAGCGGAGGCCCCATCTGAGGAGATAAATTCCAATCAAGATAGCGCCCAATATGGCTGTGAGGATTATCTCTCCACCCGCTTCGATGTTGTTTAACATCCTTCTTGTGATGATTGGATAACCTAGACCAATGATGGCGACAAGGAACGCTGCAATCATATCAAGGGTGAACAATAGTTTGTGTGGTTTGTAGTAACTGATGAATCTCTTTAGTGGTGACATATGGATATTATAAACAATAATAACCGTTTTTAGCCTATTCGAATTGACCTTGGAGAATGAAAACTCGCTTGATTTTCCCTCATCTAACCGTCACTTCGTGTATTTACACCATATATAATGAGTGATACAGTTAATACAGATAAGGAACTGTATCATGACATTTAACGGAGTTGGCCCAATCTACATCCAGATCCATGATTACTTTGAGAGGCTCATCAAGACAGGGGTTCTCAAAGGCGGTTTTGCCATGCCATCGGTAAGAGACTTTGCGATGGCAAACGGAGTGAATCCAAACACGGTTGTCAGAGCCTATGACATGCTCCTTAAGGAAGGAATGATATCATCCATCCCAAAGAAAGGTTTCTATGTCGCAACCGCAAATGACAAAGACACCAATAAGATAAAAGAAGTATTAGGCGGTCTTCTAAAAGAGGGCTATACGCTTGAAGATATACAGAAATGCTTAGACGAGTTATCGGGGAAGGAGGGCAAATAATGATTAGTGGCTTTGGTTTAATAAAGAAATTCGGCGATTTCACCGCGATTGACAAAGTGTCCTTCAAATTCGATGAAGGAATCATCGGCCTTGTCGGTCAGAATGGCGCGGGTAAATCCACGTTGTTCAGAATGATTTCAGATGTTCTGTCTTTTGATGATGGCACGATCATCATCGATGATATGCGCCACAATGAAGTGGAGGCCAAAAGAAGCCTATTCTTCTTGCCTGATGACCCATATGTAGACAAGAACGATACGATTGATGACATGCTTCACTTCTATTCGAACTTCATCGATATCGACACCGCAAAATTCTATTCGTTCATCGAGAAATTCGAATTGGATAGAAAAAGACGTTTAAATAACTTCTCCAAAGGCATGAGAAGACAAGCATTCATCGCCTTAGCATTATCAACTAGATGCAAATACTTGTTATTAGATGAAGCGTTTGATGGATTGGACCCGATCACCATCGAATCCCTCAAAAGCGAGCTATTCGCCGCAAAAGAGGAAGGAAAGACGATCGTCATATCAAGCCACAACATCGCTCAGCTCGAGAGAATGGTGGACCGTTTCGTCATCCTTTCTGCCGGTTCATTATCAGAAGGAGAGTCCGATTCTGTTTCGTTTGTGAAATTCCAGGCCTATTTCACCGAAGATGTCACAAAAGAGATGCTTGAGTCAAAAGGAATCAAGGTCGTCACATTCCAGAAATACGGCTCTATCACCAACTTCGCAGTCATCGAAGAGGACGGCTTAGAAGAGAAACTATCCGCATACAATTCAATCCTCCTAGAGAGAATCCCAATCTCTGGAGAAGAGTTGATTACATTGAGAATGATCTTCTTGAAAGGAACCAAATAACATGAATACCAAGAAACTCGTTTTATGGCAGCTCAAGAAGTGGTTGCCTTTGATTATCGTCACAACCGTTGCTCTAACATCGTTCTTTGCAATATTCTGCCTCTCCACCTCGACTTATCATTCAGAAACAGCCTATTATTACGGAGGGACGTCTATCGGTTGGACCAACTCTCCAACCGCCGGAATATTTTACGCCGGATTCGTCTTCACATTCATCTTGCCTTGGGCTGCTTTGAATTATCATTTCAAGAAGACATCCGCGGATGCCTATAGGCAGTTCCCTGCGGATGATAGGAAGATAAGAAACATCAGGTTCTTGCTTGGATTTGCAGTCCTTGTTTTTGGCTTTACTATCGCCTATCTATTCGGAATGATGTTGTTTGGCTTAAGATGGCTTTCCACCCAAGAAATAGTTCAAATATCAGAAAACACAAACCGTGTCAGAAACAGCTACAACTGGGTGATGTTTATCGTTGAGTATTTCTTCATGCTCATCGCCTACTTCTTGGAATATTCATTCAACGCTTATTTGATTTCTTTGTGCGGCACTAAGAACGCCGCATTGGTGATGATGCTCACCGGAAATATCGTTCTTACATTCATCACATTTGCCCCATTCTTGACCATAGCGTCTTCCTCTGAGATCTTTGGCTTGATGGGCGGAATTGCTAACTATGGCATATTGTTCCATGGGACGGTTGATGCAGTGGCTATAGGTAATTCTTTACCTGATAACGCAGTGCTTAAAGCGGCTTACGCGATGGGTGTATTTGACCTCATTGTATCAGGAGGCGCCGCATACTTGTTCTTATCTGGACGCGAAGCATCCGGAGAATACTTCGGCGCACCTGGCAGCAGATATAAGTGGGCATCCATTATCATCGATGCATCTTTGATCGTCTCACTCATTACGCTTGGATCCGCACTTTCAAAAAGCGGTGGCAGCTGGACATCATCACCGTATCTATATCTCTTAGCAATACCAGGATTAGCCCTCCATTATGCAGCGATATCCTTGTTCAACAAATCTGGCAAGTTGACTACAAGAGGCTGGATAGTAATAGCTTCAGGAATCGTTGTATTTCTCCTTGCTAGCGTGATCGCCATGAATTAATCCAAAGGTGACTGAAAAGTCGCCCTTTTCTCTTTTCCATCCGCAAAAAAGCTTAGGACACGTGCAATTTTGTAAGCACTTTCCTATTTTCATGTCATATTCATGTTTACACTTCCCTTTCTACGAAAGGAAAGAAAAAAGAACGAAATAGGTAATTTTTTACTTTATTAATCGGTTGAAAATACGCTGTCATTTAATAAAATGAAGGACTCGAAAGGAACATAATATGAAAAGAAAACCATTATTATTGCTGGTCTCAATGGCGATGGTTACCGCTTGCGGTGCAGTTGCAAACTCATCTAGTAGCGAGAATCCATCATCCGTTATTGATTCCTCCAGCATTGAATCGAGTCTACCAAGCAGTGACAATTCTTTAATCGACTCATCAGTTATCTATTCTAGCGAAAAGTCTGTCACTTACGATCCAACCCCATCCACCAAAGATCACTCAATCGATGAGATCTATGACATGGTGGAGAAGCTCTCACTCACAAATACCTTCAACCAGAAGATCTACGGAAGTGAGGATATCTTCAACTTCACATACCACGGTGATGATTACATCGCTCAGGAAGGTGGAGAATTCGACTATTCTGCAGTTGCTTTAAAGAACTACAAGAAAGATTCAACAGGAAACCTCGTCTACCTTTGCCCTTGGGAAAAGAATGACGATGGCTCAAAGTCATATAGAATCGGCGAAGCAATCTATTACTACGATCAAGCAACATTTGAGCCAGCTGGTCCAGAAACCGAACTTCTCCCATATAGCCCAACCTACCTCTACAAGGAATACAAGACTTTGTATAACGAAATCCTTGAGACAAGCGAAAAGGGCGTCTACGAGATGAACTACAAGACGATGTGGTATCTCCAGGGAACAGGCGGAAGAACCTTCTACGCTTACATCTCAAATCTCATCAACGGCGCGGAATATTTCGGCGCAGGACGTCTTAGAAAGATCAAGATGTTCTTCAACAGTGAAGATCATCTCGTCATCGTTGGACAGATCAACAGCTTCGAAGACGATGACTTACACGATATGTTCGTCTCAGAATTCTGGGATGCAGGCACCGCAAAAGATGCTGACATCGAGAATTTCTTGAAGAGCGACGCCGCAAAGATCAGCGATGAGGCAATGCCAGAGGCAAAGGGCAACAACATTGTTGGAGAAAGCCTCTCAACAACAACCAGCATCTACGCTTGCTATGACGGCAAGGAGGAGAAGCTCGGCGAAACTGAATTAGACTACACATCAGAGCGTGCAAGAATGTATGGTCCAAATGGAACATACTACTATCACCAGGAAGACGGAAACATCGTCGAGGACTATATCGATGGATGGAACATGATCTCACACCGCAACACTGGCGTAAGCTGGAGCGAAATCAACGGACTTAAGGATGAAATCGACTTCGATGACTTCCGCAAGGTCGGAGAGAACAAGTACCGTTATTATGGTTATAACTTCAACGAAATCTATGGCGATATCGCTGAGACAAACATCCCAGATGGTTTCGGTATCACAGACTTATATATCGTCACCAATTCAACAGGCACCGCTCAGGTGATTGCTGAATCAAGAAAGTACGATGTCATCCTCAACGCAACAGGAAAGGAAACAAGACTCTCATACAAGCTTGTTACCGACATCGTCCCAAATAGAACAATCCCAGAGGTCAAGCCATTCGAGACTTATAAGGAATGTGAGAACTTCAGAGCAGCATTCGAAGTCCTCAACAACAAGTCAATCGAATTCAAGACACACGGCTATGAATACGATATCGACAGCGGAGATGACAACCCATCAGAAAGATACGTCACATACGCAAAGGATTTCGTCTTTGATGAATTCACATACTTCAAGCCACACGGAGATGCTCACGGCAACTACACGACAATCAAGATCGAAGAAAAGACCGGAACATACCTCAAGTCAGAAGGTGGAAACATCACTGGCGGAGTCGACTTCAAGATCAATAGAGAAGGCAAGGTTCAGGCAAAGCGTGCTTTAAATGAATCGGTCAAATCCCTCTCATCAATGTGGTGGAACTCATCAATGGCACCAGAATGCTTCACATTCGACGCTGCAACAAGAACCTTCACAACAAGACCACAGTTAGGCTACTACACCGCACTCTACACTCCAAAAGCATTCAAGAATGCAGGCGGAACATTCATCGACTGCGTAAGAGTCACCCTCAACGCTAAGCTCGATAGAGTCGAGAAGATCGAATACGATAACCACATCCTTATCGATGGAGAAGACTTAGGCACAAGTGTCGGAGTCATCGACTTCACATACGACATCGACACGACAAAGATGAGAAGCGATCTCCAGGCCATGGCTCCATTCACCACCCCGACAAAGTGGAGTGATTCAGAAAATGGAGACGACATCATCCTCGAATTCAATGACTACTACAAAGGTCTTAAAGATTGCAATGGACAGCCATTTGATATGGATGACATTCCATATATTTACGACACAACCGCTGATTACTACTGGGCACCTCTCCAGTTGAGCGCATTCGGAGAATTCTGGCTCATCAACGATGCAGGATCAGCAGACCCAAGCTACATGAACAAGATTCTTGCCATGTTTAAAGCAGATCCAGACTTCACATTCATCAAGATCGGTGAATATGGAGAATCATATTTCGAAAACGGAGATATGACAGTCCGCGTCTTCCCAAAGACAATAGACGGTATCTGGTTCTCAAAAACAGAGAAATAATTGAAAGGAATTACATAAGATGAAAAAGAAAAGCTTATTAGTCTTAGCAGCTTCAGCAGCAATGTTACTCGTCGCTTGCGGTGGAGCAAAAGAAGACTCAAAACCAGCATCAAACGGCGGAAATAACACCCCAACATCATCAAAAGTCACACCAGCCTCATCATCAACAAGCAAGTCATCAGTCGCACCAAGACCATCAATGACAGTTGCAACTATCGATCTTGAAGAGAATGCAGGCAAGGCCTACATCGTCATCACCGGCACCGCTAAGAATTACGCAGCAGGCGAATTCAAGTGGGCATGGGGCTTAGAGCATGTAACTGAGGTCGACGGCGGAGAAGGATTCGCTTATGGATCAGAGACTCCAGCAGATGCAGACTATAAGGAAGTCGTCACAGTCGATGCAGAAGGCAAATATGCCGCAAAGCTCTGCATCAGCGACTTAGCAGACCTTGCATCTGGATTATATAAGGTCTACGCAGGCGCAAAGGGATTCTATGCTGCAATCGACTCAGCTGAAATGGCAGGAACACGTATCAAAGACTCAAAGTTCGCTTATAACTACCGTTCAGATGAACAGACCGATTCAGTCGTCTCAATCGCAGTAGACGCTCTCCCTCCAATCGCTCTCCAGGAAGCATCAGTCTTCGCAGAAGGCGACCAGACATGGGTCAGAATCGGCGGTGAATCAAACATCACATTAGCAGAAGCTGAAACATACACACCATTCGTCCAGTTCCAAAACGTCAACAACTGGAGAAATTCAAAGATGGCCAAGGAAAAGATCAGATGGAACTTCGCTACAAGTGGCAAAGCATACATCGAAGTCAACGTCACAGGCGTCTTTGCAGTAGGCGGTAACTACAACACACACCTCAACATCAAGGAAGACAAGCAGCAGGACTGCAAGATGGATGCAGCAATCTCAGAGCACTACGACATCAACGGATTAGATATCGAAGTCTTCTCAGACCCAACAACAACTGCAGCAGGCAAGGATGGATTCTGGGGCAACCTCGGATTCAGAGTCACAGAAGGCACAAAATACGGACCAGTTGACAATGAAACATTGATTTCAAAGGCTGATGCTTACAACAGAGCGGCAATCCGTGCTACAAGCAAGATTGCAACAGGCGAATACAAAATCACAACAATCAACCCATACATGGAAGAACCAGAGACATCAGTCGGATCATATGAGTTCGATGATGACATGGTCCATCTTCACCAGCAAAACTACTCAATCTTCGTCGATACATATGTATATTATGACGAGACAGGATTGGTGGCTTATGAAATCGCAGAAGGCGATCCAGCTCGTCCTACAAACGCTAGAGAAGATATGCTTTCCGGCCCTGACTTCAGCTTCAGCGCAGGCTTCAACCCACAGTCAACTGATTTATTCGGTGCAGAAGTATACTTGAACAACGCATTCGCATACGCAAAAGAAAACGTAAACGGCGATTTATCAGGCGAAACAATCAAAGATGGATACAAACTCTCGTTCTTGAACATCTATGACGGAGGTTGGGGTTTCGTTGAATATAAAAAGGTCACAATCGAAGCAACATTCGATTCAGCATCTAACATCTTGAAGACCCTCAGAGTCGAAGTATCAACATATGGCGACGATGCAATCGAAGGTGACGAAGTCAAAGTAGTCAAGGATGATGCAGTGGCTCAGGAAACTAAGATTCTCGAAGTCACACAGGCGACTGGTGAAAGAAAGGTTGAACCACCATTTGTAGTCAGCCAGTTCTATATCTTAGGATTCACCCTCAAAGATGAGAACAACACTAGACTCGAAAGTGGAGCAACATACACAGCCGAACTCGGTGAGTGGGGCGATGTTGAGCTCTATTATGATGAGGTCATCCCAGAAACAGCATCATTATCATTCGACCCAATCAAGGTCACTTGTGATGATCCAGCATTCCAGTACGGAAATGCACGCAACGGCACAGTCACTATGAATTTTTCTGCTGCAGGCACATATGAGGTCACAATCGCATCAAAGAACATCTCATACACAATCACAGTTGTTGCAACAGCTCCAACAGCATCATCAATGGATGTTTGGGAAATGGCATGGTCATGGGGATACTTCTCTCCAACTTACGAACTCCCAACCACAACAAGAGTCGGAAATGAGCTCTGCTTCCGCGCTGATGTTCAGCCTGGAACCGCTGATCAGTCATACACAGTCTCAGTTGCTGGCGATCCATCAAGATACACATTGACAACAAAGACATACGAAGATTGGTCAGGCACGACAGCCTACACATCAATGGTTTGCAAAGAAGAAGGCGAATACACAATCACTGTCACCTCTGTTGCAAATCCAGAATTATCCACAACATTTACAGTTACAGCAGAAGCTGCCCTTGATATGAACTCAATCATCACTGGCAAGTACAGCTTTGGCTGGGACACAAAAGGCTACGCTACTTTCACTCCAAACGCTGAAACAGATGCACTCGATGGCACTGTGGTAATCGAAAGAGGCGGCAAGTCTGCAACATACAACTATGTAGCAGTTGAGGGAGAGACAAAGTTGGCTCTCTCATATGTCAGCGGTGAGCAGGATCTCAACAACCCTGTTATCTCATGGGATAACAATGGTGCGCTTACAATTTCAGAAACCATCTCATACGACTGGGGAGATTATGACGAATCATACGAAATGTCTAAAGTTGGCGAAGATTCAAACCCTGGCGAAGGCGGCGGGATCGGCATCTACTCACTCTAATATCTAAATAAGCAAACTAGGATAGGGCAACCTATCCTTTTTTGCTTCCTATATAGAAATTAGGAGCGGAAGCACACGCTTATTGTAAGTCCCGGTTACCAGTACAATTTAACTTGCAGTTTTTTCCCAATTCACCGAAATTTAACTTGCAGTTTTTTCC
>JAKSVE010000011.1 GCA_024408295.1 Bacilli bacterium
TATCGCCATCTTCGTCTCCTAAATATGCTTTAATAACTTCTTCGTTTGATAAGGCTTCTTCAACCTTACCTGATGTTAAGACCTGTCCGAAATTCAAAACGGTAACTTCATCGCACACGCCAGAAACAAGTTTCATATCGTGCTCGATTAAAAGTATAGTCATGTCAAATCTATCGCGAACTAGTCTAATCGTGTTCATCAATTCCTGAGTCTCTTCTGGGTTCATGCCTGCAGCAGGCTCATCTAATAATAGAATCTTTGGGTTTGTTGCTAGGGCTCTAGCAATCTCTAGTTTTCTTTGTTTTCCATAAGGAAGAGAAGAGGCTAGCTCTTTTCTTTCTCCATATAGACCAAAGACCTTCAAGAGTTCCTTGGCCTCATCTCGCATTTTCTTCTCATTGTCGAAGTAGTGTTTCGTGTGGAAGAAGGACTGAAAGATGTTGACTTTGTATTCTGGTCTAGAGCTCATTGACACCATGACGTTATGGATAACGGACATGTTGTTGAACAATCTGATGTTCTGGAAGGTTCTGCTGACTCCTGCTCTAGCGATTTCCTTCTGAGGCAACCCAGTAATGTCCTTATCACCTAAGAAACATTTGCCAGAGGTTGGCTTATAAACACCTGTGATGATGTTGAAAGCGGTGGTCTTTCCGGCACCATTTGGGCCGATAAGTCCGTAAATCTCATTCTTTTTGATGTCGATATTAAAGTTCTGCACCGCTTTTAATCCTCCGAATTGAATGGAGAGATCTTCAGTTTTCAATATTGTTTCTGACATATTAATTCTCTCCTTTCCATTCGTCTCCATCATTTGATGGCAAGACATCTGTGGTCACGATTGCATCCATAGGAATCTTGGTTGGTATCTTGCTCCAGTCTGCACCATATGATGGGTCTGGCATTCCCTTTTCTGGGTCTTCTGAATCCTTTGGTTTAACTATCTTGGCCTTGATTGCGTTGAATGCGTTTCTGAGATTATATTTTTCGCGGAAGCGCTTCAAGAATGGAGCGTTGTTATAGATGACAACAATGATTAACACCATTGCGTAGATGACGTTCTTTAAAGCTGCTAAGTCACCGCTTAATACGCTCTGTAATCTGTTGTTCAACAGTGCGACGACTATGGCGGCGATGATTGATCCCTCGAGGTTACCCATGCCGCCTAAGACAACGATGACAAGGATGTTGTTGATGGAGTAGTTGTAGTCGAATTTCGCAGCCGCAAATGTAGCCTGAGAGACGCCGAATAAGACGCCTGCAACACCTGCGATGAAAGCAGAGAGGACGAAGACGAATATCTTGTAGAAGACAACATTGACGCCCATTGCTTTAGCAGCGATTTCATTATCGCGGATTGCCATGATGTTTCTTCCGTGTGGAGATCTAAGCAAGTTTCTGATCATGACGATGAAGAGAAGCGCCACGGCGAATATGATGATGTATAACCACTTATAGTCGAAACGGAAATCGTGGATGATTCCAGTGGTGCTCCAGACAGGAGAACCCTTCTTATTGGTGATTGATTGGATATCGATGTTCTGGAAGAAGACTTTGACGATCTCACCGAACGCCAATGTGACGATGGCGAGGTAGTCTCCTTTTAGACGAAGTGCCGGCAATGAGATTATGAATCCGAACACTGCGGCTATAGTACCGCCAACAATCATGGATATGAATAGAGCTATCACAGCAGGGAATCCTTTCTGTGAAGCAAGTGAATTCAAGACGACTTGCTGGAAGAACATTCCAGTGAATGCGCCGATGGACATGAATCCTGCATGTCCTAGCGACAGCTCGCCTAAGAATCCGACGACAAGAGAAAGCGATATGACAATGACGATTGTATATCCGATCTGCTCGAATAATTGATATGTTGATGCTTTTGGAAGATCTGTGATAGAAAGTACTAGTCCAATAGCAATAAACACTGCAAAAAGCGTGTAAACCCAATAATTTCTAATTGTTAACCCCTTCTTAAAATAGGAGAAATAAGTTCTTTTTTCGCTCATACTTTCTCCCTCTTTGTCTTTCCTAATAAGCCGCTTGGCCTGATTAAAAGGATGATAACTAATATTGCGAACTCAACAGCCATCGTATAGCTTTGGAGTCCTGGTATTGAGTCACAGAAAGTCTCGATGAGACCCATGATGATGCCGCCAATCATCGCGCCTGGAATAGAACCGATGCCACCGATGACAGCTGCGCTAAATGCCTTGATTCCTGGCAATGATCCCATCGTGTATGTGACCAATGGTGTTTTCATAAGCCAGAATACTGCAGCAACCGCAGCAAGCGAGCTGCCGATTGCGAATGTGACCATGATGACGAAGTTGACGTTGATGCCCATCAACTGAGCTGCGCCTCTATCTTCTGAGACAGCACGCATGGCTTTTCCGATCTTTGTGTAGTTGATGAACAACACAAGGGCAACCATCAATGCTGTTGCAACGCCCAATGTGATAAGAGCGGTGGCGGTTGGATTTCCTTGCAGTGAAGGGAATAAAACGACGTTCTTAGGTGCGGAGCTAAACGCGAGATACACGATTGACTCCATCAAATAAGAGACGCCGATTGCGGTAATGAGAATTGCAAGAGGAGATGAACCTCTTAAAGGTCGATATGCCGCTTTCTCGATTCCGATGCCAAGAAGCGTGCAGAAAATGATGGCTATGACGATGCAAAGCCAAACTGGCATGCCTGCCAACATGAAAGTGACAAATGCTGAGTACGCTCCGACCATGATGATGTCGCCGTGTGCAAAATTAAGCATTTTGGCGATGCCGTAAACCATAGTGTATCCAAGAGCGATAAGCGCATAAACGCCACCAAGTGCAAGCGCGCCTAATGCTAGAGTCCAAAAATCAGACATACCTCACGTCCTTTCTAACCAATTAAATAAAGCGAGAAAGGTGACCAATTGGTTAATGGTCACCTTTTCTTGGTTTTAATCGAATTAGCTATGAACGCGGTTTGGGTTGATTTCGTATTCGATTGGAGACTTATCAACGGTCTTGTCTGATGCCCATTTGATATTAGAGCCCGTGACTCCGCTATATGTATATGTCTTGATCTCTTCTGTTAAGATCGCATTGAGGTCTTTTGCAGAGATATTCATCTCGATCTTATTGCCCTTTGCCTCGTAGTTCTTCATCATGCCATAGATTGCGTAGACACAGTCATAAGCAGATGCAGCGAACTGGTTGAGTGAATCTGGATCGTATTTTGAGTTATATGCATCGACAAAAGTCTTCGTTGCTGTATCAGTTGAAGCTGAGTTGAAGTGTGAAAGCATTGAGATCTTCTGTGGGAATGAGTTGACGTCGAATCCCTTGACGCCATCGATTCCATCAAGTCCGTCACCGCCGAAGAAGACTGCATTATCTGCGATCTTGCCCTGTGCTGCGCGAATGAATGTCGTTGCTGGTGTGTAGTAGATTGGAAGGAAGACCAAGTCACATTCCTTCAATGTGTTGACCTGTCCATCGAAGCTTGCGGTCTGGTCATCTGTGAATGATGCCTCTGCTGTGATGTTGTCTTTTCCTAATTCCTTAACAAAGTTGTCGTAGATTCCCTTTGAGTAATCCTGCGTTGAGTTATATAAGACGCCAACTTTCTTATCTTTATAGTATTCTTTGATGTATTTAGCAGCTGCCTTACCCTGACCTGAGTCTGAGAAGCACATCTGATAGACGCCAGCCTTATAGACGGCATCAGCTGTAGCGGATGGTGTTAACATGAAGACTTCATTCTCTGCTCCGCCCTCGGCAAAAGAGACGCATGCACCTGACGTGACGCAGCCAAGTGAGACCTGCATTCCGCTTTCGTAGAGTGTGTTGAAGTTCTGAGCGGCTAATTCTCCGTCGCCCTGGTCATCTTTTCCTGTGAACTGGAACTGGAGACCGTCTGCTCCCTCTTTCGCGTTGATTTCATCAACTGCCATCTGTGCCGCATATTTTACGCCTGTGCCGTAAATTGCGTATGCTCCTGTCAATGGACCGGAGTTACCGATCATAATGGCTTTGTTGTTGGCCGCGTAATTCTTTCCTCCACATGCTGCGAGGAGAGCTACTGATGAGAAGGCCAAGACAGAAGCAGCTAATTTTTTGAGTGTGTTTTTCATAATTGCTATTCCTCCTTGAAAATTCGACTCCTCTTAGTAGATTAAGAGACAGGTCTAAGATCCCTGTGGTACCACTCTTATTGTCACGGTTGTGACCACTCTTTGTATAGCTATAACGGGCTGCCCGTCTGGTATTACTTTCTATGATTTCACCCAGCCGCTCATTTAGTGAGATCCTTGCACCTATACACCAGCCCTTTTCAGCTACCGGGCCTCTCTCTTCGTGCTAGTTGTGCAAAAACATGTCCAAATTCAATCGCGTTGTATTTTTATTTAAAAGGAATCGCACCATATTTCAATGACTAGTTTTACAAATTTAATAAAAGCGTTTTCATTGTCAAAAAAAGCGATTAAATGCATATTTTTGACAAATTTCAATAATTATTTTCATTAAATTTTGACAATATTTTTCTTCATTTTGCAAAACACGATGAAAGAAAAGGGAGTTACGAATAACTCCCGGTTGATTTGCTTGTCTAAGACTATTTTCCTGTTTTGTGCTTAGCGATTATTGCATCAGCACAGTCGATACCGTCTTTAATCGCTGTTACAACTAAGGACTGACCGTTCTTCATATCTCCGCATACCGAAACGTTGTCTCCGTATTCGAATCCGTTGAGTTTGATGCGGTGATTTGTAGCGTTGAAGTTATATAACTTAATGTCTTCCTCACTAGTTCCGAGGAAGCCCATCGAGATTATCAAATAATCGCATGGAAGATATTTTTCGCTATTTTCAATATCTGCGAACTTGCCGTTTATAAATTCGACTTTCTTGATGTATACACCTTCGATGCGATCGGTTCCAACTATCTTGCTGATTGTTGTCTGGTATTTTCTAACATCGTATCCAAGCGTTGCGTTTGCTTCTTCGATTCCATAGTCGGTTTTCTTCTTGTTTGGGAAGTTAGGCCATGGAAGAGTGTTCTCTAGTGGTGGCTCTTTCATTATTTCCAACTCATATACTGACTTTGCACCTAATCTAATAGAAGTGGCGACACAATCATTTCCGGTGTCTCCGCCTCCGACAACGATGATGTTCTTGCCTTCCATATTGTATGTGAAGTCCTTCTCGTCTAAGAGGTTGCGTGTTGTTTCTTTCAAGAAGTCGACAGCGTAGACCACTCCGCTTAAAGATACGTTTTCAAGATTCAATGTTCTTGGTTGTGATGTGCCACAGCAGAAGATTATCTCATCATAAGTCTCTTTGAGTTTCTCTAATGGATAGTCTTTTCCGATGTAAGTGTTGTTGACGAAGATGATGCCTTCCTCTGATAACAGTTTGATTCTTCTCTCGATGATTGATTTTTCAATCTTCATATTAGGAATGCCGTACATTAAGAGTCCACCAAATCTGTCCTCTTTTTCGAATACAGTGACGAAATAGCCTTCATCATTAAGTCTTTTTGCACAGGCAAGTCCACTTGGACCGGATCCGATTATGGCGGCCTTCAACCCATTTCTCTTAATATGTCTATTTGGCTTGATGCATCCATTCTTAAAAGCGTTCTCGATGATGAACAACTCGTTAGCCTTGACACCGACTGCCTCGTAGTTGATGGAACAAGAACAAGCAGCTTCGCATAAAGCAGGGCACACCCTTCCGGTAAATTCCGGGAATGGGGCAACGGCAACCAGTCTTTTGTAAGCTTCTTCATATAATCCAAGATACACAAGATGGTTGGTCTCAGGGATGAGATTTGATAATGGGCAACCTACGTTTCTTCCATTGAATTTCATTGCGGACTGACAGAAAGGAACTCCGCAGTTCATGCATCTAGCAGCCTGTTCTTTTTGTGTTTTCTCGTCAAATTCCGCGTGGAATTCAGCGAAATCCTTTATTCTTTCATCTATTGGTCTAGAGGGTTTGTTAACTCTAGAATATTCCATGAATCCTGTTGGTTTTCCCATATTACTTTCCCTCCATGAATTTTGTGAATCCTGACATCTCAGGGTTTGGATCGCCGGCTTCTTTGAATTGCTCGATGAAGGAGACGATCTTGGCGTAGTCGTTAGGCAAGACCTTGAAGAACTGATTCTTATCAAAGTTCAGCTGGATGTCTCTGACATATTTAGAATTCGTATTGTCTATATGCTTCTGGATCATATCTTTCACAATAACCTCATCCTTCTCATCAAGCGGGAGAATTGATGATAGTTCTGTGTTGACGTTTACCTTGTTGTGCAAGCCGTAGATGTAGGCCACGCCTCCTGACATACCAGCTCCGAAGTTTCTTCCGATATTTCCAAGGATAAGAGTGGTGCCGCCTGTCATGTATTCGCAACCGTGCTGTCCGCAGCCTAAAGCGACGACTTTAGCTCCGGAGTTTCTGATCGCGAATCTTTCTCCAGCGATACCTTCAAGGTAACATTCGCCATCGGTCGCGCCATATAAGGCAACGTTACCGCAGATGATATTTGCTTCTGGCTTAAATGATGATTTTTTGGATGGTATGACGATGATTTTGCCTCCGCATAAGGATTTACCTAAATAGTCATTTGCGTCGCCTGTAACAACGATTTTAATTCCCTTGGTTAAGAATGCTCCAAATGAGTTACCGGCATTACCTTTGCAGGATATGATAATTGAGTCTTCGCTCAATCCATCTTTCCCGTATAACTTTGTTATTTCGTTTGAAAGCATTGTGCCGAATGCACGGTTGACGTTAGAGATTTCCAAGTCGATCTTCTTGGACATCTTGCCTTCCATAGCTTCTTTACATAAAGGCAAGAGAACACGGCTATCGACGGTTCCGCTTAAGTCGTTTTGCTTATACGCCTTAAAGGTTGCGTCCTTGTTTAAGACTTGTGCGTTGAATAAAAGCTTATCGACATTGAGCTTATCTTTATATTCGTCTTTTAGCGAAAGGAGTTCTGAATGGCCGACCATCTCGTCGATTGTCCTGAATCCGAGAAGAGACATGTATTCTCTTAATTCAGTTGCGATGAACTTCATGAAATTCATGACATATTCAGGCTTTCCTTTGAAATTCTTAATTAAATTCTCATCTTGAGTTGCAATACCCATTGGACATGTGTTGAGGTTGCACACTCTCATCATGATACATCCCATGGCGATGAGTGGTCCGGTTGCGAAACCAAATTCCTCAGCACCTAGCAAGATTGCGATTGCAACATCTCTACCTGTTAAGAGCTTGCCGTCTGTTTCAACACGGACACGGTCTCTTAAACCATTCATAACAAGTGTCTGATGTGTTTCTGCAAGTCCGATTTCCCATGGGATGCCGGCGTTATAGATTGATGTACGTGGTGATGCACCGGTACCTCCATCGTATCCGGAGATAAGGATGGTATTGGCTCCCGCTTTAACAACACCTGCGCTGATAGTTCCAATTCCGGATTCGGCAACTAACTTGACCGAGATTCTTGCATCTCGATTTGCGTTCTTCAAATCGAAAATCAACTGAGCGAGGTCTTCGATTGAATAGATGTCGTGGTGTGGTGGTGGGGAGATAAGGCTGACACCTGGAGTTGAATGTCTTGCTTTAGCAATCCAAGGATAGACCTTTCCGCCAGGAAGTTGTCCGCCTTCTCCAGGCTTAGCACCCTGTGCCATCTTGATTTGGATTTCTTTAGCGTTGGTTAAATATTCGATGGTGACGCCAAATCTACCTGATGCAACCTGTTTGATAGCGGAACATCTATTTACTTCTTCGGTGTTGCCATAGTATCTATCGCGATCTTCGCCGCCTTCACCGGTATTTGATTTAGCGTGCAACCTATTCATGGCTATTGCCATACATTCATGTGCGCTCTTGGAGATTGAACCATATGACATAGCGCCTGTTTTGAAACGTTGGACGATTGATTCAACGCTCTCGACTTCATCAAGAGATATAGGCGATGCGTAGTTGAGTTTAAGAGTGTCTCTGATGTTTATTACCTTATCCTCAAGCAATGATGAGAATAGCTTATATTCCTGATAATCGCCGGTTTTGCAGGCATTTTGCAGGTGAATGACGGTTAAAGGGTCATAGATGTGGTCGTGGTTGTTCTTTCTATAGCCATGCAAACCTGTTGAAAGGAGGATATCATCTTTTCTTGCTAGAGCCTTCTTGTATAAAGAGATTGTGTTTGCTTCGATCTCCTTGATGCCGATGCCGCCTAAAGAGGCTGGTGTATTGGTGAAGTACTGATTGACGAACGCGTCGTTTAAGCCGATACATTCGAAAATCTGAGCACCTAGATATGACTGGATGGTTGAGATACCCATCTTGGATGTAATCTTTGTGATTGATTTTGTGACGGTATCAACATAGTTGCACAATGCGGTTTTGGCATCCACTTTGATGTATCCACGTTTAATGTATTGTTCGATGGTTTCGTACACCAAGTATGGATAAATAGCGTTCACGCCATATCCGATGAGTGTGGCGTAGTGATGGATCTCTCTAGGTTCTCCTGCCTCTAAGACGATCGAGACGTGTGTTCTCTTGGAACATCTTATCAAATGCTGGTGGACAGCACTTGAAACGAGAAGTGAAGGGATGGCAATGCCGTTTTGGTTGCGGTCCGAAAGAATGAGGATTGAAGCTCCTGAGTTAATCTTTATGTCACACTCGATGAAGATTCTTTCTAATGCCTCTGACATCGACTCCTTTTCGTGGTCGTAGCAGATGGAGATGACATCGACTTTTATCTTCTTTGTGCTATAGAGTTTTTTAACCTTGTAGAACTGCTCTTTAGTGAGGATTGGCGAAGATAATCTAACTCTTTTTGCGTTTGCACTTGTTGGATTTAGCATATTGCCTTCGCTTCCGAGGTACACAGCACTAGACATGACGATGCTTTCTCTTATGGAGTCGATTGGTGGGTTTGTAACCTGAGCAAATCTTTGCTTAAAGAACTGGAAGAGGTTGAATTCCTTCTTCATTAAGACCGCGAGAGGGATGTCGTTACCCATCGCGACTAATTTTTCTTTTCCTTCCGATGCGATTGGGAGTATGCCCTCCATCAATTCATCGTACGCGTATCCATATTTATTTTGTAAGAAATTGATGTCATATTCCGCCTTGGTCTCTTTTTCTTTTGGCAAGTCATCGATATTGATGATGCTCTCATTCCATTTTTTATACGGCTTAAGAGAAGCGTAATATTTCTTGATTTCATCATTTGAGATGATTCTTCCTGATTCCGTATCAACCAAAAGAATCTTGCCTGGTTCAAGTCTTCTCTTCTCTAGGATGTTGTCCTCTTCAATTGGGAGAGAACCCGTTTCGGAGAAGAGGATTAGATAATCGTCTTTTGTTACATAGTATCTTGATGGTCTAAGGCCGTTTCTATCTAAAGATGCGCCGACCTTTGTGCCATCGGAGAAGATGATTGATGCCGGTCCATCCCAAGGTTCCTGGAATGTTGAATTGAACTGATAGAACGCCTTAAGATCTTCATCCATCGATTCATCCTTTTCCCATGGCTCTGGAATCATCATCATGATGGTTTCTTCAAGCGGTCTTCCATTGAGGTACATGAACTCAAGGAAGTTATCGAACATCGATGAGTCTGAGGATTCTTTTAAAATGATTGGTCTAACTTTCTCTAAATCTTCTTTGAAATGATCTGATTTGAACAAACCTTCTCTTGCTTTGATGGAGTTGACGTTGCCTCTGATGGTGTTGATTTCGCCGTTGTGGCATAAGAAACGGTATGGGTGTGCTCTATCCCAGCTTGGGAATGTGTTGGTCGAGAAACGTGAGTGGACCAAAGCGATAGCGGTTTCCACTTTTGTGTCTTTCAAATCTAGATAGAAATCCTGAACCTGGGTGGACACAAGCATGCCCTTATAGACGATGGTCTTGGATGAGAAGGAGCAGAAATACAGCTTTGAGTTAACTTTAAGGGCTCTTGACTCGATGACTCTGCGTGCAATGTAGAGTTTTCTTTCGAAATCGATGCCGGCTTCAATGCCTTCTGGACGTTCAACAAACAATTGCTCCATGCATGGCATTGTCTTCAAAGCAGTTTTACCGATTCCGTATGTGTCATAAGGGATTCTTCTATAACCAAGAATCTTGATTCCTTCTTCCTCCATGACTTTGGCAATGAGTTCTTTTTCCTTCTCTCTTAAGCTCTCGTTTGGAGATAAGAATAGCTGACCAACTGCGTAGTCATATTCATTAGGAAGCTCGAAGCCCAAAATCTGGTTGCGGAAGAATTTGTCAGGAATCTGGAAAAGAATGCCCGCTCCATCACCTGAATTATCTTCTGCACCCGTGCCGCCTCTATGCTCTAAATGGATGAGGATGTTGAGAGCGTCTTTGATGGTCTTGTGAGATCTGATTCCTTTTATCTGAGCGATTGCGCCGATACCGCAGGCATCGTGTTCGTAACTTGGATCGTATAATCCTTGCTTTGCTGGATAATCTAACATGTTGAGCCTCCTTAGTTTTTGTATTCAACGATGATTGATTGTGCCGCTTCCTTTTTGGTCATGCGTTCATTCATCGCTTTTCTTTCAATGATGTGATGCGCCTCATCTTCGCTGATGGACCTACGCTTCATCAGTATGATTTTGGCTTCGTTTACTAGCTGTATTTCTTTTATCTTTTCCTTTAATGACACCTCAGATGAGGAGCGTTTCTTGAGGCTTGCTAGCTTTTGCCTGGTCAGACATAAGATTTTCAATGATTGTGTGAACAACGAAGAAGGAGTTGGTTTTGCAAGGGTAATGATGCCTAACTCGTTTGTTTTATCGAACAATTCATCGTATTGATCCGATTTTGCGAGAAGGATGATTCCAACTTCGTGCTGATCGTTTATTTCTAGAGCCAGATTTAATCCTGATTCATGCTCTAGAGGGGCGTTGATGATGACGACATCAAAATGCCTCTCAAGCAGCAGACGTCTAGCGTTCATTGGATCGCTAGTGATTGTCGGCGTGTTGATTTGAGGGTTATCTATTAGATTTTTAGTTATGGCCTGCGTGATGCTCTGATGTGAACAGATTATCAGCACGTCATATCTGACCTCTTTAAGCATTACTCGTCTCCAGATTTTTTATTTTCCTGATATTGTTTTTAAGATATCGCTATATAGCATGTAGAAATTTGAGGAGTAGGCGATTCCTTTGATTGTGATATTTCCCTCACACTCAACCGTGTTCTCAAATGATGCGGATTGGTTTGTAAGATATTTTCTGATTGTTTCGAATCCAGCTTTTAGGTTGTTATAGTATTCGATTGTCTTTTCGCCTGGATTTGAGATGCCGATGACTTGGATTGAAGGGGCTTCGTTTTCAATTGGTGAGGAGGAGAAGTCTGCTTCTAGTCCGTTCATTGCTGCCATAGTCTTGGTAACAGATTCGAATGTGATTGAATTCTCGGCTGCGTTTAAAGCGGTGGTTGGCGATAAGCAGATTGCGTTTTGTCCAGGACCAATCGCGTGGAATGATCCGCAGGTCTCAATCTCCATCTCTAAGAGGTTAAGACAAATGTCTCTTCTTATCTTTTCGCCTTTATCTAGCGGAGCGATATCCATCAATGATGCTTTGTCGTATGGGATCTTGGTGTTATTGCCTTCATCATCAAGTTTGAAAGCGTAGAACTCGAAACGCTGGAAGAAGTGGATGTTATCTAATCCTGTTTCTTCAACTGTATTCTTGAGTTCTTTTCTTGGTGATAGTAGATCGTTAGCTGAGATATCGCAGAACATTCTGATGACTCGTCCCTGAGAAGGTCTCCACGGAAGAAGCGATATGGTGTTTGGGTCTGGATATAGAGTAATTTTCTTTGCCTTTTCATATCCTGAGATAGAAGTGGAATCAATCTTGAAACCCTCATCGAATGCCTTTGACAATTCGTTAGGCATGATTGAGATGTTCTTCTGATTACCATTCAAATCACAGAACACTAGACGTATGAATTTAACGTCCTCTTCGTTTACGTAAGCTAAGACATCATTCTTTGTGTATTTCATATTTGCTTACCTCCAAAAAATAAAAAACAGGCGCTCAAAGGGTGCAAAAACCCTGATCGTGAACGCCTTTGTTCCCCTCTATATTACCATGAATGCATAGATAAATTCCATAGTATATTACATAGTAATAAAGCGAATTGCTAAATTTTATAAAATATTTATATTTTATATTCTCTGCGTTTTTTCTTTTTTTATGTGAAAGTGCTTACACCTTTTGAGTTGTTGACAACCCTTTTCTTGTCCCCCTAAAATGTTGGCACATAAGGCAATGGGGCCACTATGTATTTGCATAGGCCTCATTGCCCTTTTTTCGTTAATAGGAGAAGAAAAAATGAAACAAGTTCAGGACTACTTCGGTTGTAACGTCTTCAATGACAAAGAGATGAAGATGAGATTGTCATCAGATGTTTACAAGAAACTCAAGAAGACAATCATTGATGGAAAGGAACTCGACATCAGCGTCGCTAACTCAGTTGCTCAGGCAATGAAGGAATGGGCGATCGAAAAAGGAGCCACACACTACACGCACTGGTTCCAGCCAATGACAGGTATTACCGCAGAAAAGCATGACGGTTTCATCTCTCCAGAAGATGACTCAAGAGTCATCATGGAATTCAAGGGAAAGGAATTGGTCAAGGGTGAGCCAGACGCATCATCATTCCCAAGCGGTGGCTTAAGAGCAACATGCGAGGCAAGAGGATATACAGCATGGGACCCAACCAGCTTTGCATTCATCAAAGGTAAGACATTATGCATTCCAACCGCCTTCTGTTCATATGGCGGTGAGGCACTCGATAAGAAGACACCTCTTTTAAGATCCATGCAGGCTTTGAATAAGCAGGCAGTAAGAGTTGCAAAGCTCTTCTCAAGCGAGGTTGAAACTGTTAGAACAACAGTCGGACCAGAACAGGAATATTTCTTGGTCGACAAGGAAATCTACAACAAGCGCAAGGACTTGATCTATACAGGCAGAACAGTCTTCGGCGCTCTCCCTCCAAAAGGCCAGGAATTAGATGATCACTATTTCGGCGCTATCAAGCCAAGAGTCCAGGAATTCATGGATGAACTCAACGAAGAACTTTGGAAATTGGGCATCTTAGCAAAGACAGAACACAATGAAGTTGCACCTGCTCAGCACGAGCTTGCCCCAATCTTCTCAACAACAAATATCGCTGCAGATCACAACCAAATCACCATGGAAATCATGAAAAAAGTTGCTGATAAGCATGGTTTAGTGTGCCTTTTGCACGAAAAACCATTCAAGGGAGTCAATGGTTCAGGTAAGCATAACAACTGGTCAATCTCAACAAATACAGGCGTTAACTTACTAGAACCAGGCGACACACCAGCAGAAAACGCACAGTTCCTCTTGTTCTTGGTTTCTGTCATCAAGGCAGTCGATGACTATCAGGACTTATTAAGAATTTCAGTTGCTTCAGCAAACAACGATTTCCGTTTAGGCGCTAACGAAGCACCTCCAGCAATCATCTCAATCTTCCTTGGAAGCGAATTACAGGCTGTCCTCGATTCAATCGAAACAGACACACCTCTTGAGAAGCATGGTAAGTCATTCTTAAGAATCGGCGCTGATGTCTTACCTCCATTACCAAAAGACACAACAGACAGAAATAGAACATCACCATTTGCTTTCACCGGAAACAAGTTTGAGTTCAGAGCTCTTGGTTCATCTGATTCAATCAGCTGCGCAAATATCATGCTCAATACAGCGGTTGCAGAATCACTCAGACAGTTTGCTGATGAATTAGAAGGCGCATCTGATTTCAACGCAGCTTTAAACGCTCTCATCAAAAAGACCATCGTCGAACACAAGCGTATCATCTTCAACGGCAACGGATACGATGATTCATGGATCGAAGAAGCATCAAAGAGAGGCTTACTCAACTTGAAGTCAACCCCAGAGGCTCTTCCATATTACCTTGCTGCAAAGAACGTTAAGCTCTTCACATCACACGACGTCTATACAGAAAGCGAGATCAACGCTAGATACTTAATTGGTCAGGAACACTATTCAAAGGTCGTCAACATCGAAGCATTAACCGTTGTTGATATGCTCGACAAGGATTATTTGCCAGCAATTTCCAGCTATTCCAAGAAATTGGTCGATGCTGCAATCGCTAAGGCATCCGTTGGAATTCCTGCAGATTATGAATTAGAAACCGCAAAGATCCTATCTAGTGGTTTAAGCGAAGCAATCGCTTGCGAGAAGGAACTCAAGGCTGCAATCGCTGAGGCTCAGGCAGAAGAGAATCCAGAGAAGAAGTCAATGTTATACAGAAACAGTGTCTTGGTTCTCATGGAGAAAGTCAGAAACATCATCGATACATTAGAAGGCAGCGTTGAAGAATCTGCATGGCCAGTTCCAAGCTACGGCGACTTATTATACGGCGTTAGATAATCTACGCCCGGAAGGAGAGAATTATGGGTTTTGAAATTTGGTTTCTTATAGGCGCCGCATTCGTCTTCTTCATGCAGGCTGGCTTTGCAATGGTAGAGACAGGCTTTACTAGAGCAAAGAACGCCGGAAATATCATCATGAAGAACTTGATGGACTTCTGTATCGGAACAGTGGTCTTCACACTTCTCGGCGCTGGACTTATGTTAGGTGAAGATGCTTTGGGTGGATTTATCGGACTTCCAACAATGAACATTTTCACCGACTTCACAAACTTTGATTGGTCAAACTTTGTTTTCAACCTTGTCTTCTGTGCAACAGCAGCAACAATCGTCTCTGGCTCAATGGCAGAGAGAACAAAGTTCCTCTCATACTGCGTCTACTCAGCTGTTATCTCATTGGTCGTTTATCCAATCGAGGCTCACTGGGTTTGGGGCTCTGGCTGGCTTTCACAGTTAGGCTTCATTGACTTTGCTGGATCAGCAGCAATTCACTCTGTTGGCGGTATCGTCGCCCTTATCGGTGCTATCATGGTTGGACCAAGACTTGGTAAGTACGTAAGGGATAAAGAAACAGGAAAAGTCACTAAAATCAATGCAATTCAAGGCCATTCTATCACTTTAGGTGCATTGGGATGCTTCATTCTCTGGTTTGGATGGTATGGCTTTAACGGCGCTGCAGCAAAAGATCTTTCACAGCTTGGTATGATTTTTGCAACAACCACAATCGCTCCATCAGTAGCAACTGTTGCAACACTCTTATATACATGGATTAAGAATGGTAAGCCTGATGTCTCCATGTGTTTAAATGCTGGCCTTGCCGGTTTAGTTGGCATCACTGCTGGCTGTTCAAACGTCGACTGCATCGGCGCTACAATCATCGGTTTAGTCTCAGGCTTATTATGCACAATATCAGTTGAAGTCTTGGATACAAAACTCCATATCGATGACCCAGTCGGTGCTGTTTCCGTTCACTTTGTGAATGGTGTTTGGGGCACAATCGCTGCAGGCTTGTTCTCAACATCAACTGCAATCGTTGGAGTTGATGCAACTAATAATCCGGTCTTTGCAGCAGATGGACCAATCTATGCTTTGATCCATGGCACATCATTCGGAGATGGTATGTCCGTCTTAGGAATCCAGGCATTAGGTATCTTGACTATTCTTGCATGGGCAGGAATCACAATGTTCTTAACCTTCTTCGTGATCAAAAAGACAATCGGATTAAGAGCATCTGCAGAAGAAGAAATCAAGGGTCTTGATGTCACTGAGCACGGCTTAGTCTCTGCTTATGATGGCTTCGCAATGGTTCCTGAACATCTTGACTACGGACCAGAAGCAATTGCAGTTACAGGAGATGTCCCTGCATCTGAAGCGATTGAAGTAAACGTCATGCCTAATGTTGATAATATCCAGCCTGGTGATAAGACAATCACAAAGGTTGAGATCATCACGAAGGAAAGAATGCTTGAGCCATTGAAGAACGCTTTGATGGAAATCGGCATCACTGGCATGACAGTCTCCCACGTTATGGGATGCGGCATCCAGAAGGGCGCTCCTGAGTTCTATCGTGGAGTTAAGGTTGAACCAACTTTGCTTCCAAAAATTCAGGTTGAAGTCGTCATTGGAGAAATCGCACCATCCAAAGTTGTTGAGGCAGCTAGGAAAGTTCTCTACACCGGACACGTTGGAGACGGAAAGATCTTCATCTACAATGTGCTTGATGTTGTTAAGGTGAGAACCGGAGAAACAGGTGTAGCTGCATTAGTCGGCGACAATTCATAAAAAACCAAAAAAAGTGCTCCAGCAAGACCATCGAGTTGGAGCGCTTTTGCCTAATAAGCAAAGAGGAATGTAATATGAGTGATATCTTTAATACATTACATGAAGAATGTGGAGTATTTGGAGTATTCAATGTTGAAAAGGCTTCAGAACTAGCATATTTCGGTTTGCACGCTTTGCAACACCGCGGACAAGAAGGATGCGGAATGGTTGTGAGCGAACAAGGCAAAATGAGTGTTAGAAAAGGAGAAGGACTCATTACAGAAATCTTTAGAAGTGCATCATCGCTTCCGGTAGGCGAAAATGCCATCGGACACGTTAGATACTCGACAGCAGGAGGCGGAGGCATCGCGAATGTTCAACCATTCCTCTTCCACCACAAAAGCGGTGACTTCGCCCTTGCCCATAATGGAAACATCGTTAACGCCAAAGACGTTAAGGAGTTTCTAGAAGATAGAGGTAGCATATTCCAGTCCACATCGGATTCGGAGATACTCGCCCATCTATTGATAACCACACGTGGTAAAACTAGATTAGACACAGTAGCGCATTCGTTAAAGATATTGGAAGGAGGATTCTCTTTCCTGATTCTAACCGATGAGACATTGTATGCTTGTAGAGATAAAAATGGCTTAAGACCTCTATCCTTGGCAAAATACGGAGATGGGTACATCGTTGCATCAGAAACCTGCGCAATTGATGCGATTGGAGCGGAATTTATAAGGGATATTCTCCCAGGAGAGGTCATTGCGATCTCGAAAAGCGGAATTGAGTCTTGCTTCTATTCCGAAAACAACAAGCACAATATGTGCGCCATGGAATATATCTATTTTGCTCGTCCAGACTCCGATATTGAAGGAGTGAACTGCCATTATTTCCGTAAGCAAAGTGGAATTGCGTTGGCAAGGACTAAACCAGTTGATGCGGATATCGTCATCGGAGTCCCTGATTCTAGCTTATCTGCCGCAATAGGATATGCAGAAGAAGCTCACATACCTTTCGAGACGGGATTGCTCAAAAACAAATATATCGGAAGAACTTTCATCCAGCCATCTCAGGAATTGCGAGAGAAGGCGGTTAAAATGAAACTCTCAGTCATTAAATCAATCGTTAAGGATAAGAGAATTATTCTAATCGATGATTCGATTGTTAGAGGCACGACATCTAGGAAGATTGTTTCCGCACTTAAAGAGGCTGGCGCAAAAGAAGTGCATGTTAGAATCGCCTCCCCAGAAATAGCTCATCCATGTTTCTATGGCGTTGACATCTCTTCGTATGATGAATTGATCAGCGCTAATAACACGGTTGAAGAGGTACGAGAGAAAATTGGGGCGGATTCATTGGCCTTTTTGCCGGTAGAAGAACTCTACAACATCTCGAAGAGAACGGGCCTCTGCACGGCTTGTTTCATTGGTAAATATCCTACCGAGATTTACTCGATTATCAAGAATAGGAAGCAGTAAAAGAAAAGACATCCATTCCGGATTGGGGTGGATGTCTTTTAATGCTTATCTGCTCTTCTTTGAAACTGTTTTTGATGTGTCTATGAGATAAAAGCCTCACCGAAATATCGTAAATCGATGAGGCTTTCATGGTTACTCTGGAAGAACTGCTACCTGAGAAATCTGGAGATTGTCAACGAGTGCTTCGATTGTAATCGTGCTTTCACCCGGTGAGAGTTCGACGTCTGAGAGTTCAACTGGGATCCAGTAATCTCCAACGAGTCCGAGGCATGGAGAGACATTTCTCCAACCAATTGCAACGTCGTTTGATAATACCTGTTCTCCTCCGTCGACTTTAGCCTTAAGGATAGTTGAGAGCTTTGCGGTATGTGTTCCTGAAGCGAGTTTGACGTTAGCAAATAACTTGCCCTTAACTCCATCTTCGAGGTCGTATGTGAATGTTGCTTCCTGATTCTTTGCAAGTTTGACGTATGCTGATGGGTCTCTGACTGCTGTCTGAGTTGATGCTGCAGCTGGAGCGGTTGCCTTTGATGCGTCAATGACGTTTGCAGGATGTTCATTGCCTGTGACCTTGTCACCATCTGTTAAAACATCGATGATTGTGTCGAGCTTCTCTGTTGAAACACCGATTGTTGATAAGAAGTTATAGACCTTGTTGTGGAAATTTTCTCCTGGCCAAGACATCAACGATTCGACATATGCTCTTGTTGAGTCTTCGTTTGTCTGGTTGACGTATGTTGTCTTACCGATGTTTCCGAAGTTGGAGAACATGTAATCTTTGTAGATGTCATCGAGTGAGACACCGAGTAATCCGTTGACGAGAAGTGCAACTGCGCCAGTCCTATCCGTACCGATTCTGCAGTGGAAATCGATTGGATAGTTATCTCTATCACCTAAAACATCAAAGACTTTTCTTAATGGTTCGATGTTTCTGTAGATGAGGTTCTTTCCGTCCTGATATGCCCATGGGCAGAAGACGTAGTCAACTCCAGGGATTTCAGAGACTGTTGTTGCGGTTGCAAATGTTGATTCACCGCCGGTTCCCTGTGGGCCGCCTCTTAATTCAATTTCTTTTTTGAGGCCCCATGATTCAACGACCTTTCTTCCTTCGTCGGTGATTTTCTTTTTGTCCATGTTGTAGTCTGCGAATGAGGATGTGCGGTAGAGCAATCCATATTTGAATGTGCCGCCACCTGCAAGAGGCGTACCACCCATGTCACGGCAGTTTGTGATGCCGTCGACATGCCAGTTGCGGATTGTGCCATATAAGCCATCTCCGATGCTCAAATCGAGTTCTACAGGATAGTAGTCAGATAAATCCTCTGATCCATCTTCATAGATTCCCTTAACCTGGTAGTAGTGGGTGCCTGGAGCAAGATTGTAAATCTGGATGCTCTTTTCTTTTCCTGACTCATAGATTGTTGGATTCTTGAAGTCGTAGTTGCTGTAGATTGCAACCTCGTAGTGGTCGAAACCATCGTTCTCTTCGTTTTCCCATTCGAGCTTTAATGGTTCTGGTGATGAGAGGTTTGATTTTCCATCTGCCAACACTGCAGCCTCAGCCTGAGTCATCTGAGCCAATTCTTCGCCTGACTTCGATAAGAATGCCTTCTGTTTCTCTGTGTAAAGAGACTGTGGTTCATCGAATGTGGTAACCGTTGTGATGGTTGGATCCTCAACCTTAGGAATCTCAATCTTTGATTCTGAACTTGTCTTGCTTCCGCCGCATGCGATAAGAGCGCTGACGGAGATGCATAACAAGAGCAATTGTTTTGTCTTTTTCATATATCTTTGTTTCCCTTTCGTGGATATAAGTGACGTTATTATGCATTAAACAACAGCCTTAAAAGTTGACAATTTTGCTATTTTAACCCGACAATCACCGGTAAAACGCGCGACAAATATATCCAAGATGGATATTGTATGGATTCGTAGGGTCATATATGCAATACTTATCCAAGCTATCAAGGAGGTATGAAAATATGAAAAATATTATCGCGTTTGTAGTTGCTTCTTTCCTCCTTGCCGGGTGTTCAACACCATCAATATCATCAGGTGATGTCTCTTCGAATCCCACATCCTCGAACAAGGTTTCAAAAACGTATGCCCCAATTTCATATAACTCAGAAGAAGCTGAAGAAGATATCCTTTGCGCTCATCAGTTCAATAAAATCGCAGACGGCATAGACCATGATGTCATGGAATGTGAATATTGCGGCGCAAAGTGTTTTTCTAAGCCATTCAGCACCGATGAAGAGTATGTGACATTAGGGAAGAATGAGAGCAGGAGTTGGACATTCACCCTCGAAAATCCGATTACCGCAGACATTTGGTTCAAAGCCGCAATCGGTGGAGGAGACTTGAACAACTCATTCTTCTCCGACAGCAATCTAGTCGATCCATCAATAGAGGAAGATAAATTCGAATCAAATCCAGAGAACAACGGAATCCAGAGAGTAAATATCTACGTCAACGGTAAGGACACACCAATCACAGACAAAGGATATAGAGAACTTGCCATTTATTCAGGAAGCTGCTGGTTCGCAATCTCCTCAAAGATAAAGTTCGATGCAGGAGTGAACACCATCGAATTGAAGACTCACGACAAACTTAGATACCACGCAATCCACAGCGAAGACGTAAGATTGGTGTATTTCGATAAATAATGAAGATCTATTTCGCTCCGCTAGAGAGCATAACTAATTACAGATATAGAAAGCATTATGATGCTCATTTTCGCGGTGTTGATAGATATTATATACCATTCCTTTCCCCAAATGATCACTCCTTAACCAATAGAGACAGAAACGAAATAAAGAAAGAGAATAACCTTCTGAATAAAGAAGTGGTGCCTCAGATAATCAGCAACGATGCTGAGGAGACATTGTGGTTAATCAATGAATTAAAAGACCTCGGGTTTAAAGAAGTGAACCTCAACTTTGGCTGCCCATCTGGCACGGTTGTTTCCAAGGGACGTGGCTCAGGCATGCTTAAAGATCTTGGCAAAATGCGGGTATATTTAAGCAAAATCTTCGCAAAAAGCCCACTTCCTATATCAATTAAGACAAGAATTGGATATCAAAGTGAGGATGAATTCTCCTCGATATTAGAAGTCTATAATGAGTTTCCTATCAAGGAGCTGATTATCCATCCAAGGACAACGAAGGAGATGTATAAAGGGCCACTCCATTTAAATGTATTTGATGGCCTAGATAAGAAGACATCTATACCGGTCGTTTATAACGGAGAAATCAAAAACAAGAATGACATCGAGTTTATCTCGGCTAGATATCCTTGGATCAACGCCGTCATGATCGGAAGAGGGCTTCTTGAATATCCTGATATGCTAGAGGCATCTAGTAAGGACAACATAAAGGATTTCATCCTGTCGCTATCTAACGAATATATAAAAGATATAGGCTGGGGCAACGCCTCATACCCTATCAAGGAGATGTGGTCATATCTAATTCATAGGTTTGTTATCGACACATCGTTAAAGAAGAAGTTGTTCAAAGAGAAGAACAAAGACACATTCTTCCAATACGTTGATGAGGTGTTTGAAACATCATCCTTGAAGACCTCTTTTAGCAACGGAATTATGATGTAACCGCTTATAGAAAAGAACAATGTCATTGTATGAAATGTTGGCATTATAATATGGATGAAAATCAAACGGGGAAATAACAATGAAACCAATCAAAGAAGGCAAAGTCAGAGAAATCTACGACAATGGTGATAGTTTAATCATGGTCGCAACAGACCGCATCAGCTGCTTCGACGTCATTCTTCATAACGAAGTCACAAAGAAGGGCAAGGTTCTTACACAGATGTCAAAATTCTGGTTCGATTTAACAAGCGACATCTGCAAGAATCACATGATCTCAGTCGATGTTAAGGATATGCCAGAATTCTTCCAGAACGATAAGTTCGAAGGCAGGTCAATGATGTGCAAGAAGCTCACAATGCTTCCAATCGAGTGCATCGTCCGTGGATACATCACAGGTTCAGGCTGGGCAAGCTACAAGAAGAATGGCACAGTCTGTGGCATCACACTTCCAGAGGGTTTAGTTGAGTCAGACAAGCTCCCAGAACCTATCTACACACCATCAACAAAGGCAGAAATCGGAGACCACGACGAAAACATCAGCTTCGAGCGTTCTGTTGAAGTTCTCGAAAGAGATTTCCCTGGCAAAGGTTTGGAATACGCAACAAAGCTCAAGGATTACACAATCGCACTTTACAAGAAGTGCGCAGACTATGCTCTTACAAAAGGCATCATCATCGCTGATACAAAGTTCGAATTCGGCCTTGATGAAAATGGCGATGTCATCGTTGCAGATGAGATGCTCACACCAGACTCATCACGTTTCTGGCCAGCAGATACATATGTCCCAGGACAGTCGCAGCCATCATTTGACAAGCAGTTCGCTAGAGACTGGCTCAAGTCAAACGAACATGGCTGGACACTTCCAACCGAGATCGTTGATAAGACCATCGCAAAGTATCTTCAGGGATATAAGCTCCTTACAGGAGAAGATTTATAATCAACTAAGATTAACCGGCTTGACCGGTTTTTCTTATTGCTGAAAAGGACTGATGGATTCTGCTCCACCAGCCCAGTCGGACCTCCCCTCCGTTCCGGCTAGCGCCCTTGACTTTGTCGGAGCCTTGGGCTACTATAAAGATGCTTTTTTTAGATCTCTCCCACCTCATTGAGGCAGGGAGATCTTTTTATTCTCCTACTTTCGCTTGTTGCGGGTGAGGATGATTAGGATGATAGCCAGGGCCATGAAGGCCAGGATGTCGCCCATCGCACGTTCCTTTCCGGGGAAGGTCCTTGGATTGCTGCCTTTGACATAACAGGTCCTCCTACTAATACATAGGGGCGAAATCGCGATTTTTTACCAACGAGTTTTGATTTGCGTCAAAAAAAACGCCATTTTGCAGGTATTTCTAGCAATTTGGCGTTAATTTTCTTTATTCTTTTCCGTCCCAGCAATATGTGCAGAGCTTTTCAGGATCGATTTCGCAAGCTTCTTTGAGATCATCCAATCTGTTGAATTGGAGTGATGTGAAGTGGAGTTCTTTGCGGATGTATTCGACCATGTTTGCGTATTCTTTTGAGTCTGGGTCAACGTATCTAGCAATTGTCTCAGGGTCTGTGTTTCCTTCAAGGAACATGATTGCCTTTCTAGCGATCAATTCCATTTCTGAGGTCGATCTTGAGAAGTTGAGGTATTTGCAGCCGTAGACAAGTGGTGGGCAAGCTGAACGAACGTGGACTTCTGAAGCGCCTGATGAATAGAGGAACTCGGTTGTTTCTCTCATCTGAGTGCCTCTGACGATTGAGTCATCGATGAGCATCAATCTCTTTCCTTCGATCAAATCGTGGATAGGGATTAATTTCATGTGAGCGATGAGGTTGCGTTTCTCCTGCATGGTTGGCATGAATGAACGTGGCCATGTAGGTGTGTATTTGACGAATGGTCTCTGGAATGGGATTCCTGATTCGTTTGCATATCCGACTGCGTGAGCGATACCTGAGTCTGGGATGCCTGCGATTGAATCTGGTCTAACAGTATCTCTTTTGGCGATCATCTTTCCGCAGGTGCATCTCATCTTTTCAACTGAGAGACCTTCATAGCTTGCTGATGGATAGCCGTAGTAGATCCACAAGAATGTGCAGATTCTCATCTTATTGCCTGGAGCGGCTAGCTGTTTGACTTCGCCCTCTTTGGTTAAGACGACGATTTCGCCTGGGCCTAATTCCTTATATAACGTGTATCCGAGATTCAAGAATGCGAATGATTCGAATGTGACGCATAAGTCTCCGTCTTCTTTCTTTCCGATGACGGCAGGTGTTCTTCCATATTTGTCTCTTGAGACATAGATTCCTCTGTTGTTCATGAGGACGATGGTCATTGATCCATCGATTATCTCCTGAGCATACTGGAGACCTTCGATGAGGTTCTTTTTCTGGTTGATGATTGAGGCAACGAGCTCAGTGATGTTGATATCTCCACCTGACATCTCTAAGAAATGTGAGTTATTTGCGAGGAATTTCTCTTCGATTTCCTTAACGTTGTTAACTTTACCAACGCAGGTGATTGCGTATGTGCCTAAGTGTGATCTGATGATTAATGGCTGTGGGTCATAGTCTGAGATGCAGCCAATACCCATCTGGCCTTTCATCTCGAGGACATCTTTTTCGAACTTGGTTCTGAATGGAGAGTTCTCGATGTTGTGGATGGCTCTAGAGATGCCGTTAGGTGTAACGATAGCCATTCCTCCTCTTCTAGTGCCCAAGTGTGAGTGATAGTCAATGCCAAAGAACAAGTCAAAAACACAATCGTTTTTGCTGACAACTCCGAAAAATCCGCCCATAGTGTATTCCTCTTTTGTAGATGTATGTACCGGTCTAGTACTTTCAAATTATATTGATTATTTGCACGCATTTTATATAAAAGTGCTTTCATCTTTAAAATGCCTTCATTGAGTTTTTATAACGAGTGTGTATGGTATACTTAAGAACAATAAACTCTATGGTTAATGTCTAAGAAGGAGCACTTATGAAAGCAATCATCTCAGTAGTTGGAAAAGATACAGTCGGCATTTTGGCCGCAGTCGCAACCAAGTGTGCAGACTACAAAGTCAACATCAATGATGTCAATCAGACCATCATCGACCAGTATTTCACTATGTACATGGTCGTTGGACTCGACGAATTAACCATCCCATTCACTCAGTTCGTAGATGAAATCCAGGCAGTCGGAAAAGAGAAGAACCTCAAGATTGACTGCATGCACGAAGACATCTTCAACATGATGCATAAAATCTAGGTGACGAACGATGATTAACAACAGAAACGAGATAGTGGAAACTATCCGCATGATTCAAGAAGAGAACCTTGATGTAAGAACCATCACCATGGGTATCTCCTTGATCGATTGCATGGACACCGACATCAATCGCTCATGCGAGAAGATATATAATAAGGTGTATAAGTACGCTAAAGACTTGGTCAAAGTAGGAAACGAAATCTCCAAGAAATACGGTATTCCTATAGTCAATAAGAGAGTCTCCGTCACTCCAATCGCTATGCTTGTTGGAGTCTCAGGAGGAGATCCAGTTTTATACGCAAAAACCTTGGATAAAGTTGCAAAAGACATCGGAATCGACTTCATTGGAGGATACTCCGCTCTTGTCCAGAAAGGCTTTGCCCCAGGCGATAGAGAGCTCATCGATTCAATCCCTAGGGCCCTCAATGAAACGTCATTCGTCTGCTCATCTGTCAACGTCGGATCAACCCGTGCGGGCATCAATCTTGACGCTGTTAAAATCATGGGCGAAAAGGTTAGAGAAGCAGCAGAACTATCTAAAGATAGAGAATGCATCGCAGCATCAAAAATGGTCGTCTTCTGCAACGCGGTTGAGGACAACCCATTCATGGCTGGAGCATTCCATGGAGTTGGTGAGGCTGATTGCATCATCAACGTCGGAGTCTCAGGTCCAGGCGTTGTTAGAGCCGCTATTGCAAAAACACCAAAAGACGCATCAATCTCAGAGATTGCAGATGTCATCAAGAAGACTGCATTCAAAGTCACGAGAATGGGTCAGTTAGTCGGCGTTGAAGCTTCTAAAATGCTCGGCGTTGAGTTCGGTATCGTCGACCTCTCATTAGCACCAACCCCGGCGGTTGGAGACTCAGTTGCCCACATCCTTGAAGAAATGGGCTTAGAGCAGTGCGGAGGAGTTGGAACAACCGCCTGTTTAGCTATCCTCAATGACGCAGTCAAGAAAGGCGGAGTCATGGCTTCTTCACGTGTCGGTGGATTATCTGGAGCCTTCATCCCAGTATCTGAAGATGCCGGAATGATAGACGCTACTGAATCCGGTGCGTTATGCATTGAGAAATTAGAAGCGATGACCGCTGTTTGCTCAGTCGGTTTAGATATGATCGTCATCCCTGGAGATACACCAGCGGAAGTGATTTCTGCATTAATTGCAGACGAAGCTGCAATCGGCATGATCAACTGCAAGACAACCGCAGTTAGAGTCATCCCTGCAATTGGAAGAAAAGAAGGGGAGAGACTAAACTTTGGAGGCCTTCTTGGATACGGTCCAATCATGCCTATCAGAAAGCTCTCGCCAAAGACCTTCATCGACCGCGGTGGACAGATTCCTGCACCATTAAATTCACTTAAAAACTAAAATCGTAAGCCTCCGGTTATAGACCAAATCGGAGGTTTTCATTTTTCTTATTAAAAGAAAGTACTTTCAACAGCTCTTGCGATTGAATAAGTTATATAAAATTGATAAATTTATATAGCTGATTAACAAAAGATTATTGTGACTGGCGGTAAGATGCGAAGTGACGCAATGAAGCAATAATTATGCAGCAAACATCGTCGACCGCCTGGGCACACTATCTAGAATTGATCTTTATCAACTTCTATTAGCGTGTCTTTTTATTTTCTAAGAGAGGAAAACAAGGATGAAAAAAGTCGGAATCGTCATGGGAAGCGCAAGCGACCTCCCAATTCTCAAGAAGTCATTTGAGATGCTCGACACCTTAGGCGTGCCATATGAAGCACACGTCTACTCAGCTCACAGAACACCAACTGAGGCTGCAGAATTCGCTTCAAATGCAAAGGCAAACGGATTCGGAGTAATCATTGCAGCAGCAGGTATGGCAGCTCACTTAGCAGGTGCAATCGCAGCTAGGACCACACTCCCAGTCATCGGCATCCCATGCAAGAGCACAAACCTCGACGGTATGGATGCTCTCCTATCAACAGTCATGATGCCATCTGGTATCCCTGTTGCAACAGTGGCAATCGACGGAGCAAAGAATGCTGCAATCCTCGCAGCTGAAATCATTGCCTTGGGCGATGATGAATTAGCAGCAAAATTAGTCGCTCTTAAAGAAAAAGACGCAAAAGCAGCTTTAGAAAAAGATGCTGAAATCGCAAAAGAATTCAATAAATAAACTGGAGAATCACTATGAACAAGAATTCCAAATCAGAATCATACGCAGCAGCCGGCGTTGATATCACAGCAGGCTACAAAGCAGTCGAATTGATGAAGGCCCACATCGCAAGAACCATCGTTCAGTCCAAACCAGACGACATCGGTGGATTCGGTGGACTCTTCACCCTCGACCTCACAGGCTACAAGAACCCAATCTTAGTCTCAGGCACCGACGGCGTTGGCACTAAGTTAAAGATGGCTTTCTTGATGGACAAGCACAACACAGTTGGTATCGACTGTGTCGCTATGTGTGTCAACGATGTCATTTGCTGTGGCGCTAAGCCTCTCTTCTTCCTTGACTACATCGCATGTGGCAAGAACGTTCCAGAAAAGATCGCAGACATCGTCTCAGGTATCTGTGATGGATGCGTTATGGCACATTCAGAATTAGTCGGCGGAGAAACAGCAGAAATGCCAGGATTCTACCCAGTTGACGAATATGACCTTGCAGGTTTCTCAGTCGGAATCGTTGATAAGGACAAAGTCATCGACAACAAGAAGATGGCAGTAGGGGATGTCATGATCGCTCTCCCATCATCAGGTGTTCACTCAAACGGCTTCTCACTCGTTAGAAAAGTCTTCGATGTTGAGAATTGCGACATCAAATCACCACTTGAAGCATTAGGCGGAAAGTCACTTGGAGAAACCCTCCTCACACCTACAAAGATCTATGTTAAGCCAGTATTAGCATTATTGGACGAAGTCGAAGTCAAGGGCATCTCCCATATCACCGGTGGAGGCTTCTATGAGAATATGCCTCGTTCAATCCCAGATGGATTAAAGGTCGTCATCAAGAAAGAAGACGTCAAGATTCTTCCAATCTTCAAGCTTCTCCAGGAAACAGGCAACATCCCAGAAAGAGATATGTTCAACACATTCAACATGGGTGTTGGCATGTCCATCATCGTCAAAGCTGAAGACGTCGAGAAATCACTCTCAATCTTAAAGGCTCATGGAGAAGATGCATACGTCATCGGACATATCGAAGCATCTGACTCAGACGAGAAGATCAACATCAACTTATAAGGTACACACTATGGCTAAGAAAATTGCAAACATCGCAGTTCTAGTATCAGGAGGCGGCACCAACTTGCAGGCAATCCTCGATGCGATTGATAATGGCATCATCACATCAGGCAAGGTCACGTTGGTCGTTGCCAACAAGAGTGGGGTCTACTCTTTAGAAAGAGCGAAGAACCACAACATCGAATCCCTTGTCCTTCTCAAGAAACAGCTAGGAGGACAAGAAGCCTTCGAGGACGCTTTGATAGCTGCGTTAAAAGAACATGACATCGACTTGATTGTTCTTGCAGGTTTCTTAGCTATTTTAAGTGAGAGATTCACCTCACTTTATAGAAACAGAATCATCAACGTTCACCCATCGCTCATCCCATCATTCTGCGGGAATGGCTATTACGGATTAAAAGTCCACGAAGCCGCCCTCAATTATGGAGTCAAGGTGACCGGAGCAACCGTTCACTTCGTCAACGAAGTCACGGACGGAGGAAAGATAATCCTGCAGAAAGCCGTTGAAATCCAGGATGGCGACACGCCTGAAATCTTGCAAAGAAGAGTCATGGAACAGGCAGAATGGATAATTCTTCCAAAAGCAGTCGAAATCGTCTCAAAACAATTAATGGAGGATAAATAAGATGAATATCTACAACATCAACAACATCAAAGAGCTTATCAAGGACAACCCATATGTCGGACGTGGCATCATCATCGGCAAGACCGAAGATGGCTCAAAGGCAGCATTTGCCTACTTCATCATGGGAAGAAGCGAGAATTCCCGCAACAGAGTCTTCACCTTCAAGGACAACGTCTTATACACCGAACCATTCGATGTATCAAAGGTCCAGGATCCTTCATTAATCATCTACGCAGCAGTTAGAGACATCGACAACAAGATGATCGTCACAAACGGCGACCAAACCGACACCATCTACGAAGGCTATAAGGCTGGCAAGTGCATGCATGGCTCATTAAAGGCACGTGAATTCGAACCAGACCATCCAAACCTCACACCACGTATCTCTGGCGTCCTCACATTCAACGACAACGATTTCACATACGAGATGTCAATCCTCAAGAGCGCAGATGCAGCAGGTAGCGCATGCAACAGATACCTCTTCTCATACAATGCTCTCCCAGGACTCGGACACTTCATCCACACATACGTAACAGATGGAAACCCAATCCCAACCTTCCAGGGCGAGCCTGAAAGAGTGGCAATCCCTAACGATATCGATGAATTCACCAACGATATCTGGACTGGATTAAACGAAAACAACAAGATCTCCCTCTACGTGAGATACATCGACCTCAAGACAAACGAGATCGAAACAAGATTAATCAACAAAAACAAATAAGGAGATAGACATGGAAGAGAGAAATTCATACATTTCACCATTCTCAACCCGCTACGCAAGCAAGGAGATGCAGTACGTATTCTCCAACGACTTCAAGTTCCAGACATGGAGAAGACTTTGGGTCTCACTTGCAAAAAGCGAGAAGAAGCTTGGACTCGACATCACAGACGAGCAGGTAGCAGAGCTCGAAGCTCACATCACCGACATCAACTACGAAGTCGCAGAAGAAAGAGAAAGAATCGTTAGACATGACGTCATGTCACACGTCTACGCTTATGGACAGCAGTGCCCTAAAGCAGCAGGCATCATCCATTTAGGCGCCACAAGCTGCTATGTCGGAGACAACACCGATGTCATCATCCTCAAAGAAGCATCAAAAATCGTCTTAGCTAAAGCTACACAAGTCTTAAAGAACCTCAAGGCATTCGCCCTTAAGTACAAGGATATGCCATGTTTAGCCTATACACACCTCCAGCCAGCTCAGTTAACAACAGTGGGCAAGAGAGCAACCCTTTGGATGAATGAGCTTGTCATGGATATCGAAAACCTCGTCTATCAGATGGACAACCTCAAGCTCTTGGGCCAGAAGGGCACAACAGGCACCCAGGCATCATTCATGGACTTATTCGCAGGAGATGAGAATAAGGTCAAAGAATTAGAGAAATTAATCGCAAACGACATGGGATTCGAATCATGCGTCCCAGTCTCAGGCCAGACATATTCTAGAAAAGTCGATAGCTATTTCCTCTCAGTCCTTTCAGGAATCGCTCAGTCAGCATATAAGTTCTCAAATGACTTACGAATCCTTCAGTCATTCGAAGAAGTGGAAGAGCCATTCGAAAAGACACAGATTGGAAGCTCCGCAATGCCATACAAGAGAAACCCAATGAGATCAGAACGTATCTCATCTTTAGCTCGTTATGTAATCGTTGATTCAATCAACCCAGGATTGACCGCAGGAACACAGTGGTTCGAAAGAACACTTGATGACTCCGCAAACAAGAGAATCTCCGTCTCAGAAGCCTTCCTTGCAGTCGATTCAATCCTCAATATCTACATCAATATCTCTTCAAATCTCGTCGTTTATGAAAACGTCGTTAGAAGAAGAGTCATGGAAAAACTCCCATTCATGGCAACCGAGAACATCATGATGGAAGCTGTTAAGAGAGGTGGAAACCGTCAGGAACTCCACGAAGCCTTAAGAGTCCATTCACAGGCTGCCGCTTATGAGGTAAAGATGAACGGAAAGAAGAACGATCTCATCGATAGAATCGTCGCCGACCCTCTCTTCAACCTCAACAAGGAAGACATCGAAAAGGAATTAGACCCAGCTAAGTACACAGGACGTGCACCATCCCAGGTCGTCGAATTCCTCGAGAGTGTTGTCGACCCAATCTTAGATAAGTATCAGAGTGAAGAAATCACCGCTGAATTAAAGGTATAAACAAAGGAGAAACCACAATGAAAGAATTCGAATTAAAGTACGGTTGCAACCCTAACCAGAAGCCATCAAAGATCTATATGGCAGATGGTTCAGAATTACCAATCGAAATCCTCAATGGCCGCCCAGGATACATCAACTTCTTAGACGCTTTCAACTCATACCAGTTGGTCAAGGAATTGAAAGAGGCTCTTGGATATGTCGCATGTGCATCATTCAAGCACGTTTCTCCAACTTCAGCCGCAATCGGCTTACCTCTTGATGCAAAGCTCAAGAAGGCATGCTTCGTCGATGACGTTGCTGGATTAGACGAATCACCAGTCGCATGTGCATACGCTCGTGCAAGAGGCACAGACAGAATGTGCTCATTCGGTGACTGGGTCGCTTTCTCAGACACAGTCGATAAGACAGCAGCCCTCATGATCAAGAGAGAAGTATCAGATGGCATCATCGCTCCAGATTACACAGAAGAAGCCTTAGAAATCCTCAAAGCCAAGAGAAACGGCACATATAACGTCGTCAAGATCGACCCTAACTATGTTCCAGCAGAGAAAGAGACAAAGCAGGTCTATGGCATCTCATTCGAACAGGGAAGAAATAACTTCAAAATCAATAGAGAACTCCTCTCAAACATCGTCACAAAGAACAAAGAGCTCCCAGAATCAGCAGTTCAGGACTTAATCATCGCTCTCATCACCCTCAAATACACACAGTCAAACTCAGTTTGCTATGCATACCATGGCCAGGCAATCGGCGTTGGAGCTGGACAGCAGTCAAGAATTCACTGCACACGCTTAGCAGGAACTAAGGCAGATACATGGTTCCTCCGCCAGCACGAGAAGGTCTTAAACCTCCCATTCCTCCCAACAGTCAAGAGACCAGATAGAGATAACGTCATCGATGGTTATATCAACCAGAACGAAGAAGATGTCTGCGCAGATGGAATCTGGCAGAAATACTTCTCAGTTCAGCCAGAGAGATTCACTCTTGAAGAGCAAAAGGCATATTTAGCAACAATCACCGGAGTATCCCTCGGATCAGACGCATTCTTCCCATTCTTCGATAACATTGAAAGAGCAAAGAAGTCAGGCGTCTCATACATCGCAGAACCTGGAGGTTCAATTAGAGATGACTTAGTCATCGACTGCGCTGATAAGTACAACATGGTCATGGCCTTTACAGGAATGCGCTTATTCCACCATTAATCAGGTAACGAACAATGAAAATCTTAGTAGTAGGTTCTGGCGGAAGAGAACACGCCATAATCAAAAAAATCAAAGAGAACAAAGATGTTGAAGCAATCTATGCCTATCCAGGAAATGGTGGCATGAAAGATGACGCAATCCTTGTCCCTGGCTCCGCAACAGATGTTGAAGGAGTAGTTAACTTTGCAAAATCCAATTCAATTGACTATGTAGTTGTCACCCCAGACGATCCACTAGTCCTTGGAATGGTCGATGCATTAGAAGCAGTGGGCATCCCATGCTTTGGCCCAAGAGGCAATGCCGCAATAATCGAAGGAAGCAAAGTCTTCTCAAAGAACTTGATGAAGAAGTATGGCATCCCAACCGCAGCATATGAGGTTTTCGATGATGTAAATAAGGCCCTTGCATATGTTGAGACATGTCCAATCCCAACAGTTATCAAGGCTGATGGCTTAGCATTAGGAAAAGGCGTAGTTATCGCAATGACGAGAGACGAAGCTAAACAAGCTGTCATCTCCTGCATGAGCGATCACCAGTTCGGCAAATCAGGCGACCACATCGTCATCGAGGAATTCCTTGAAGGACCAGAGGTCTCCGTCCTTTCATTTACAGATGGCAACGTTGTTGTTCCGATGATTTCATCAATGGACCACAAGCGTGCACACGATAACGACGAAGGCTTAAATACCGGAGGCATGGGGACAGTGGCTCCAAACCCATATTACACAAGCGATGTTGCAAGTGTTTGCATGGAGAAAATCTTCCTCCCAACCATCAATGCGATGAAAGAAGAAGGAAGAACATTCAAAGGCTGCTTGTATTTCGGACTCATGATCACAAAAGATGGACCAAAAGTCATTGAATACAACTGCAGATTCGGAGATCCAGAAACTCAAGTCGTCTTACCTCTTTTAGAGAGTGATTTATTAACCATTATGATGGCAACCACCAACGGAACCCTCAATGCTACTGAGGTTAAGTTCTCATCAAAATCCGCTTGCTGCGTCATCATGGCATCAAATGGCTACCCAACCCATTATGAGAAGGGATTTGAAATCACCTGTGAGCCAAGCGTCAAGGACGACATCTATTTCGCAGGCGCTGCAATTAAAGATGGCAAATTAGTCACAAACGGTGGACGTGTCTTAGGCGTCACCTCAATTGCCGACGATCTAAAGTCCGCAATCGCATTATCTTATGAAAAAGTGGGCAAAATCCACTTCG
>JAKSVE010000012.1 GCA_024408295.1 Bacilli bacterium
GAAAGGCGAGATTGCCGAAACGATCTAGAGACATCTAGGTTGATTGGGCCATGAGGGAATACCTTAATGGACTCCTACTTCAAGTAGAGGCGCTATTCAATGAACACCGAATTTATGGGGGTTGCATTGAGCGTGCAATCCCTTATTTATTTTTAGAGGAGGCGTTAACATGAAAGACGTCATATTCAAAGGAGTGGCTACCGCCCTCATCACACCATTCAAGAATGGAACAATCGATTATGAGGCATTCGCAAGAATCATCGAAGATCAGATTGCTGCTGGAGTGGATGCATTAGTCGTTGCCGGTACCACAGGAGAATGCTCAACCTTAACAGATGAGGAACAGTTCGATGAGATCGAATTTGTCGTTAAACAGGTAAATCACAGAGTCCCAGTCATCGCTGGCACAGGTTCAAACGATACCCGTCACGGTATCAATTTGTGCAAAGGCGCATGCGAAAGAGGAGCTGATGCATTGCTTATTGTCACACCATACTACAACAAGACATCACAGAGAGGCTTAATTGCACACTACAACGCATTAGCAGATGCATCAACCAAACCAATCATCGTCTATAACGTTCCATCGAGAACCGGTATGACAATCTTGCCTGAAACATATGTGGAGCTTGCTAAGCACCCAATGATCAACTCGGTCAAGGAAGCTTCAGGAAATCTTGAGAAGATCAAGTTAGCAGTTGAAGCAGCTAATGGTGAACTTAACTTCTATTCAGGCAATGATGACCAGATTGTTGAAATCATGGAAATGGGTGGACTTGGAGTTATCTCAGTTCTCTCAAACGTCTTGCCAAAAGAAGCGAAAGAATTAACGGAATCTATGTTAAATGGAGATTGTGAGAAGGCAAAATCCATGCAAAACAAGTATATGCCACTCATTAAGGCATTATTCTCAGACGTTAACCCAATCCCAGTAAAAGAGGCTATGCACATGCTTGGATACTGCGAACAGGAAATGAGAATGCCGCTCATCCCAATGGAAGATGAGAAGAGAGTTGCTCTCAAGTCAGAGCTCATCAAGGCCGGATTCAATTTATAAGGAGGAGCAAAAGTGAAGATTATTCTTAACGGTGCCCTCGGTAGAATGGGCCAGGCAATCATCAAGAAGTACGGTGCTAACAACACAATCATCGAAGTAGATGCTAGAAGTGAAATAAATCCTTCCCTCGCATCATATACTGGTGATGGTGAAGTCATCATCGATTTCTCAAATCACGCAGGAACAAAAGAGCTCCTCGAATACGCAATGAGCAAGAAGCTTCCAGTTGTCATCGCAACAACCGGACAGGATGTAGAAGAAAAGAAGTTAATCGAAGAAGCCTCCAAAGTCATCCCAGTCTTCTTCTCATACAACATGTCAATCGGCATCGCAATTCTTGCGGATTTCGCAAAGAAGGCTGCTGCAATGATGGATGATGCAGAAATCGAAATCGTTGAAACACATCATGACCAGAAGTTGGATGCCCCATCTGGAACCGCATTGCTCTTAGCTAAGTCAATGCAGGAAGCTAGAAGTGATGCTCCAATCGTATGCGGCAGAAACGGACATGCCAAAAGAGATCCAAAGGAAATTGGAATCTCATCAATAAGAATCGGCAATGTCGTTGGAATCCACGAAATCATCATCTCATCAGGTCTTGAGACAATCACATTGAAGCACGAAGCTCATGATAGATCCTTATTTGCGGATGGTGCAATTAAGGCAGCAGAGTTCTTAATCGGAAAAGAACCTGGCTTATACGAAATGAAGGATATGGTGAAGTAATATGAAGGTAGCGTTCACTAAGATGCATGGATGCGGTAATGACTACATCTATGTCGATTGCATTAAAAACGAAGTCGAAAACCCTAATGAATTATCCGCTCTTATGTCACCAAGACACTTCTCGGTTGGAGGAGACGGATTGGTCCTTATCTGCTCTTCAAATGTTGCAGACTTCAAGATGAGAATGTTCAATCTTGATGGAAGCGAGGGCAAGATGTGTGGAAACGCCATCAGATGCGTTGGCAAGTTTGTCTACGACAACGGCTATACCACAAGCAAGAACATCAGTATTGAAACCTTAAGCGGAATCAAATATCTCACCTTAAACGTCACAAACGGAAAAGTTGATTACGTTACAGTAAATATGGGCAAAGCCCATTTGATCGCAAAAGATATCCCAGTTATCTCTAGTAAGGAGAAAGTTATCTCTTAACCATTAGAAGTTGAGGGCAAAACCTACAACATCACATGTGTCTCAACTGGAAACCCACATGCAGTTACGTATGTTGATGATGTTAAGTCATTAGACTTAGAGAAGATTGGCCCTAAGTTCGAGAACCACCCAATGTTCCCTGAAAGAATAAACACGGAGTTCATAAAGGTTATCGACAAGAACAATCTCGAGATGAGAGTTTACGAAAGAGGAAGTGGAGAAACATACGCTTGTGGAACAGGTGCATGTGCTTCAGTCGTATCCTCAATCATCAACGGATATTGCTCTTATAATGAAGAAATCTCGGTTCATTTAATTGGTGGAACCTTAAAAATCAGCGTAGATCCTGAATTGAATATCTTAATGACAGGACCTGCCACAAAAGTCTATGAAGGAGTGTTTGAATATGAGTGTTAAGTTGAATGACAATTACGACAATCTCGTTAAGAATTATCTCTTCTCCGAGATTGCAAAAAGAGTTAAAGCCTATACCGCTGCTAACCCTGATAAGAAAATCATCAAGCTAGGCATCGGAGACGTCACCCAGCCTTTATCCAAGACTATCGTTGAGGCTATGAGCAAAGCAGTAGTGGAGATGGGAAGCCAGGACACATTCCGTGGATATCCACCAGAATGGGGTTATGAATTCCTCCGTCAGGCAATCGTTGACCACTATTCAAATAGATGTGGTGTCACCCTAAAGCAGGATGATATCTTCGTCTCAGATGGAGCTAAGTCAGACTGTGGTAACATCCCAGAAATCTTCGGAGATAATGAAATCATCATCCCTGACCCAGTTTACCCAGTTTACCTCGATTCAAACATCATGGCAGGAAGACACGTCACATTCATAAATGCTGACCAGTCAAACCTCTTCCTTCCAATGCCAGATGGAATCGAAGGTGGCAATTACATCATTTATCTTTGCTCACCAAATAACCCAACAGGCGCTGTATATAACAAGGAACAGTTGGCAAAATGGGTTGAATTTGCAAAGAAAACATCTTCAATCATCATCTTTGACTCGGCATATGAAGCTTACATCTCACAAGGTGAACCTCGTTCAATCTATGAGATTCCAGGCGCTAAGGAATGCGCAATTGAAATCTGCTCACTCTCAAAGTCAGCAGGCTTCACAGGAACAAGATGTTCATGGACAGTTGTTCCAACCGAATTGATGATTGGCGATAAGTCAATCAACGCTATGTGGGCTAGAAGACAGGCCACAAAATTCAACGGCGTCCCTTACATCATCCAAAGAGGTGCAGAAGCAGCTCTCTCAGAAGAAGGCAGAAAAGAGTGCATGGCTCAGGTTGAGTATTACATGAGAAATGCAAACTTAATCGCAAATCTCCTAAAGGAGAAAGGCATCTTCTTCACCGGAGGCATCTCTTCCCCATACATCTGGCTCAAGGTTCCAAATGGTTATACATCATGGGAATTCTTCGATAAGCTCCTTAATGAAGTACAGATCGTTGGTACCCCAGGCTCAGGATTCGGAAAGAATGGAGAAGGCTTCTTTAGACTCACCGCATTCGGTTCATATGAAAACACATTAGAAGCAGTCGAAAGACTCAGAAAATTCTTATAGGAGGAACGGAAATGAATAAGGAATTCGTACACGACAATATTACAGCCGTAGGTTCAAATCTCTACTTTGCAGGCGTCAGCGTCAAAGACCTTGCAACTAGATACGGAACACCTCTCCTCGTCTTAGACGAGAATAAGATGAGAAGCCATATCAACGAATACAAGAGTGCGATGGCAAAGTATTTCGGAGAAGGCTCAATGCCACTTTACGCATCAAAGGCATGCTCATTCAAGGAAATCTATAGAATCGTTGATTCAGAAAACGTTGGTACAGATATCGTCTCTCCAGGCGAACTCTACACCGCTGTTTGCGCTGGATTCGATATGTCCAAAGCATTCTTCCATGGCAACAATAAGACAGATAAAGATGTCGCATTCGCTATGGATAACAACATCGGATATTTCGTCTGCGATGGCATCGAAGAATTAGACGCAATCCAGAGAGAAGCAGAAGCTAGAGAGATCAAGCAGAAGATCCTCTTAAGAATCGCTCCTGGCATCGACCCACATACACATAAAAAAATCTCAACTGGCGGCATTGACTCAAAGTTTGGCTCAGCAATCGCAACAGGCTTGGCTGAAGAAATGGTCATCGCTGCACTTGCTAGACCAAACGTTGAACTCATGGGCTATCACTGCCACATCGGTTCACAGATCTTCGAAGTCGACCCATACATCGATGCAGTCGAAATCATGACTGAATTCATCGCTGATATGAAGGCAAAACACGGCTATTCTGCTAAGGTTTTGAACCTTGGTGGTGGCTTCGGAGTTAGATATGTCGCTTCAGATCCTGAAATCTCAATCACTGCAAATATCATGCAAATCGGCGCTAAATTAGATGAAAAGTGCGATGAATACGGTATTGAAAAACCTGTAATCTACTTGGAACCAGGAAGAAGCTTAGTCGCTGATGCTGGTATCACCTTATACGAGGTTGGAAGCGTTAAGGAAATCAAGGGAGTCAAGAACTACGTCTCAATCGACGGTGGTATGACAGATAACCCAAGATTTGCTCTTTACCAGTCCTCATACACTGTTATCGCCGCAACACACGTTGGAGAAGAAGCAAACTTCAAGTGCACCCTTGCAGGAAGATGCTGCGAATCTGGTGACATCATCCAAGAAGACATTTTATTGCCAATTGTAAAGCGTGGCGATATAATCGCCGTGCTAGTAACAGGCGCTTATAATTACTCCATGTCATCTAACTACAATAGAGTAGCAAGACCTGGAGTCGTAATCGTTAAGGACGGGGAGTCAAGAATCGCGGTCAGACGTGAGACTTATGACGACCTCATCTCAAACGACTTATAAGGAGAGAAATAATTATGATCGTAACAAAATTTGGTGGTTCATCCCTTGCTTCAGCTACCCAGCTCAAGAAGGTTAAGAACATTATCGCCGCAAACCCTGATAGACAGGTCGTTGTCGTCTCAGCTCCAGGCAAGAGAGACTCATCCGACTACAAGATTACCGATTTACTTTACACTCTTAGATCACACTTCAAGTATGGCATCCCAGATGATGGCATCAGAGAGATGATCATTGAGAGATACACAAAGATTAAAGAAGAACTCGATCTCGACATCGATATCGAAAAGGAAATCAATGAATTCTTCAAGTCATGCAGCAAGAAGACAAATACCGCAACAGTGGTATCACGTGGCGAATATTTCTCTGCAAAACTCGTTGCAAAGTTCCTTGGTTTCGCATTCGTTGATGCAGCAGACATCCTCACATTCAACTTCGATGGCAAGATCGATTACGAAAAATCAAAACAGGCTGTAATCGAAGCTATCGATAAATATGGCAACATCGTTGTCCCAGGCTTCTATGGCGCATATCCAGATGGCGACATCCACCTTCTCTCAAGAGGCGGCTCGGACGTCACTGGCGCATGGCTTGCAGCATTCTTAGACGCTGATGTCTATGAGAACTGGACAGACGTCTCAGGTATCTATGCAGCAGACCCACGCATCGCAAGAGGCGCAAGAACAATCAAGACAATCACTTATGAAGAATTAAGAGAGATGTCATACATGGGCGCTAACGTCTTACATGAAGACTCAATCCTCCCATGCCAGAAAGCAGACATCCCAATAAACATCTTAAATACCAACGATCCAGAGAACAGTGGAACAATCATCACAAGTGAAGCGGTTCACCTCCATCCAATCACCGGTATTGCTGGTAAGCAGGGATATGTCTCCTTCATCGTCAACAAGGAACACATCGCTGGAGAAGTCGGATTCATCTATCGCTTATTATCCATCTTCAACAAATACGACGTCTCAGTCGAGCACATCCCAACAGGCATGGATACAGTCTCAATCGTCACTTACTCAGACGAAGTCAAGAACTGCACTCATAAGATTGTTGCAGATATCGCAAATGAATTCGACTGCGAAGTCTATGTTGAAAGAGACATCGCACTTATTGCTCTTGTCGGTAGACAGATGCAGGGCTCAGTCGGTATCTCGGCTAAGATCTTCGAAATCTTAAGAGATGAGAACATCAACGTTAAGATGATGGTTCAGACACCAGACGAAATGACTTTAGTCGTCGGTGTTGATGATGAAGATTCAACAACTGCAATCGCAGCATTATACGAAGGCTTATCAGAAGCCAATCTTCTCTAATCGGAGGTATATAAATTGAAACAGTTCAAAGTAGCAATCTTAGGCGCATCAGGCGCAGTCGGAAGAGAGATGATCAAGGTTCTTCAGGAGAGAAACTTCCCAGTCTCAGAATTACGTCCTCTTGCTTCAGCAAGAAGCGCTGGCCAGAAAATCTCATTCAACGGTCAGGAAATCACAATCCAGGAGATTAATGAGAACTCATTTGAGGGCATTGATATCGTCTTAGGCGCATCCCCAAACAAGGTCGCAAAGCAGTATAAGGATGCTATCGTCAAATCAGGCGCTGTCTTCATCGATAACTCAAGCGCATATCGTATGGATCCAAACGTTCCACTCGTCGTTCCTGAAATCAACCCAGAAGACGCATTCAAGCACCAGGGTGTCATCTCAAACCCTAACTGTTCAACAATCATCACCCTTGTTGCAGTCAACGCAATCAATAAGCTCTCACCAATCCAGGCAATGGTTGCTTCAACCTATCAGGCAACATCAGGCGCTGGAGCTAATGGCCCAATCGAACTTGCTAGCCAGGTAAAAGCATTAGAAGCAGGTGAGCCAGTCGAAGTTAAGACATTCCAGTATCAGATTGCCTATAATGTCATCCCTCAGATCGGTGACTTCCTCGAAACAGGATTCACAACAGAAGAAATGAAGATGCAGAACGAAGGAAGAAAGATCATGCACCTTCCTGAACTCAAGGTTAACTGCACATGCGTTAGAGTCCCAGTCGTAAGATCACACTCAATCTCTGTTACAGCAGTCACAAAAGACCACCTCGATATCGAAACAGTCAAGAACGCTATCGCAAATGAAAAGGGCTGCCGCTTAGTCGACGATCCAGCAAATAGAAGATACCCAATGCCACTTGAAACATCTGACCAGGATATCGTCTTCGTTGGACGTATAAGACAAGACATCATCAACGAGAATGGAATCACTCTTTGGTGCTGTGGCGACCAGGTCAGAAAAGGCGCTGCAACAAACGCAATCCAGATCGCTGAATTGTTCATTGAAGAATAAAACATCAAGGGGATGCGGAAAAACCGTGTCCTCTTTTTGTTTTGTCTGATAAACACTACATATTTATGAAACAATTAAAGCAGTAGTGGATTCTTGAAAATATTTTCATCATCAGTGAAAAGTTTTCTGAAACCGCTTTTCTTTTTCTTTCACTTCTTTTTGCGCGTGTATGCACTCATAATAAAGTGTCGAAAGAAATCGACATTCGTATAATTACCAGATCGGTGGGAAGTTTCTACGCTTGGCCATAACCAAGTACTACGAATGGATCACTTGGCTAACAGTTGCCTCAAACACGGGGCATCGCCTTAAGCCTTTTTGATTTTTCATCCCTAAACTGGAGATTATACCTATGAATCTATTTTTCTAGGGGGAATCAAAATGAAAAAAGGATTTAAAGGTATTGTTCTCGCTGCAATGACAGTCGCGTCAGTCGCTGCATTAGCTGCTTGCGGAACATCATCATCAGGCGACAAGTTCGGTCTTATCGCACTTCATGACGAGTCATCAACATATGACGCAAACTTCATCAAGGGCTTCAAGGCAGCTTGTGAAGCTAAGAAGGTCGAAGCAAAGATCGTTACAGGTATTCCTGAAACAAACAAGTGCTATGAAGCAGCAGCAGATTTAGCAGACCAGGGTTGCAAAGGCGTCTTCGCTGATTCATTCGGACACGAAGCACACATCGCAAAGGCAGCATCTGAATTCGCAGATGTTCAGTTCAGCCACGCAACAGGTACATCATCAAAGTACGCAAATAAGGATCAGGCAAACTTCCACAACGCATTCGCATCAATCTACGAAGGCAGATACCTCGCAGGTGTTGTTGCTGGATTAAAGCTCCAGGAAATGGAAGCAGCTGGCAAAATCGAAGCTAAGAACAAAGATGCAAACGGCAACATCAAGCTCGGTTACATCGGTGCATACACATACGCAGAAGTTATCTCAGGCTACACCTCATGGTACCTCGGCGTTAAGTCAATCATGCCAAACGTCGTCATGGACGTCACATTCACAGGTTCATGGTATGACGAAGTTGCAGAAGGCAACGGCGCTAACACATTAATCGATGGCGGCGCAGCTCTCATCTCACAGCACGCTGACTCAATGGGTGCTCCATCAGCTTGCGAAGCTAAGAACGTTCCAAACGTCTCATACAACGGCTCAACAGCAGCAAAGTGCCCTAACACATACTTAGTCTCATCAAGAATCAACTGGCAGCCATATTTCGAAATGATGATCGAAAAGACACTCGCTGGTGAATCATACGCAAAGGACTACTGCGGTACAATCGAAACTGGTTCAGTCGAACTCGCTGAATACGGCAAGAACGTCGCAGCAGGAACAGCTGAGAAGATCGACGAAGTCAAGGCAAACCTCAAGTCAGGCAAGCTCCACGTCTTCGATACATCAAAGTTCACAGTTACAGTCGTTGCACCTGATGCAGACGGCAACAATGGCAAGAACGCTGGTGCTACAGTTGACGCTGATGGCCACCTCACAGCTTACCTCGCAGACGTCGATGGCGACTACAAGGGTGACACAAACGTTGTCTCAAACGGTTACTTCGATGAATCAAATGCTGAGAAGTATCGTTCAGCTCCATACTTCGATCTCCAGATCGACGGTATCAACCTCTTAAACGTCAAGTTCTAATTAACTCAAACGAATCATTAAGGGAACGGCTATCTTTGGCCGCTCCCTTCTTGTTCTTTATTCCCTATATATAATAAGGAGAATATATGCACCAACTCGAACTAAAAAACATCACCAAGACATTCGGTAGTGTTGTCGCAAATAACAACGTCAGCCTTACTCTTGATCAGGGCGAGATTCTCTCCCTTCTCGGTGAAAATGGATGTGGTAAAACCACATTGATGAACATGATTGCTGGTATCTATTATCCAGACTCAGGTTCAATTTTGATCAATGGAGAAGAAGTATCAATCCATTCTCCAATCGACGCTTTCAAATACGGAATCGGCATGATTCACCAGCATTTCAAGCTAGTTGATGTTTTCTCCGCAACCGAAAATATCGTCCTAGGGTATAAAGACCAGGAAAAGTTCAATATCAAGAAAGCCGCAGCAAAAGTCAAAGAAATCGCGGATAAATACGGATTTATCATCGACCCAAGAAAGAAGATTTACGATATGTCAGTCTCTGAGAAGCAGACTGTTGAAATCGTTAAGGTTCTTTATAGAGGCGCTAACATCTTGATCCTTGATGAGCCAACAGCAGTTTTGACTCCTCAGGAAACAAAGAAGTTATTCGATGTCTTAAGAAAGATGAAAGAAGATGGCAAATCCATTATCATCATCACTCATAAGCTCAACGAAGTCATGGAAATCTCTGACCGTGTTGCCGTCTTAAGAAAAGGCGAATATATCGGCTCAGTCAATTCAAAAGAAACAACCGAATCTCAGTTAACAGAGATGATGGTTGGAAAGAAGATTGAGCTCAATATCGAAAGAACAGAACCAAAAGGTTGTGTCGATAGATTAATCGTTAATAACTTAACAACAATCAAAGAAGATGGATTGTTAGGCGTTGACCACGTCTCATTTACCGCAAGAAGTGGAGAAATCCTTGGAATTGCCGGCATTGCTGGTTCAGGTCAGAAAGAACTCTTAGAAGCAATCGCTGGCTTAGCCAAGATTAAGGAAGGCTCTCTTGATTACATCGAACCCCATAGTGGAGAATGGGTTGATTTATGCTCAAAGAACCCACGTCAGATTAGAGACCTCGGAGTAAGACTTGCATTCGTTCCTGAAGACCGTTTAGGAATGGGACTTGTCGGAAATATGGACCTCGTTGATAACGTTATGCTTAGAAGCTATGAAAAAGGACGTCCAGTTATCTTGGATAGAAAGACTCCAGGCAAGTTAACCGACCAGATTGTCAAAGACTTAGAAGTTGTCACCGACAGCGTTCATACACCAGTCAGACGTTTATCAGGCGGTAATGTCCAGAAGGTATTAGTTGGTAGAGAAATCGCTTCAGTTCCAAAAGTCCTTATGGCTGCATATCCAGTCCGTGGACTTGATATCAACTCATCATATCTCATCTATAACTTATTAAATAAAGAAAAAGAGACGGGATCTGCTGTCATATTCGTAGGCGAAGACCTTGACGTCTTGCTTGCATTAAGCGACAGACTCTTAGTCTTAAACGGCGGTAAGGTCACCGGCATCGTTGATGCTAGAACCGTCACAAAAGAAGAAGTTGGCTTACTCATGACTAAAACAGTCGAGTCCACAGTGGAGGAATAATTATGGCAAGAGAACACAAAGAACCATTATTCCACATCGTCAAAAGAATGAATATGGGTGGAACCTCTAAGGTTGCTATCCGTATCGTAAGCATTCTTATCGGACTTATCATCGGCGCTATCTTCGTCGTTGCATTATCTCCAACATCACACAATTTCTTCGGATTCTTCGGATCTATGGTTTCAGGTATCAGCTCAACCCCTCGTAGATTGTGGCTCTTCTTACTTGAAGGTTCACTTCTCCTTGGAGTCTCCATCGCATTGGTCCCAGCCTTCAAGATGAAGTTCTGGAACTTAGGTGGAAATGGTCAGATCCTTGTCGGATGCTTAGCAACATGCGCAGTTATGTTCTATTTAGGCGGCAAGCTTCCTGACCCAGCTTTATGGCCAATCATGTTAGTTGCTTCAGTCTTAGCTGGCGCAATTTGGGCTCTTATCCCTGCATTATTCAAGGCATTCTTCAAAACCAATGAGTCATTATTCACATTGATGCTCAACTATATCGCTGCAATTCTCATCGGATATTTCATCTCATTGTGGTATCCAACAGGAACTGGCTCAATGTCGCCTCTTCCTCACGGTGCTCTTCCAACATTAGGAAACACTCCATTTGGCAAGTACTTCCTTCCAACCATCATCTTCTTCATCGTTGCCATTGCCATCTATTTCTATCTTAGATTCTCAAAACATGGCTACGAGTTAAGCGTTGTCGGTGAATCAGAAAACACCGCAAGATACATTGGCATCAACGTTAAAGTGGTTACTATCAGAACCATGATTTTATCTGGCGCATTATGTGGACTTGTCGGATTTATCTTATCAGGCGCTGTCCATCAGATGATGTCCGTCAACATGGATTCCAATATGGGATTCACCGGAATCATGGTCGCTTGGTTATCACACTTCAACCCAGCAGTCATGATCCTCATCGCTTATTTTGTAACATTCGTCACAAGAGGCATGAGCCAGGTCAATACTGACTTTGGATTCACAGATGAGAAGCTCTCATCAGTAATCTCAGGAATCATCTTCTTCCTTCTTATCGCATCTGAATTCTTCGTTTCATATAGAATCGTTTGGAGAGCAGATATCCAGAAGGTCATGGACAAGATCGCATATCCATTCGTCAAGGCATGCGATTCCACCGATTCCTTGATCAAGACAATCAAAGTCAAGCTGACAACTAAAAAGCAGCCAGCAAAAAAGGAGGCAGAATAAAATGGTAGAGTTCTTCTTTCAGGCAATAGGCATTGCCGTCATCTTCCTCCTCGGTTGTGTTGGTGAAACACTTACCGAAAAATCAGGACACCTTAACCTTGGTATCCCTGGCATCATGTGCGTTGGCGCAGCAGGCGGTATCTTAGGAGTTGTTGTTGCTAACAACGCAAACGGATTCCTCTCAATTCTTTTAGCAGTCATCTTCGCAGCAGTTTTCGCAGCAATTGCCGGCGGAATCTATGCATTCTTGACAGTTACACTTCGCTGCAACCAGAACGTCACCGGACTTGCTCTTACCATCTTTGGTAACGGCTTCTCATCAGTCTTCATCAATAACATCATTAAGATCGAAGGCGATAGTGGACATGGTGCAATGCTTTCAGAAGCAGGAAACAAGTTCTTCCTTGCTCACCTCCCATTCTCTGATTTACTTGGATGGTTCGGAAAGATCTTCTTAGGACATGGAGTTCTCATCTATGTTGCAATTGCAATCGCAGTGGTTGCTGCAATTGTCTTAAGATTCACAAGAATCGGTCTTAACCTTAGAGCAGTTGGCGAATCCCCAGCTACAGCCGATGCAGCTGGTATCAACGTCACAGCATACAAGTACTCATTCATCCTCATCGGTTCTGCAATCGCAGGCTTAGGTGGCATGCTCTATGTCATGCAGCTTATGCACGGAATCGTCGGTGCTGAACTTGCAGGCACAGTCGAAGGCATCGGATGGTTATGTGTTGCCTTGGTTATCTTCACATTATGGAAACCTGCTCTAGCAATCCTTGGATCATTCATTTTCGGAGCTTTATACATCTTCCCAAGCTTCCTCAATGTCTTCTTCCCAGACGCTACATTCACATTCGCTCAGCTCAAGTTATTCCCTCTTATCCCATACGTTGCAACAATCATCGTTCTTGTCGTGACATCGATAATCGGAAATAAAGAAAACCAGGCTCCAGCAGCCCTTGGACTCTCGTACTTTAGAGAGGATAGATAAGGAGTATTCTTATGAAAGAAGTCGAAGAAAAAGTTTTGCATGACGGAATCGTTATCGATAACGATATCCTCAAGGTTGATTCATTCATCAATCACCAGATCGACATCTCATTGCTTAGAAAAATCTCTAAGTACCTTGCAGACGCTTTCCCAAACGTTGACAAGATCTTAACAATCGAGACCTCCGGAATCGCATTCGCAACAGGCGTTGCTATGGAACTCGGAGATGTTCCGTTGCTCTTCGCTAAGAAGTCCAAATCAAAGATCGTTGACCCTAACGCTGTTTACACGAGTGTTGTTAAGTCATTCACTCGTAACATCCAAAGCGAAGTCACAGTTTCAAAGAACTATCTCCACAAAGGTGAAAGAGTTCTCATCGTTGATGACTTCCTTGCAGAAGGAAATGCATCTCTTGGATTGATCGATATCTGCAAGCAAGCAGGTGCAGAAGTGGCAGGAGTTGCAATCGTCGTAGAGAAGGGATTCCAGCCAGGTCGAGCAAGACTTGAGGAGATGGGCATCAAAGTCGTCTCATGCGCTGTAATCAAGGAATTCAAGGACAATAAGCCTGTATTCTAATATTCAAAAGCAAAAATGGACTGCGTATGCAGTCCTTTTTCTTTATTCGAATGTAACTTTTAGTTTGACACCAAGCGCATCCGCTATCCTTTTTAGCGTATTGATCGATGGATTGGCAGTTCCGTTTTCTATTTTCGAGATATCTCCTTGATCGATACCAGTTATCCTTGATAATTCCGCTTGGGTAATTTCAGCGTTAGCTCTAGCGTCTAGAACTGCATTTCCTATATCCATATTAGATGCAGGGGGCTCTTCTTTTATTACTGTCCCACATTCGTAAATTGATTCACACTCGAGATCCAGTTCGTCATTCCATATGATTCCATACCCTCCCATGAGTCTGCCGGAAGTGAATAGTGAACGATCTTTTAATTGTTCCATCTGAGGATATTTGGAAAATAAGACAGAAACGTCATACATTACCGTCTTTCCGTCTTGGAATTTAAGTTCCAACGTTGTTCCTTTTTTAAATTTAATTCTGATAGCTTTATGAAACATATTAGTTTAATGGAGGAAGTTTTGAGTATTTGCCGCTCTCCCACATTTCCATTAATTCATCTCTGTATTTGCTAATGAATTCTTTTACCAAAGATTGAGCCTTGTTTGGAAATGAACCTTCCATTAATTCTCCAGTTTTTATAGAGAACGGTGCGTCATAATCTTGAGTTATCGCATGGATATGTGGTGGATTGTGTTCTTTGTCACGCAGATACATGACAATGATAATTCCATAGAAATGAGAAATAGTAGGCATAAATAATCCTTTCATTCCCCATACATTAATAATATATGGGATATAACCCATAATTGCAATGAAAAAAAACACGCCTCTTTCGAAGCGTGTCTAGTTCTTATTCCCACTCGATTGTTGCCGGTGGTTTGCTTGTGATATCGTAGACGACTCTGTTGATGTCCTTAACTTCATTAACGATACGTCTTGAGATTGTATCGAGAACGTCATAAGGGATCTTAGCCCAGTCTGCTGACATGCCATCGATCGATGTGACGGCTCTGATTGCGCAGGTGTAGCAGTAGGTTCTCTGGTCGCCCATGACGCCGACTGATTTATCAGCGGTGCAAACTGTGAAGTACTGCCAGATTGTCTTATCGAGTCCAGCTTTCTTGAATTCTTCTCTTAAGATGTAGTCTGAATCCTGAACAAGCTGAATCTTTTCTTTTGTGATTTCTCCGATGATACGGATTGCAAGGCCTGGACCTGGGAATGGCTGTCTAGCGACCAATTCCTCGTCGATGCCTAATCTTCTTCCTAATTCTCTGACTTCGTCCTTAAACAAGCGGTTTAATGGCTCTAAGAGCTTCATTTCCATCTCTTCTGGGAGTCCGCCGACATTGTGGTGGGACTTGATTGTCTGAGCGGTCTTTGTGCCTGAATCAATGACGTCTGTATATAAGGTTCCCTGACCAAGGAAGTCGAATTTGCCGAGTTTTTTGGATTCTGATTCAAAGACTTCAACGAATGAGTTTCCGATGATCTTTCTCTTCTTCTCAGGTTCACTGACTCCTGCGAGTCTTCCTAAGAACAATTCAGAAGCATCGACTGCCTGAACGTTGATTCCAAATCTATTGAATCTATCGATGACGATCTTGCCTTCATCTTTTCTTAGTAAACCGTGGTCGATGAACATGCAGGTGAGCTGATTGCCAATTGCCTTGTTAATAAGGACAGCTGCAACAGTGGAGTCAACGCCGCCAGATGCGCCTAATAAGACTCTCTTATCACCGACGACTTCTCTGATTTCCTGAATCTTCTCTTCGATGTACTTATCCATATTCCAGGACTTTGTGCATCCGCAGATCTTGTAGACGAAGTTGCCGATTAACTGGATTCCGTATTCAGAGTCTCTAACCTCTGGGTGGAACTGAACGCCGAACTGTTTCTTTTCGAGGTTCTGGAATGAAACGATAGGGCAGTCAGGGGTGGAAGCCATAACTTCATATCCTTCTGGAAGTTCAACGACTGAATCGCCGTGGCTCATCCAGACCTGCCATGTCTCAGGAAGTCCTTCGAATAATGCGCCTGGCTTGAAGGTAATCTTCTTGCCGCCATATTCTTTATTTGTTGATGGCTCAACTTTTCCGCCCATCTTGTATGAGATGTACTGCATGCCGTAGCATACACCCAATACAGGGATGCCAAGGTTGAAAATCTCATCATTGCAGTGGAAAGCGGACTTCTTGTCGTAGACGCTATTAGGTCCGCCGGAAAGGATGATACCCTTTACGTTTTTGCTTTTGATTTCTTCGATAGTGATATCGTATGCAACAAGCTCAGAATAGACGCCTAAGTCACGGATACGTCTGGCGATGAGCTGGTTATACTGGCTACCGAAATCTAATACAAGGATTTCTTCTCTCATATTACTTCTCCTATGTGGTACTTAATTATAACAAGAATAATGCGTGTGCGTTAGGGGTAGAAAGTACTTTCATGTATGAAAAAAGCCCCGATTGCTCAGGGCTTAGTTTTGGTTGGAATTACTTGCCAGCCTTCTTTGCTGTTTCGCAGAGTTCTGCGAATGCCTTTGGATCGTTGATAGCTAATTCTGAGAGCATCTTTCTGTTAAGTCCTTCACCTGACTTTGAGATGATGCCAGCCTTTGTTAAGCCGTCGATGAATCTTGAGTAGCTGAGGCCATTCATGTGGCATGCAGCGTTGATACGCTTGATCCAGAGCTTTCTGAAATCAGACTTTCTGTTTCTTCTGCTGTTGTAAGCGTACTTGTATCCCTTTAAGACCTGTTCCTTAGCTGTCTTGAAGAGGATGTGCTTGCTACCGAAGTAACCTTCAGCAGCCTTGATGATCTTTTTTCTGCGAGCATGTGTCGCAACGCTATTTTTAACTCTCATTGTTTATTGCTCTCCTTATTTGCAGATCATATCGCTGATTCTCTTCATATCTGTCTTGTGGACGTATGCAGCCTTTGCGAGATGCTTTCTCTGTTTTCTTGTTTTTCTAGGTGCGAAGTGACCCATGTAAGCGCGTTTGACTTTGATTTTTCCAGTTCCTGTGACTTTAATGCGCTTTGCTAAAGTTCTGCTGGACTTCATTTTTGGCATGTTTAGTTCCTCCTATTTCTTCTTGGGCGCCAATATTACTTTGTAGTACTTTTCTTCCCAGTAAGGTGCTTTATCCACCTGTGCTCCGTCAGCTAAGATATCCATGAATTTCTTCATGACTTCCTCACCGACTTCCTTGTGACTCAATTGTCTTCCTCTGAAGACTACGACGACTTCAACCTTGTTGCCATCTTCAAGGAATTCTTTTCCTTTTCTGGCTTTGGTCTCAATGTCATGAATTCCGATCTGAGGAGTAAGCTGAATCTGTTTCAATTCAGTTCTGTGCTGATTCTTCTTGGCTTCCTTCTCGGCCTTCTGCTGGTCGAAACGGTATTTTCCGTAGTCAAGGATCTTGCACACTGGTGGATTTGCCTTAGGTGAAATACAGAACAAGTCCAAGTTGTGCTGGATGGCAATTTGATTTGCCTCTCTTGAGCTCATGATGCCAAGATTTTCTCCGTTAGGCCCGATCAAGCGGACTTCTGGATAACGGACATTCTCATTGATTGGATCGCGACGCTTTTCTGGACGACGCTGATCTCTAGGATTGTAGTAAGCGATAGGTGTGTACCTCCAATTTTTCGAAAAAAAACAGCGCGCAGTATCTGCACGCCTCACTCAAATGGATTAATCCTTTTGTAGCCGGAGCCAACTCCCTTTGGGAATCTGGCGAGTTCGTGCTTGAACTGCTTTCTACTTTTTCGACGTAGAAATGATACTAGTTTTATTCCGGTTTGCAAGCAAGAAATTATATTTCTAAGAATGTTTATACATGCGTACGCCACGCGAGCAGGAGATTGATGCACAAATCACTGTTCTAGTTGGATTTCTTTTTAGTCGATTCATTATGAAAATGGATTTAACGCGGCAAGAAACGTAAAACCTTAATCAAGTATTGAGTTTCTTGCCGATTGTTTTAAAATATGAATATGAAATTCATAACCGCAAAAGAATACGCTGAGAAATGGCAAATTTCTGAAAGAACAGCTCGCAATTACTGTTCAACAGGAAAAATCAAAGATGCTTATCAGAAAAGTGGCTGCTGGTATATTCCTGAAGATTTTCCATTGCCAAGACGGATTAACGAGAACCGCGAAAACAATCATCTTCTACAATCCCTTAGGCTGGAGAAGAAAGAAGGTATAAAAGGAAGAATATATCATCGGCTGCAGGTTGACCTAACATATAACTCAAACCATATCGAAGGTAGTAGATTAACCCATGACGAGACTAGATATATCTTTGAAACTCGAACTATTGGCATCGAGGATAAGAACAAGGTGTTTAGGATAGATGATATTATCGAAACAGTTAATCACTTTGAATGCATTGATCGTGTAATAGATTTCGCAAACTATCCTTTGTCTGAAAAGTTCATCAAGGAACTCCATGGGCTATTGAAAGTTGGCACAAGCGACTCGAGAAAAACGTATTTTGCTGTCGGCGATTACAAAAAATTGGAGAACGAAGTTGGCGGCATCAAAACGGTTTCGCCTCATTTGGTAGCGCAGGAAATCAGGAAGCTCTTAAGTGACTACAACAAAAAAGAAAAACACTCTTTCGATGAGATTCTAGACTTCCATGTTAAGTTCGAAAGAATCCATCCGTTCCAGGACGGGAATGGAAGAATAGGCAGGTTGATAGTCTTTAAGGAGTGCCTCAAAAATAACATTGTTCCTTTTGTTATTACCGAAGATTTAAAGCTTTTTTATTACCGTGGGTTATCGAAATGGAATGAAGAAAAAGGGTGGCTTAGAGATACGTGTTTAGCCGGCCAAGACATCGTTAAGGATTACCTGGATTATTTCCGTATCAAATATTAAAGGGGTGAAAATCATTTGCTAGAGCGACTATATTTTACGCAACACAAACGCACTGTAAGATGTGAATGTTTGTGTAGATATTTCTGTTATTTGTCGCCTCTACTCTAGTCTCTACTGATGCATAAAATGTGCACAAGAATCTTAAATTTCATTAGCAAATCAAGCTTATAACGGATTCTCTTATCCGGAGAATCAATCGTAGAATCGACTTCTATTATATTAATTATCTATATAGATAGTGTTTGACTATGGATGATTTATATTTATACTAACTTGTCCTGACTTCAGGACGAGCGAGTTATCAGTAAAGGAAAGTTTTTATGAGAAAAATCGCAATTCTTGCAGACTCAACTTCCGATTTATCAAAGGAATTGAGAGAAGAATATGGCATCGACTACTGCCATATGGGTGTTGTTGTTGAAGATAAGGAGTACGTCGCATCTCTTGACTATGAAGAATTCACACCTTCATGGATCTATGGAAAAATGAGAGAAGGCAAGCGCGTCAAAACTGTCCAGGTCACAGTTGAAGTTTTCAACGAAAAGTTCGAAGAGTATCTCAAGCAGGATATGGATATCGTCTATGTCGCATGCTCATCAGCATTATCTGGCTCATGCAATACAGGAAGAATCATCGCAGAAGAGATGATGGCAAAATACCCTGGTTCAAAGATTGCATGCGTTGATGCTTTATCATCAACAATGAATCAAGGCTTAGTTGTTCTTCTTGCTGCTGCCCTCAGAAACGAAGGCAAGTCAGTTGAGGAAATCGTTGCAGCATGCGAAGCTGAAAGAAAGAACTACCATATGATCGCAGGCGTTGAGACATTGACATACCTCAAGAACGCTGGACGTGTTTCAGCTGGAAAGGCATTCTTTGGAAACCTTTTAGGAATGAAGCCAATCCTCATCTCAAACCTCAAAGGCGAGAACTACGCAATCAAGAAAGTCAGAGGAAGAAAAGCCTCAATCGAAGAAATGGCGAATATGTGCGCTGCAGAAATCTTGGATTCAGAGAATCAGGTTGTCTACATCACTCACAGTGACTGCGAAGAAGACGCAAAGCTCTTAGGCTCACTCATCGAAGAGAAGATCAAGGTCAAAGGCATTGTCTATGGCCCAATCGGTCCAATCGTCGGCTCATCAGTTGGCCCAGGTGCTATCGCAATCAACTTCAAGGGCACACCAGTAAATATCTAATTAAACCAAGGAGGTTTCCTTATGGAAATCAAGACTATAGATGGTCTTCTACTTAAAGACCTATTTAACGCCGGCCTCGCAAGCTTGCGAGCAAACGAAAAGACAGTCAACGATTTGAATGTCTTCCCTGTCCCAGATGGTGACACAGGCTCAAACATGAGAATGACCATCGAGAACGGTGTTAAGAATACAGCGGAGAACCCAAGTGTTGGAGAATTCTCTCAGGCATTTGCTAGAGGAGTCCTTATGGGTGCTAGAGGTAACTCAGGCGTTATCCTCTCACAGTACTTCAAGGGATTATCTCTTTCATTAGCAGGCAAGGATAAGGCAAGTGTTCTCGAATTCAGAGACGCATTAGTCCAGGCTTACAAGACCGCATACAAAGCAGTTGTCACACCAACTGAAGGAACGATCCTCACGGTCTGCCGCGAATCAATTGAAATGATCTATGACCAGATCGATGAGTCAACAGACCTTGAAAAGTTGATTGAACTCTGGATCAAGAGAGCAAAAGTCTCTTTAGCAGAAACCCCAGAGAAGTTAGCGGTCCTCAAAGAAGCGGGAGTCGTCGACTCAGGAGGCGCTGGATTAATCTACATCTTCGAAGGATTCCTCAAGTATTTAGGCGGAGAAATCTTTGAAGAAGAAATCCCTACAGAAATTGAACATTCAAACGCATCTGCAGTGAAAATTGACTTCAAGAAGATCTTCAACGCAGACTCAATCTTAACATTCGGATATTGCACAGAATTCATCCTTCAGCTTCAGAACGCAAAGTGTGTTCCTGCTGAGTTTGATGTTGATGCATTCGTCGAGTTCATGAAGAGTGTCGGCGGTGATTCAATCGTCGCATTCAAGGATGATGACATCGTTAAGGTTCATGTCCACACAACAAAGCCATACCTTATTATTGCTGAAGCTCAGAAGTATGGTGAATTCGTCACCTTCAAGATGGAAAACATGACCATCCAGAACGCACAGGTCGAAGCTGAGAAGCAGGCTAAGAAGATGGCAACTCATAAAGACATCGCTTATGTAGCTGTTTGCCAGGGCGAAGGCATCATCGATATATACAAGGAACTTGGCTGTGACATCGTTCTCAACGGGGGACAGACAATGAACACATCGACCGAAGAATTTGTTGAAGCATTCAAGTGCATCAACGCTGACCATATCTTTGTCTTCCCAAACAACAAGAACATCGTCATGGCAGCTGAGCAGGCAAGGGAAATCTACAAGGATGCAGAAATCCATGTCATCAAGACAGCATCAATCGCAGAAGGTTACTTCGCATTCTCAATGATGGATCCGGATGAGAAGGATCCTGCAGTTCAGGAAGAAAACATCTTCGCAGGTATCGAAGCTGTTACAACAGTCTCAACAACACACGCAACTAGAGACACAACAGTCAATGGAATTGTTTGCGTTAATGGTGGAGCAATCTCACTTGTTGGACATAGCCTAGTCGCTAGCGATCCATCAACTGTTGCAGCAACACTTGCAGCAATGGCACAGGTCGAAGATATCGATAGCAAGGAAGTTATCGCTCTCTTCAAAGGCCAATCTGTTAGCGATGAAGAATTAGAAGAATTAACCTCAGCAATTGCTGAAAAATACCCATCTGCCGAAGTTGGAGTCATCGACGGAAAACAAGATGTCTATGACTTTATCTTAGGAATTTGCTAAGATATTAGCATGTTGAAAATTGCCATCGATGTATTAGGCGGCGACTTGCCGTTAGACGAGATCCTCGAAGGAGTCGTTAAAACCATAGAAGAGAACCCAAATGTGGAGCCTCTCATAATCGGTCCTAAAGATATAATCGATGGCTTTTTTGCTGGAAAAAACATCAAAATTCCTGAGATAATCGATGCTAGAAGAGAAGTGGATAACTACACAAATCCTACCACGATGTTACACGATCAGGACGATTCCGCTTTAGTGATTTCATATAACACTTTGAAGAACCGTGAAGATGTCGGAGCGTTAATCACTTGTTCTGCAACCGGCTGTGTTATCGTTGGATCAATCTTCCATTTAGGTCTTAAGGATGGACTTAGAATGCCTTTGTTAGGCGCTTTATTGAAACATTCCAATGGTGATGATTTCCTTCTTGCTGATTGTGGAGCAAACCTTGATGTAAGAGCAAAAGACTTAGTAAAGTTTGCAGAACTTGGAACTGAGTACATGAAGGCTCAATCTAATCTTGCTAACCCAAGAGTGGGCCTCTTATCAAACGGTAAAGAAGACGGAAAGGGTAATGCCCAGATTAAAGAAACATTTGGTTTACTCAAAGCTGATGAGAACATTAATTTCGTTGGCAATGTTGAGGCTTCTGATATCTTCGATAATCTTTGTGATGTTTTAGTGTGCGATGGAATGATTGGAAACGTAGTCCTAAAGACTGCCGAATCAGTCGCATTATTAGTTAACAGTTGGGGAGACTGCAAAGAAATCAATGATAAAGTCTCTTCTCAATTCGCTTATAACGATATGGCAGGATCAATCTTGATTGGAACTTCAAAGCCAATTATCAAAGCTCACGGTAAGGCAAATAGAAACACAATTCTTGGCTGCTATAGACAATTACTCAAGAGATTGGGGTACTAATATGAAAACCGAAGTCTATCTTTTTCGAATTGGAAACCTCTACCTTGGAAATTACAAGTTGCCAAGGAATATACAGTCACATTGCGATGCTTCATATCATATAGAAAGCAAAAAAGCTGTTTCTATGTCAATGTATATAAATCTCTGCAAAACCCTTGAGAAAAAAGGGCACAATCCAGAAAACCTCTATTTTGATGATAATGGGAAACCAAAGATGGGTGGAGTGTTTTTCTCCGTATCTCATAGTAAGGACTATTACGGTTTTGCAATCAGCCATGACGAAATAGGCTTTGACTTGGAAGAAATTGTTCCTGAGAATCGTGTTGATGGGCTTGCTAAAACAGTCCTCACTATAAGAGAAAAAACCCTCTTAGAAAAAGCTAAGGACCAAAGAGAATTCGTAACCGAAAGATGGTGCGTTAAAGAAGGCTTTGGCAAGCTAATTGGTAGGGGGTTATGCAAGGAAAGCATTACCAAAGATGATGCCCCATATAAGCGCGTAAAAGTAGGCGATACGTTAGCAGTTGTTGTATTTAACCAGAAAGCTGATAACGTCTCATATTTCCTAGATGGAGAACCATATAATGGAAAGCGTTAGAAAGATTGTAGGCGAACGAAAGAGAATGCTCGAATCTTCAGAAAGAAGACTTGAGGATATTTTCAACACATCTTACGTCCAACCTCACAAAATCCTTTCCGAAAGGAATGATGGCTTTAGAGTTTTCAGAACAACATACGGGGAGTCAAAAGCCAATATTCGCCGCTACGCATACTCTATCAATGTCAAGTATCCTGATTTAAAGGATCAGTATGTTGGTATTGCCGTTGATAATAGTCAGGAATGGATTGATATTTTCTGGTCAATTCTTGCATCAGGAAATAAACCATATCTAATCAATCATAGATACCCTCGTGAATTGACGCAAAAAATCATATCTAGATTGAATGTAAAATATCTGATTGGAATGAAGGATATGGGATATGAGGGAGAATTGATCCTTATCAAGGATTTAAATGAATCATGTCCTGAAGATTACGTCTTTAATTGGGCAAACGAACTCGCCATCTCAACCTCGGCAACGACGCTTAAAGAAAAGATAATCTTCTATACAGGAAAAGAACTGTCATCTCAAATCCTTAACTACGAGTATATCTATAATCAGAACAAGATTATTGCGCATCGCGATCAAGGTAACGTAAAACTTCTAGCTTTCTTACCTCTATATCACGTATTCGGATTGATGGCGACCTTCTTGTGGTTCACATTCTTCTCATGTACTTTGATTTTCCTTCGCGATTATTCTTCAAAGATCATTCTAAAGACCATTAAGAAACACAGGGTGACTCACATCTTTGCTGTGCCATTATTCTGGCAGTCTGTTGAGAAAGAAATTTGGAAACAGGTTGATAAGCAAGGTCCAAAAACTAGAAAAACAGTGGAAAATGCCTTGCAAATCACTTCTAAATTACAGAAACATGGCCATAATATCCAAACTTCAAGACGTTTATTAAAACGAATCACAAAATCATTATTTGGCCCAACAGTCAGATTCTGCATCACAGGCGGATCGTTCATTAAAGAAGATACACTTAGATTAATCAATGGCCTTGGTTACTATTTAGTTAATGGCTACGGAATGACCGAGATTGGCATCACATCCGTCAATTTAGCTTTGCCTTTTGAAGATAGAGTAAAGACCACAATCGGTAAACCGTTCCCATCCGTCCAATACGAAATTATGGATGATGGCGAACTCGTAGTTAAGGGTGAATCTGTTGCTCATAAGATGCTTATTAACGGTGAATTAATTGAGACTGACGGAACCTTTAAAACCAACGATATCGTAAAATGCGAAAATGGAAATTACTACATCGTCGGTAGAAAAGACGATCTCTTTATCGGCGATAACGGTGAGAACATTTCTCCTGATGATATCGAGGCTATGATCAATGTTTCTTGCGAGAAATACACCGTCTTGAATTTCAATAATAAATTGACAGCAATTTTCCAAATGTCAAAGTACATATCAAAAGCTGGATTAGATAGATTAAACAAGGATGTTTCAAACGCTTTTGCGTCCCTAAATTCATCAATGAAACCACAGCAGTGTTTTGTCACTTATGATAACTTAATGCGTCCAACTGAGATCAAGGTATCTCGTAAAGGTGTTCTTTCCAGGATTGAGTCTGGCGAGATTAAATTATTCAATCCAAATGAGGTCTCATTTAAGGAAGAATTAACCGCTAACGCTGAAATCCTTAATAAAGTCTTACAATTGATGTCTGAAACTTCTGGCAAGGCTGAAATTGACCCAAATGCGCATTTTATGCTCGATCTTGGCTGCAACAGTTTAGATTTCTATACCCTTGTCTATTCCATCAACACAACTTTTGGAATAGATTTCAAATTCGATAATGACCAAAACGCATATACTGCCGTTGGTATTGCTAAACGCGTGGAGGAACTCTTATGATCTCATGGCTCATGTATTGGTATCTTAGAGTCTCCGCTTGGCCAATTTATTGGCTCATGTTTGCGCGTAGAACGTACTATAAGGACAAAAAAGACGTCAATAAGTTCTATAAAGGTCCTGCAATTATTGTTTCAAACCACAAAAGCATCAAAGATTTCCCTCTTATGATGTTCTTTATGCCGTTCAGAAAGATGTATTGTCAGATGTCTGAAGCGGTATATAAAAAGAAAGGCTTCAACGCTTGGATTATGAAAGTCATGGGCGGTATCCGCGTTGATAGAACCAATTCGGAGATGTCTTTCTTAGACAAAACTGAAGAACTGTTAGAAAAGGGCAAGGTTGTTGCCATCTTCCCCGAAGGAAAGCTTTCCACTAATGGTAATGTTGGAAAATTCGGCAATTCATACATCCTTCTTGCCCTCAGAACAGGCGTGCCAATAATTCCTGTTTATACAGACGGACAATACAAGTTTGGCAAACGTTGCCATTTAAGTGTTGGCAAAAAGATCTTCTTAGGCGATTACTGTGAAGAAGTAAATCCGTCTAGGGAAACGATTGAGTCTCTCAATAAGATGGTCAGAAGAGAAGTTATGAAACTTGGCCAAGAACAGAGACATCTTATTAATGTTGATAGGTACGGAAAGCTTCTTGCCCTAAGAAACTTCATGAAAGATAATGGCCGCTTAACTGTTTTCACATCGGGCCTATACTTCAAGTTTAAGGCCTTCAACGTTGGTCCTCATAAAGAAAAGCTAAAGGCAAAAGGGCCGTTGCTGCTTATAGCAAACCATATTTCATTCATCGATCCATTCTCTGTAATCGCAACCTTCTGGAGAAGAAGAGTGTATATCCTAACTGCAGAAGTCGTTTTCACAGAGGGACACAACTTCAGAAATTGGTTGCTCAAAGAAATCGGCTGTATCAGAATTGATAGGTACTCAAACGACAAAGAAGCCTTCGAGAAGGCTGTCGATGTGTTAGACGGTGGAGGAACTCTGCTTATATTCCCAAACGGTAGAATCCATCGTGATGAGTCGACTGATGACTATAAGTCAGGTGCAGCATTATTAGCAGCAAGAACTGGAGCTACAGTTCAGCCAATATTCTTAAAGAATCAGATGAAGAAATGGCACAAGGTTGAAGTGCATTTAGGTACCCCAAAAACCTTCAAAGAGTATTGCGATAAAGAGTATCCGTCAACCCAGGATATGGCGGGATTCATGGATGAATTATTCGGTGAAATTAACTTTATTAAAAACGAGGTAGAGAACAATGGAAGAGATAATTGATGAGCTCTATGAGATCTATAAAAACATTGAGCAGGATAGCGAATTGAAGCGTGAAGATGTCACCCCAGAACTAAGGATTAAAGAAGACTTAGGTCTAAATTCTATTGGCTTGTTATACCTTGTAATGGGTATTGAAAAAGCCTTCTGTATATCCCTGAAAAATAGTTCAATTGAGTCGTTCATTACAATTGGTGATGTCGCTAAGTATCTCGAAGAAAATGCTTAAATTATTAAAGGAGTGAGAAATCATTCCTTTTTTATTTTCTTTTGTTAATATCGGTATATTTTATTACCTAATAACTACAAAAGAACAAAGTATGCAATAGATTCTATTATCCACGACTCACATCATACATCTCATTATAAATATGTACAAAACATGATGCTTCTTGTAGCAACCATTCTTTGCTCTTTCAGGTTTTAAACACATTGAATTTCTGAGTTCCGTTTTGATATGTTGTTAAGGCATCCCTGCCTGATAGATTCATAGAGCCCTTGAAGTTTTCTGTTAACCAATCAGTAGATGCATATCTCGCAAGTTTTTGACCTTCTGTATTTTCTTAATTTTACTTTTTTATAATCAATTATCGAAACTCTACGCTTCACGCATTCGCAACATCGCAAAAATTGGTGTGTTTAGTCATTCCTATTAATAAATCCTTGTTTTATAATTAATATTGCTTCTTTGAAGCAAACCGGAAATAGGGGGTCGAAACCATGGCAAAAACTACGAAAAAGAAGACAACTACCAAGAAAACACAGCGAGCTGTAAAGAAAGCAGTGAAGAAAGCTGCTAAGAAAAATCCTGGTCTTGTAATTGCTGCGGTTGTGATTGTTGCGGCAGTGGTGGTTGCCGGCGCCATCCTTATCAACAAAGGTATTTTACCTAATCCTTTTGTTCCTAACGAAGAACCTTCCTCTTCTGCGATTGATTCCTCCTTACCGATTGCTTCAAACTCGTCCAATTCACCATCTTCGCATTCCCACGTTGATATCGCTGGAGTTAAGTATGATGACTTCCAAGTTCATTTCCTTGAATTGGGAAACTGGTACACTGGCGACTCCGTCTTCATTAAGGCAGGCGACACCGACATCCTTATTGATGCTGGTTCAAGATATAACTCTGCCGAAGCAATCTCATCCTATGTTGATCAATACTGCACCGATGGCAAATTAGAATATGTCATCGCAACACACGCTCACGAAGATCACATTGCAGGATTCTCTGGTGGTGCATCCAAAAACGGTATCTTCTATAAGTATGATATTGGAACCATCATCGAATTCGCTAAATGCGGAAAAGAAGGAGCCCCATTGACATCGGGCGTCTATACAAATTACTGTGAAGCTAGAGACTATGCTGTTTCAAAAGGTGCAAAGTGTATCACCGCCTTAGAAGCTTCCAAGAGTGAGGAATATAAAACCATCTCAATCGGTGAGAACATGACCATGACCACCCTTTACCAAAGATACTATGAGGATTGGGCATCAACAGAAAACAACTATTCCGTCTGCTCTCTCTTCACTTATAAGGAACATAACTTCCTGTTCACCGGAGATTTAGAGAAAGCCGGAGAAACCTCATTAGCCGAGAAGAATGAGCTTCCGCAGTGTGAACTCTATAAAGCGGGTCACCACGGCTCTAAGACATCATCAAATGAAGTGCTCCTAGAAAAGATCAAACCTGAGGTCGTCTGCTGCTGTGCATGCGCTGGAAGCGATGAATACACCAAGACGGATATCAACCAGTTCCCAACCCAGGAATTCGTGGATAGAATCAAGGACTACACAGATAACGTCTTCGTTACCACTCTCTCAACAGATAACGAAAACAAGAAGTACACCAGCATGAATGGCACAATCCTCTTCTCAAGTAACGGAAAGGATTATGCGGTAGCTTGTTCAAACAACAACACTATCCTAAAGGATACCGAGTGGTTTAAGGCTCACAGAACCTGGTAAACGAATAAACCGTAGACGAAGACCTACGGTTTTTCTTTTGCCCTCAAATCGCCTATTTATATGCGTATATATAATATTAGGTGTCTCAACACGCTTTAGGTCACGTGCGTTACCTAGAATTAATAGGCGTAAATAAGCATAAGAAAAGGCGGAGGTTAAACCTTCGCCTAAACTGTTTGTGTTCGGATTACTTTCCGATGTGCTGGTAGTAGTAGCACATCTTCTGCCATGCACCAGGGATGTCGTAGCCGAAGTAGCCAACGAATCTCTGTAAGTAGCCCTGAAGTTTTGCATCAACTGGAACGAGGCCTTCGCATTCGCCAGATGTGATCATCTTCTTGCAGTAGTCTTCCATATCCTTCTGCATCTGAGCATCGCCGAATCCGTTCTCGTCTTCATCCTTTGTCTTACCCCATAATCCGTATTCAGTGCACTCTAAGAGTGATCTGTTGACTGCGAAGTCTGTGAGGTACTTGAACTCAGCGTAGATTAATCCGCCTAATGAGCCATCGCTGTTGACTGAGTGGTAGAAGCCATCGTCACCGATCTTTGTTCTGATCTGTGATGTTGTGAGGTTACCTTCATCAGTTCCCGAGTAGACGCCTTCAGCGCAGAGCTTCAAGACATCGGCTGACTGTCCGACGTTCTTGATGTTGTAGGTGAGTTCACCCATCTGATATGGATCATAGAATGCTGATCTGATGTACCATTCTGAACCCTTTTCGAGGTAAGCATAGAGCTCATAGTTGCCATCGTAATCACCAACGAAGTAGTGACGTGCGAGCTTGTCGCCTTCGATTGCTCTACGCATTGTGCCGTTAGATGCATACTGCTCTAACCAGCAATCTGTTTCAGCACGGCTTGTGCCTCTGAAGCAGTAGACTGCTGATTCAGGAGCGACGAACTTTTCGATCATACCTCTTGGCATGACGAGTGTGTGGAATGTGACTGAGTTGTTGCCAACCTTAGCCTCATCACAGTCAAATGGTGCGAGGTTGTGGATTGGAGACTGGATGTTTTTAGCTCCGCCGAATGTTGCGTAGTAGTAGCAGATTTCAAGCCACTGGTTCTCGTTCTGAACACCTGTGACTCTTGTCATAGCATCCTGGATTGCGTCCTTAAGATCCTTTGTGACAGGGCTTAAGTTGTATGTGTTGTTAACTGCGTAGTTAGCGAACTGTGTGAAGATGTCGTAGTAGTCGGCATCCTTGAATGTGAATGCGCCTTCGACTGCGTATGTGTAGAAGGTCTTCTGGTTGTCCCAGTGTGTGACGCCTGTCCAGCTTGAGAGGACGAGTGGTCCGTCAGCTGTTCCGACGTGGTAATAACCATCCTGTTCGTTGTAAACAGGTGTTTCGTAGTATTCCCACTTACGTGTTGTTAAGTCGACTTCGCCATATGAGCAAGGTCTATACATGTATGTAGGTGACTTGATTGATGAAGCTGGGAGAATTCTCATGTCTCTGACATAGATGGTGTCTTCGCCAGCATCATTCATCGTGTCCTTTAAATATAAGAATGCGAGTGTGTGCTTGCCGCCGTCACCTGCCTGTGGGACGTAGCAATACATTGTCTGCCATCTGTTGTATTCGCCTGAGATCTCGTACATGTTGAGGTTGTCAACGAAGATGTACCAGAGGTCTCCGCCTTGCTCAGTTGAGCAGTAGTAGTCGAACGCGATGACTTCGTCTTCCTTGATCTCGATGTCGATATAGACAATTGAGAATGACTGTGGCTTGCCTTTATTTGATGGCTTGATAGCCTTCTTGTCATCGTCGATGACCCAAGGCCATGACATATCTGCGTCATTTGGGTTGTCTTCTGGTCTGAATGTTCCGTTGAAGCCTTCTCCACCAACGAGTTCAACCATTTCTTCTGATAAAGGCTGCTTGATTGATGGCTTTTCCTGAACGTCGTCTTCGGTGTAGAACTTTGGTTCATAGTCAGGACCGATGAATGTGTTCCATGTTGTTCTGACTTCGTATTCTGAGCCGAATGCGCCTCTTGCCCAATAAGAGACAAAGCCGTATCTATCGATGATGACTGATGTTGGATAGCCATCGACATTGAATCTATCTGAGATATTCTTATCGTCATAGAGCATGTCGAATGTGTATCCCATGTTCTTCTTATACTGAGCGATTGAGTATTCGTCATCGAATGGGTCTAATGCCATGATAGCGATGTCCTTGCCTAAATCCTCATAAGCATAAGCGAGGAATGGGAACTCGTACTGGCATGCTGAACATGTGATGTACCAGAAGTTGAGCATGACTGCGTCTCTATCTTTCAAGAGCTCAGAAAGCCAAACCTTCTCGCCATCTGCATCAAGTCCATAGCAATCGTACATTAAGTCGCCTGGCTGATAATACTTTCCTCTAGGTGCTTCCTTGCTGATGACGGTTGATGGAACTTTAACGATTCCTTCCTGGTCTGCCTTGATGGATGCGCTCTGGCCTTCCCAGTAGAATCCTTCTGGTAAGTTATCGAGATTGACGGTGTATTCCTTTGCGTTTCCGGTCAATGTGATCTTACCTTCTTTGTCGGTCTTGCCGCTGACTGGTCTAGCTCCCTTTGCTGAGAGTGAGACTTCAACGTCCTTAAGAACCTGACCTCTCATATCTGTGATAGTGAGGGAGTAGTCGTGGTCTTCATTTGTAACCATGCCATTTCCGCAACCGATCACTAACGGAATCAGAGCGGTCATGCATAATTTTGTGATTATTGATCTTTTTCTCATAATTTTCACCTCGACACTTAAAATATATGAATATTTTGCAATGTCACTAATTATTTTTAAAAACACGTCATTTTATGTTGTTCATTCTTTTGAAAGCGTTTACCAATCAAGGCATATATTCTTAAGAAACCACCTACAAAAATTAAGCACAACTGTTCTAATAGCCTACATTGATATTGCATGTCACTCTAAAACGAAATAAATAACCTATTTTTCCTTGGTTTTTTGTTCACAGCGATATCAAAAAACATTAAGATAATGCCATGCACAAATCCATTAAAACAAAACTGCTCACATTCCTGCCGTTCGTCGTCTTGTATTTCTTGTTCAATTACCTCCCAATCGAGCACTGGGTAGGGGGCAACGAAATCATCTATCTATCCATCAAACTCGGTGTTTATGGATTAAGCGCTGCGGCATTGATCTATCTCAAGCATAAATTCCATGTCGAGATCGAGGTTCCAGAGAAGCAAATCTCCATCTGGTGGCTCATCCCATTGCTGTTCGTTTGCTTCACTCACCCTCTATACGCCACCCTATTCGGAGACGGCGTCAAACTCGCTGAAGAAATCGAGTTTGGAGTCCTCGCATTTGATGCAGGAGTGGACATATTCGTCTCAATCGTAGAGGACATTCTCTTTGTTGACTTATACATCTCTCTCCTTATGGAGGTGTTCAAGAAACACAAGTACAAAAGAGTGCTTTCCATCTTCGTTGCGGCTATAACATTCACCGTTGCCCATGCTTACACATTCATCTATCACGAACCACTAGAAGCAGTGGTAATTCTCGTCACCGTCTTCTTCCTTATCGTCGAGTGTGGATACCTCGCAATCTACTTCGATTCAGCCCTCATCCCAATCATCGCACACGCCTTGTTCAATGAACTGAATTTCGTCATTTTCGACCAGATTTACGACGTCACTTATTCGGATTACAGATACGCCACATTCGCCGCTCTCATGATCCTTATGGCAGGCTGCTATCTCTCAACCTTATACCGCATGTCAACCCTTCAAAAATACAGGCCAAACTTCCATGAAGAAGTAGATGAATAAGACCTAAAAAAACAACCTGAATCAGCCTCGTCAATC
>JAKSVE010000013.1 GCA_024408295.1 Bacilli bacterium
ACTCTATATTCTCGGCATCACATATTCTTGGTTTTTTGTACCCACCCATAGGAGTGTTAAAATAACCTTTTGAATTAACTCTGTATAACCCGTTATAACACGTTCTGTTAAGGTAGACGATCCTAGCCGCCTTCTCGCAAAGGGCAACGCCAGCATAACCGTCCTCTCTATCGAGGTTACGAACTTTATAATAGTATTCTTTGCTGTGTTTCTCAGCGTGGCTTTTTAGCGACTCAATTAAGTCGAGCGGATTATCCTTTATGGTCCTATACACATTCACTAGTTCTTCGTTCAAATCGTTTACCACAGCTTTCTTTGGCTGCAAAGCAAGGAGAACAGATGCCCCGCCAAGAAACGGCTCATAATACGTGTTGAACTTTTTCGGGAAGAAATGGAGAATCTGGTTAAGAAGCAACCTCTTGCCGCCTGCCCATTTTAAAATTGGTTGTGCAACCTTTTTCATATGTTGCCGCCTTTCGTACATTCAACTCTTTCTATCCAACTAAACCATCTTACAATTGAGTCAGCTCTTCTTTGCGAAGTGCTATTTGATAGCCCGGTCTCGTTAAAAATCGTCGTAGACACATGCGTTAGAATTTTAGAGCGCTCTAAACCTTTGCATTCTTTGTATAACACGCCAATAAAAGGGTGTTCTAAGATGTGATCGGCAAATACTTTTTTCATGTTGTCTTTAGGCGCTAATCTTGTCGTAATACCCTTATTAGAAAGGAAGTATTTCGTGTTTATTTTCTCAACAAAACCTAAATATAAGAGCGCATCCAAATAATACGATCCTTGTCTAGGATCAATACCATATTTAAATGCGACTTCATCTTTCGCTAAGCCTTCGCTACCAATATCGTTTAAAACGGCGAAAATTAACTCGATGTTATTTGCTTGTGGAAACGGTACTTTTGACATAATTCCCCCCTTTTTTTATATCACGGTGCTAAATAAATAATTCATCATCCTTTAGCGACTCTATTTTTGGTAAAAATTCTCCAGATAAAAGTAAACTATAGTACTTGCATTGAGCCTTTCTTGCTTCATCTTCTCCTAAACTAGTCTGGCCGGCTATCCCAAGTTTTTCCAGAAGGATTGGGAAACCAGCATTTGCATACGAGGAGAAAATCTCATACTTTTCATCGCTCTTCACAATCATCTGCTCCTTCTTATGAGAATATGCGATTAGATCAATAATGTCATAGTCTTTTTCGTTGAAGAATGACATCAAAACACCCTCGGTAGCAACCTTTGATATCGGCTCATATTTTCTAGCGTTGTAACCAATAACCGCCGATATCATTAAGATGTCTTTGTATCCAGCAAAGAGGTCAGCATCAACAAGCATCTTCATCTCCTCTTGTTGCAAAGAATTTCTTTTTATACGCAGCACGTTGTTTACATATATAGACATAATTATTCCCTCATTTCTGAAATTGTTGAATAGTTCGAATTATCAGCTTTTGTAAACAAATACCTTTTGACTGTATAGCAATCAAAAGCTGAACGGAGAGTGTTAAACTTATCTCCATCTATCATCAAAATAACTTGGTTTGCAAAATTGTGTAGTTCCTGTGACGATTTTGATAAATTCCCGTCAGAAATATCACCAAACGGAGCATCGATAAGCAAAGGGTAGTCTTTTCTAATTTCAATGCCATCTTCCATTTTTGGAGCATTTGAATAATCCAAAATGGCTTTGACAAACGCAAAAGTATTAATCTTAGATTGACCTGTTGAGTTTGCATCTCTGCACGCAAGAATAGCCTCCTCCTCTATTTCAGGCTCGGAGATTCCCGCGTTCACCCTCGCTTCGTATACTCCATTCTTTTTCCACTCGCTGATTAATTTGTCATACTCGGTAGACATGTAGACAACAATTTGGTACCTTCTCTCAGAATTGTATTGGACTATCCTAATTTTCCTGCCACGAGTTGCGTCTTCGGATAAACGTTCGTAAGCCTCTCCTATTTTCTTGTTAATTTCCAATAACGCAGTTTCCTTATTAATTTCCTTGATTTTACCTAAAGCGCGCTCGCATTTCTCTATGTATGAAACTTGCTGATTGATTTTGCCAGTCTCCGATTCGCTATTAGCGGTAGCATCTCTTTGCTCCGTCAAGTGCTTTAAATCTGATTCAGATTCTTTAATGTTTTCCTCAAGAGAAGGAATACTTATTTCCAAGAAAGAATGGCGCTTAATTTTATCCTTATTCTCCATTTCGAGCTTGATAGCCTCAGATGCAACACTTCCATCATCGTCCAAAGAAGTTATGCGAGCCGAAAGCGAAGCGATATCTTGCTTCAGGTTTGAAATCTCCCTTTCGCAGTCGGAGATCATTTGATAATTTGCCTTGGCCTGCTCCTTAACGTCTATTATTCTTTGTTTTAGTTGCCTAACCATTTCGGCGATGGTGCTATTTATATTATCTGGAGGAAGAATTGAAATAAGCTTATTCAAAATCTCGACAGCATCATGATCCATCTCCCTGCCACAAATGCATTTTGGCCTCTTCAAAATATTCAATACAGCTGGGACCGTTAGTTCTTGTGGCACGTCGTACTTTTTAATAACATTTTCAACATCTGAAAGAAGGTTCTCTGTTGCTAATAAATATCCGTCACGCAAGGTTGCTGAAAAATTCTTGTAAAATACGTCTAGCGTTTTCTCGGATTTACTTAAGCTTTCCCTTTTTTCTTTTCTGTCTCTTTCAATAGATTTGACTTCCTCATTCTTCTCTAGAAGCGCAGAAATCTCTTCCAGTCTTGCTTCTATTTTTCCGAACTCATCTCGATATTTACTAAGCAAATCACGATCTTTTGATATGGTCTTCTCCAAATTTTCAATTTCTTTAACTAGGTCGCCAAAAGATTTTGTACCTGCCTTTGCCTCATATTGTTTCAACGCCTTGTTTAGCTTTCTTTTAACACTTGCAAAATATTCACTGCACTTTTCTAATAATTCGACGTTTGTAATGTCGCTTAGAACTCCTTTAATAGCGTTTAGTGAATTTTCATCTGCAGTATTCAGTTTCTGCATTCTTTCACCATCGAACACAATGCCATAAAGAATGGTTTTTGGAATAATCCGATTTAGCCGTTTGTTTATCTCGTCAGAATCTCTTATTGGGAGAGAAAGTTCGCCATTGGACTCATAGTGACTAAATTCCCTGTATTCCTCAACCCTTATTTGTTTTTCCGTCTTCTTGTACTCGCACCATTTTTTTACGATATACGAAACTCCATTGTCCTCAAAATCCATCGTAACTGAGCACTTTTTCGTTGTGCCAACCGGAGATTGTTCTAATTCTCTGTACAGACCGGAGTTTAAAGCATATGGCGTATTTTCTTTGTTTGTAAGCTTGGAGAAATCATAATCATAAAGTGTCCACCAGAAGGCAAAGAGGGTCTCGGTTTTACCGCCTCCGTTTGGTCCGACCAAAACAGTCATGTTCTTATTCGGCTCGTAAGGAAAATCGATTCTGCCTTTTAAGAAGCACCTATAATTCTTGAATGAAATACTGTTAATTCTCATCTGAACACACCTCTTTAACTGTCTTGGCTATTTCTTCCTCAGCTTTGTAGTCTTCTTCTTTCTGTTCACGCTTTACAGCTTTGACGCATTCAACAAAGCCCTGCTTCTGTTTTTCGTTAAAGCCGAGTTCATTTAAAACATCATTAATTGTTAATTTCTGTTTCATCGTCTGATGCCTCCGTAATGTTGTATTCGCTTATTAATTTATTTATAAGGTTGGTTACTGAATTTTTATTTTCTGCAAGTCTTCCATACTCAGTTGCGCGTTTCAATTCTTTTGCGACAAGTGACTGAGATCCTGGAGCATCTCCGCAACCTTCGGGTGGGAGACACAACAAATCGTATATATATGCCATTTCCTTGCCGGTCTCGAAACATTGCCTGAGGACTCTTCCGCGCCTCTGGATAGTCTGCCTCATGAGTGTATCGCTTGCCATTATGTAGATCTTATCCAACTTAGGAACGTCGACACCCTGGTCAAAACACTTGATCGCCACGAGGGTATCGTAATAACCGTTCTCAAATTCTCTAAGTACCGATTCGCGATCGTTTGTCTTACTAGTAAACTGCGATGGCCTATATTTTCCGATATCTTTAAGAGCTTTAGTCACACTATCGATAATGGATTCTTCGGTTTCGATGTCCTTACCTTGGCCACAATAGATGACTGCGTTTCGAAAATCGTATTCATCACTTAAAATCATGCTCTTTATTTTTTCTGTCTTATTTCTTGCTTTTTTAACAATCAAACTTCTGTTGTTCAGTACTTCTTGTATTTTTTCCTGGTCTATTTCTTCGGCATTTAATAACTGGGCTAACTGCAAAGTCAGTTTTTGGTATCTTTTAAATTCAAGGTCATCGTTTTCTAACCGAACAAGAATCGGATGATATTCGTACTTTGATAAAAAACCATTATGTATTGCATCATCGATAGAGTATTTGAAAGAAGGCTTTTTACCGCGTGTAAAGTAATCCAAAATAGCGCTCGTTTCTTCCGCCGAATGCCTCTCAGGCGTCGCGCTTAGACCAAGCCTAAACTTGAAAGAGTTGGACAATTGAGATATTTGATTCCTACTTAGTTCATGCGCTTCATCAACAATGAGCAATTTATTAATGACTAAATCCGATAAAGAGTGATTGACCTTGGCAAAGAATGTGTCGTAAACGCAGATCGAAACCACAATTTTGCTTCCATTGTAATATTCAATTACACTATCAGAGAAAGACTTTTCCCAGTCTTTATTGGAAGTTGTTCCACCAAATAAATGAGGGTTTAGGCCAATTTCTTTAAAAGTACGCTCCCATTGCGTTTGCAAGTCTATTTGAGGGACAACTACAGCGACATACAAAGACTTTCCACCCATATTGCCTGACATCTTTTCGACAGCTTTTACTGCAGTAAACGTCTTACCAGTTCCTGTTGCCATCTCGAAGAAGTGATTGTATTTGTTATCGACAAATTCTGCTATCGCCTGTTCTTGATAAGGGTATAGTGTCTTGCTTTTTGGTCTGTTCAAGAAATCGGCATATGACTTGATTGCTTGAATTAGATCCTCGTTCTTCTGGAATTTCGACAATATTTTCTTTTTTACGGCTTCAGGTATATCAAAAACCTTAACCTCAGAATCCTCATTATTCCATAATGTTTCAAAATACTTTTTCTGCTCATCAATATCTGTTTTGTCGCTCTGCCACGATTTTAAAACCATCATGCTTTCGGCGTTCTTTTTTAACCCGTAGTACGTTTCGTTATTTGATCCTGAAAACCAGATTTCGTTTCCCGCTGAATCCCTTGCATAGCCTATTTTTTCGTGATAGAGACCACCCAAAGGGAGGTAACCTATTTTAATTTGCAACCTATCTACAGCTATCAGATTACTGATTAAATCTAATTGCACTTCGTTCTTCGCTAGATACGAATCTATTTCTTTTAATAAAATCTCGGTAATTCTAGCCCGTTTGTATTCAATACCATTCTGAATAACCTCTAAATCTTTAGGATCTAGCTCAACCGATGTTATTACTCTAATTACCCCTCCGTTTTTGATGTAAGGAATTACCCCGTCGGTTAATTCGACCAAGGAGTCGAGCGAAAAAAACCCGGTTCCCCTGTCGTATTGGACGCTATTCATTAACACAGGGACAAAGAAATCATTTTTTAGGTCGTCATGTTTAGTTCTATAACATCTTTTAATATTTATATCAGGGAACACGCTATCTAACCTCCGTTAATTGAATGTTGTACCTTTTAAAAAGTCTCATTAGGCATCTTTTTGTTTTCATCGTAGGCTCATGTCCATCATTTTCCCATCGATTCACTGTAGCAAACGAGACGCCAATAAATTCCGCGAATTCGGCTTGTGTTAATAATAATTTACACCTAAGTGTTTTTACGAGAACTGACCATTCCATACCGAAATAGACCTACCTTTGATACAATATATAACAATTATAACAAGTGTGGCATTTATCTAAAAGATACTTACATTCCAATAACACATATTACACGTCATTCTTCACAGTACACATTATATGTTTTGTAATACTTGGACCCCATCACTCTAGACACACAGCAAGAATGGTCTTTAGGCCTTGATTGCTGTTGTTAAATTGCCACTTCATTGAAATCTACATACAACTTGATGTCTGAATCATACGGGGTTCTATAAGAACCATCCTCGTTCTTCTCTAATAACGAAGTAAAGACATCAATGTCCTTCTGCGTATTTTCTATATGTTCACGTGTTGTGATATCGCTAGAGAACAATAAGACCAGCACTTCCGCTTTCTTTAGATTGCGTTTCTTGGCTTCGATCAACGTTCCAATCGTCGCAGACATTAACTGATATCTAACTCTAATTTCTCCTAATTCTGCAATGGTTTTTCCGAATAAATCCCTAGCAATTCCGTCATATCTTGCTTTGTGGTTGTCTGTTCCCTTATGTTTTTCATCAGCGTATTTATCTAACGTCTCTGTTGCTTTAGCTTCTATGCCGACAACACAATCACTTCCAATCATCAATAGGTCGTGGTGTCTTCCCATTCCTCTTCCGTAACCCTCTTTTGATAATTCTGTGACGTATTCTGGTTCACAGTCAAAAGACGAAACCTTTATCTTGTGACTCTTTAAGACATCAACTATTTCTGTTGGAAGATTACCGTCGCATGCGGTGAAATAACTGGCTAGCTCTAATGCGCTGTGTTTAGCGGCCCACTGCTTTTCTCCGCCTTCTGGTGGAGCGTATCTGAACCAGTCTCCACTTGTTTTAATCATATTGGTCTTCTTTATAACGACTTTTGCCATAGTATGCCTTTCTCGTATATCTATACATATGTATTGGATGCGACATCGCATCCGATCTTTATGTCTATTATACACACAGATACACTGACTATGATTGTTTGCATAGAAAAAATCCGCACCCTCGCGGATGCGGACTATGTCAATAGCCTATATAAACGAACTGACCCAATACTATGCAGTTCTACGGATTTGTTATTTTTGTTCCTTCTTTGGCTGTGCAGGCTTTTGTGCTTTATTTGAGGGCTTCTGATGGTTTTGGTCAAACGATTCCATTTTTGAAAGAAGCACATCCATCTTGACCATCATCATTTCATTTTGGGCACGACGAGCTTCTTCTATTTGAGAATCCAGCTGTGAAGAAATTGTTGTTAACCTCCGGATGTAAGTCTCCATAATTTCAACAACGTTCTCTAGTTTTTGCGAACTCTCTATAAGGCTTCCAAGTTTATCGCTAATAGACTTGATAGTCTCTTCAGATCTAGATATTTGTCCCTCCAATTCAGATTGTTTCTCTTGAAGTTTACGATTGCTTTCGTTGACAACATCAAGCTCAGCAACAATAGTTTCGAGGCCATTAACCGCCTCTACAAGTCTTTTTTCATCCATATTAATTCTCCTCACTATTCAATAATATTTGCTTATACGCTTCTATTAATGTTGGCGCGCACATGTTTTGTTCCTTTTGATCCATATTCTTTTTCGCCTTGTTATACAAGTCGACTATCTCTCTTGATGAAGTAGACACTTTCAATGTAAGCATTTTATGCCTATCACGATAGCCCATTAGTTCATAAAGCGTCGCCAAATCTCTGATATCACCGTATTGTTCAATTTCGTCTATGTAATCTTTAAACCTTGATTTATCAAACCCTTTTTTTGTTTCCAAAAGGATTTTTAATTCAGATCGTTTTTGCAATAAGTCATATTTGCCATACAACTCGTCATTGTTCACATCATCAGACAACAGTGCTCTAATTGCATTGAGCGCCCTTTCGGATGCTGACAAATAATCTTTTAATTCGAAGGATTTTTGTGCCAGTTCATACCATTTAGAATGATCGTATGCCGCACCCAAGACCTCGGTAATTCCTTCTCTTTCCACTATATTTTTTATTCGGAAATTCTTATTTTTCGGAATGAACACGTCAACAACATCTTTGTTCAATTCTTTATCTTCTATAATGATTACGTTTTCTGAAGCTCTGGTAAGGGCAACATACAACCTATTGAAATACCTTCTCTTAATTACAGAACGGAACGATTCAGATTCAGATGAATCCACATTGTTTCTAGTCTTGTCTGCGAACTTTTTCCAAATCTCCTCAGAACTCGAGAAAAAATCATACAAAATGACTGTTTCCCATTCTCTTCCTTTAGACTCGTCCACAGAGATGGCTTTGTAGATGATATTGTCCTCCCCACGGGATGCATCCTGTAGTCCTGCTTTGTTTGCACTAATCAATTCGTCAGCGAGTCTAGATGTAGGTGTGATAATTCTGATATCGTAATCCGAGAATAAACTTGGATTCTTCAAGACGTATTCCGCAATTTCCTTATTGTAAATAAAAGAGACTTTATTTTCGCTCTCTTTATCACCGAACTTGTCTCCAGCGATTTTTCTCGGCAGCTCGTAATTCGCTTTATTTCTTCCAATGGTTTTTCTTCTTATTTCTGATAAATAATTAACATAATCGTTGATTTGCCCAGTACCTCTATATGACAAATTCAAATAAATATCATTAAAATCCATTTGCGCGTCAAAATGATTGTTTATCTCGCTACAAACATTTCTCATCTTTACCAAAGTTGGATTTATGGTTTGGTTTTCATCTCCGAACGCAACGAATTGTCTGTTTTTAGGCTCGCCTTTTAATATGGTCATCAAGGCGCGGATCTGAGGTAGCGTCAAATCTTGAATTTCATCCACGATCACAACATCAAATAATGGAATGTCCAATAGGTCCTCAACATTGTAATTCAATCGATTAAGATCGTTTCTTCTATCGTCGAGGAATTTTTTTCTCCAGTTCTTAGAAAAAGCTGATCGATAATCATCGAGTTCACGTCTCAAACCAACCAAACTTATGATTCTTAAAGCCGCCTCGTTATCATTGTAATAATTCTTCGCTCTCAAATACTCATGGTACTTAGAACAAATTTTATATAAATCTCTGCTTTGCTTATCGGTCAGTTTTTCTTCGGCGGCTACTTTGAAGAAAACGGATTCAACCGAATCATCGCCTTCTTGCGCTAAAGAACCATCTTTGCAACACTCTTCAAAAGTTACGGATGTGCCCAGTGAAGAAAAGGATCGGTAAAACATGTATGCGATGTCTAATGTGTAATCCTTATCTAAAAAAATGGTATCAATGTTGATGGATTGCTGCTTAAGCCATACGGAGTTGTTTGTAATCCAATACGCAAACTCCTTTTCGTCCTTATAGTTCGTTTCGGCATCTTTTAAATATTTAAAAATTATGTCCTTAAACGTGTGGCATTTAATATCTTCTTCGTCTATGTCCCTGTAGGTAAGATGAGATGATACGTAACCCTTAAGCGCATCCATGTATGTTGCGTACAATATATCAAGTTTTGGATTAGCTCTATGTATACTCTCGTACAATTTTTCGGCGATTAAACTTTTGCCAGTACCGGCATTTCCTATAACAAAAAATGGAGGTCTTTGTTGGCAATTATCAAATATTTCTTGCTGTTTTTCATCCAAGACCCATTCTTCGTAAATAGTGTTATCTCTTCTTCTGTGAGCCCTTGAAATCAGTGCGCTATTCCCAATTTTATAGTCCGCTTTCTTAAATTCATCGCCGCTTGCAAAATAAAGTTCGCCTTCTAATTTGTTTGCGGCAACAACAAAGTTTTCTTCGGAGTGATCGGTTGGGCCCAACAGAGACAACAGTACAACAGAATCGTCATTAATTTCGTTGCTTCTTCCTTTTAATTCTTTGCCGAAACAGAACAACACTCTGACCATGCTTTTCCTTCCACCCAAGGTTCTGCAACGGTAAATATCCATATCGCCATCTCTGTCGATTATGAAAACATGGCGTGAACTAATATAATTTCGAAGGTCTTCATCATTTTTGGTAGAAAAGCGATTAACAAGCTCATCTCTTATGTCTTCGTAATTCTTTCCGGCAGGCAATGAACTCCTTACATTTTTGAAGGTTTCGTGGAATTTTTGATATATAAAAACCTCTCTATAAATTTTTGTACCTATAGGAAGGACTGTTACATCTTCTTCCTCGGAGGAATCATCTTCGATATCGTCTTCATCTATGACGTTAGCATCCTGATTCAATTCTTGTAATTTGTTTTCAAAGAGGCCCGAATCGCTTACGGCAGACTCAACAACAATATCCGCCACATCATCAGCTTGCCCTTCATCTGCTGCGTCCACATAGTTTTCCACCTGGTCTATATCTTGATCTTTTGTAGCGTCTTCTTCTAATATAGCCTCTTCGCTTGGAAGTAAATTATCAATGTTGTTAATTAAATAAGTAGCTCGTAATTCATAAGCATGTTTCCAATCGCCTTGAACATAAGAAACGCCAACAAGCAAATTTTTATGTTCAAACGTAATATACGCTTTTTCACATGTTTCAATCCAATCGATAACACCTTGGTAACATGATTTCGATTCGACATATGTGAGAGCAATGTGACAAACATATTTTTCTGACTCAACAATAGCGCTTGTCATTATGCCATCCGTTCTAAACGTTAACGCTTTTATGTTTTTTGATTTCCGAAACAGTCTTTTACAAGCATCCAAATCAAAGTTTATCAAACTTAGATCTGATACAGAATTAGTTGCGATTGATTCGTCAATTTTAAGCTCTATTTTCGAATAGTTATTTACAATAAACCTGTTAATCAAATTGCTAGTGGCTTGTTTTCCAAGCGATGGGAAAAGAAAAATCGCCATATGAGGTTCTTGCTCATACGAAAAAGTGCGTGGCCAACTATTCGATGCTGCGTTTTCGTCTTCACTCTTTTTAAACGTTCCATCTTTTACATCAAAACGGATAAAAGAGGTTCGTTCTTCTTTATACTGAATGTCCATATCCGCATAATATCAAAAACGACCATCAATTCAATATTTATTATGCGCGAATCAGAAGCGGCAAGGGGATGAATGTTAATTTTACTGGCTGATCAACTCTTTATAAGTCTTGTAATACATTTCGTAATACTCAGATTCTACTGCGTTATCTAATCCCTCACAGGAATCAATGATTGTTGTGTTGTCTTCATTATCAGAGATCGGTGTCTCTGCAATGCACATATTGCAATACATAGACTCGCATGAGCAGTATAGTAATTTGCCCGTTGTCTTGGATTTGAACTCCACTTCAATTTGTTCAATCCCAAAACCAGGAGCGAACATATCCTCTGTATGTGAAACAATCCTATTGACTTCATAGTCATCAGTGGATGGTGTTTCATACTCCTCCATCTCTTCAAGGATCTCTTCCTGCTTCTGTTCTTCGCATACAGGCATGGAGAACAAAGCGTGGTACGCTTCGGTTAGAGGCTCTAGATCTGGATAAACAGGGAACTCCTCAATTAACTCTGGTTCATCGCTTGTGACGCCTGTTAGATAATCAATATAGCTTGCTCTGTACGCCGAATACCTTAGGGTTGGTTTAGTTTGAAGTACACAGTAATATACCCCATCATCATACATTGCCTTTGCCTCCCTAATGTAATCTCCTTCGACCTTAACTGTTCTGGTCTCGATGCTGATTGATTGTTTAATGTTTGCCATTATTGTCACCCCCTCATTTTGATAGCGCTGATGCGCTTATTAATATACGAATAAATCATCCCGTAACAAGGGATAGCCTTAGTTATTTCGCAATGTTGCAAAAATCTTCGTTTTCATATGGTCCTTTAAAATCCATAGGATTTCTAGGGATTTTTTACCAATTATTTTCATCGAGGTTCATAACTTGAACAAATGTTCGCGCTAGAGAAATATCACTTGATTGAATGGCTATTAATACCCATAATCACAGTATGGTTTTGTAATAAACCTTAATGCAGATAGCCCACTAATAAATATAGATTAGTAGGCGGGGCCTTAATCAATTGTATTGGGGTAATTGATTAAACGGTATTCAAAAAAGGACCTAGTACGATCATACGTGGTCGTATAAGCGCGTAGGTCCTTTTTCCTTTTGTGTTATTTCTCTACTGCGTACTCCAATTTAGGAAGCCTTGGGTTATCCCCTGCTATCTTGAAAAGCTGGGAGCTGCCCCAATCTTTCCAGAACACAAAGCCTTCGAACATCTCAAACCAATACGCTCTATCTTCCTCACCCCTTAAGTACCTGATCTCGTGCCATAAGCCACTATTCGGGACAAGGTCTGGGTCTGCCTTAACCAGAGGTTGGTTAAGTATATCAATGTTATATTCGATATCGCGTATATCATCGCTATAAACGGTGGTAACTTCTCTCTCATCGTATGAAATATAGCGAGTGTTTTTCATTTCTATCCCCGTCACAGTTTCCTTATTTAGATACTCTATCCCCCAGCATACCTCAGAGAAAGAGTATTCCCTATCAACGAAGAAGTGTTCCGAGGTAAGGGTGAGGGTGGAATCGAAGTTCGGCATCCTGAATGTATAATACTCATACATATCACGCTGGTCAGTTGATAATAGCCTATCGTTATTCAACCATGGATTAAATGACACGTCGGTTACCATCTCGACTTTGAATTTGAAGACATGTCCCGCTCTATAGTTGCCGCTTCTAGGCAGGTTAGGAGACAAGTTCCTAGACCCTTTAACTTCTAGGTGATAGCTAGGCGCTACAAGGAATTCACCATCGCATGAAGAAAGAGGCACTATAGATAGTGTAGATATTATTGCTGCAAGAATACCTTTCTTCATAAGTGTCACCTCTTAAGAACAATATAACAATTTACGGGGGGATGTCACTAATAATTGTTTGCTGTCTATCCGCAGATTTTGCAAGTTCCTGCAGTTTTCGCGGATAGGTTATCTAAATACTATATCGTTGCAACGATAGTGAGTCCTACTCTCAAACGAAAAAGGAATGGACGCATGACTTCCACTCCCATTTTATGATTATAGGTTATTGAGGTATTCCACCAATTCCTTGAATGATCCCCTAGGACCGTTATGGTGGTATTTGTCGCTTGGGATGAGGCAATCAGTTACCAAATAACAATCAATTCCTAGAGTAGAACAGCTCCAAGCGTCCTCATATTCGTCATTACCCACCATTAAGCACTCCTCAGGCTTGAGATTCATTCTCTTGAGTATTTCCTCGTAGAACTTAGGATTTGGCTTGCAGAACCTCTCTTTTTCATATGATGTGACCAATGCAAAGTCTGATGGCTCTAATCCAACATATCCCATGCGTGTAACTTGTCCAGCCATTGGGAATAATGGGTTGGTCGCTAATATGACTAGCTCCGCTTTAGTGTGGGCAATATCCACCGCTTCTTTTGCTAATGGGTTTGGCTGAGTGTAGATGATGGCATCCTTGAATTCGTTACCATAGAAGGCAAGACAATCGGGATTGAGTTCTTCCTTACCTTTTCCGATGATGTTGGAGAATGTGTCCCAGAACACTTCTTCATTGGTTCTAGTGCCATCATTCTTGATCATCGCCTTAGTGCCAATCCAGATGCACTTAACAATTTCTTCTGATGGGATTCCGTGGTGTGCCAATCTTTTGCATAGTCCCTTGAAATACCCGGTAGAGAATTCCATCGTGTCCATAGGCACCAATGTGCCATCCATATCGAATAATATCGCTTTATACTTGCTCATAGAGAAAATCTCCTATCACTTAAAGTATAGGTATAACCTACACTTAAGCAAAGATAAGAGATTAAATGTGCAACAATTGTGTCTTGTTGGTGCGGTTTCATCTTCAACGCACCTCTGAATAATTAATCGCATCTGCAGCGTTATGTGTTAATTTTGTAACGATTTTGGACAATTATGGGCATTTATTAAGCATTTTTACCACTGGATATGAAAAGACGGGTGTATTTTCACTCCCGTCTAGGTTTCCAATTGGCTACTGCATTAGCTTCCAAAGAGCCATCGGATGTTTGGAAACATCGTTGACTTGGAAGTCTTTGAACAGTATGTCTGGTCTGAACTCGCCTGCATTGTATCTAGCTATGTATTCCTTTTCGTCTTCATCTAGAACAAATAGGGTTCTTACATACTCGCTGACACATGAAGCAATCTCTTCAATCACTACCTTCTCGCCTTTATGGACTACAGGCAAAACGGTTTCGCGAATCTTGTTGTAATTGAGCATAGCCATCTTCTTGCACGCTTCATCTAATAGAGCGTCAAAGTCGATAGGCTTATCGGCGCTTAAAACGGCATAAAATATGGCGATTTTCTTAATAAGACGCTCATTCTTTATCTTGTTCATCTTCTTAAGCTTGTAGACGTCGTAAACGTCTCTAGGCACGGTTCTCATTATAAGAGCGTTTATCTTTGAGCCGATCAACTCCTCATCAGCCAGCCTGAACACTTGTATCGGACTGCAGAGAATGTTTGATGATGGCGTTGTGACCAAATCCAGCACATGACATCTGTTCGAATAGTTAATTTCTATCTTAAGGCTGTCCTTGGAATTTGACAGCGTGTCGTATTTCCAAACAAACGAGTCCAGAGTATGGGTCTTCTTTGAACCACTGCCGAGGACGTAGTGTTGGTCCAACATGTAACCGGTTATTAGCTGGGCTATGTCTTCTCTGTCCTTTAGCATCTCTTCTCGACTGCACTCTTTTGCAAAATCGAAATCGATGTCCACGCTTAATCTTGGTAAGTCCAGCAAGCAGAGGTTTATTGCGGTTCCTCCTTTAAGCGAAAGCGTGGTGCCATACTCGCTCTCGTTGATGAACTCAAGAACATCTACGAGTCTCAGAACCTTTTCTACTGTGTTGGATATGAAGTTGTTGGTTTTAGCAATATCGTTTATCTCTTTTTTCGTGAGATTAAACATCTTCTTTTCCTCCTTTGTAAGTCAAGGCGAATATATCTTTGTATCCATATAACGCCCATTCTTTGATGTAGGTTAACTTGTTTAACTCATTGCTAGAGATTTTTCCACGATGCGTAAAATCAGCATTCGCCTTGCAGAATTCAAAGAAACTGTCTTTTAGGCGATACTGCTCCTGGAAGAAAGATAGGAAATAGCCTGTTTTTCTAAATAATACCTCCTTGTCGTAAAGCTTAAGGATATCCATCAACTTGTTTTGGTCAACGGTGTGAATCAAAGCAAGGCACTTCACCAATTCTTCAACGTCCATGACCTTGCCAAGCATATCGATCGAATCAACGATCGTTCTCTCAAGTGATGTAACCCTCGCTCCCCTAATCGTCTCCACTTGTGCATCAGAGTCCGTCAAAAAGCAACGGTAACGGCAGTAATCCGTTTCAAAATTCGCAAAACGCTTCTTGGATGCAACCTGTATCTCGGTATAAACCTGGTTGTACATTCCATAGAACTCAAACGCTGAATGATACGCTACAAAAGAATTGTCAGTGATGTGACTAGCTATGACAAAATGATTGGCCACTTCTCCACCAGAGACTAAATCAATGCAGGTATATAGGTTATGTTTAATTCTGGTAACATAACCCGCCTTTATCATTGCGTTGAGCTGTTGCGAAGCATTTGCAGGGTTTTTCATTACCTTACCCGCATCATCTAGAGTGAACGCGCTTAAACTCACTAATTCTCGGTAATACTTCACGCCCTTTCCTCCCTAGCGAAATAGTACTACTTTGTGTCTTTTATGTAAAGATACTTATGTTTTTATATTAGTTTCAATTCATTTTTAACAATAAATGTACATAGAAAAAGACGGGTGTGTTTCCACTCCCGCCTAGTTCATACGGAAAACGTTATCTACCTTTAACGGTGAAGACTTTCTTTAATAAACGGCATAAGAACCTTTCCTTTGGATCGTATTCGCGTCTTCTCATCGCTCTATCGATATAAAGTAAATGCTCGACCACTTTAACGATTGTTGGCATATCGAAGTCGCTATCAAGCGCGATTGCGCCAATTAGCGCTTCTAGCAGGTCTTCTTTAACTGAATCCTGCTGTTCCATATGGAGTTTGATGTCTCCTTTTCCCATGCGAATGTGATTGTGGATCTTATGTTCTGTTGCTCTGTTGGCAAGGTAGAGTTTGCAGACTAGCGCACTTCTGATTTCAGTAAGCACCTCCTCTATCTCCTTATCATTGAAGAATGTTGGGTTTGTTTTGGCCAAGGCTTTCCACCTTGAATCCTCTTTGCTGATGCCGTAGCGTTTCACTAACGCGATTGTAACCGCGCAGTTCAGCATGGAATCCCCTACAAATTCCAAAGATTCGTTGTCTTCTCCTCCGTTTTCGGCAGAGTAGGTTTTTCTTGTGAGTGCTCTCTCAAGTAATGCGGTGTTCTTAAAACGATATTTAAGAATCGACTGAATAATATTTACTGTCATAGACAGTCCTCCTTCCGTTGCCTGCAGCGAAAAGCAACAACAAAAAGTGGGTTGTTATTAGTCCTATTAAACAATATTCAAGGTCTTTTCTTCGGACCAAAGGCATTGGATGTCGTTTACTAAAACTGAAGTCGCTGCACTTCGATTGATAGTATATGCAATCTACTGGAAAACGTTAATAAAAATCGCAATAAACATGAACATCTTTTTAAAAGATGAATTTTTGAAAAAAGATTTGCAGGCAATAGAAAAAGACGGGTGTGTTTCCACTCCCGCCTTAGTGTTTAGCAATTAAGCAACCTGCTCTGAGAAGTAACAAATGCTGTAGTAATGTCCACCATTGAGGTCGATCATCTTATCATTCTTGATCTTTGCGTTTGGATCAGATGAATAGGAGATGAATGCCTCCATAGGAGCCACTAACACTGATTCATATAATTCGTATTCGTAGTCTCTGATGTTGGACTTCGTGTAGGCTTTGATACAGAAATTCTTCTGAGGACCAGTCAACATTCTTCCTGCATCTGATAATGTGTAGAAGAAATGATAATCGCCTGCATCCTTCATGAATGTTCCATATGATGTGTAATCAACATATGCATAGTCTTCAGGGATGATGTACTTGATGTATAAATTACAATGGTAGCTGACGTAGTTGGTGTTGTTTAAATCAACTGGCTTTGTGAGGTCTCTATCATAGTAGAGTTCGAAGTCCACTCCATTATTGAGTGCGTCTTCTGTCATCATAGTGTTCTTAGGGAATGTGGCCTTTTCTCCGAAATCGCCTTCACGCATCGTGATGATGTCTCCAGCTGGATTGCAGATCTCGTATACGCAATATGCTGGGTTTTCATCGCGATAGCTTGATGTGTCAATACGTTCTGGCATATCTTCATACTTATTGCTGATGGTGACTTTAGCTTCTTCGATGCATGCTCCAGTATCAACTTTATCATATGCTACGTTCTTGAATTTGATGCTGCTGGTGTCAGCATTCCTCAACTCGATAGACTTGATTCCGTTGCTGTCGAATTTGATCACTTTCTTAGAAGATGATTCGGCGCTGAATTCTGTAATATAGTCCTCTGTTGTAAGAGTTGCTGGGAGCTTTGAAGGTGTGAATTTGGACTTAACGTTCAAATCAAGTGTTAAGACATCCAATGTTCCTTCTTTAGAAGCGGTAACGTTGAATGTGAAATCGTAACCAAGCTTGCCTGAGCGAGCTGGATCACCGCCTGTGTATCCCTTGATCATGGATTTCCAAGAAGATAGAGCGTTGCCTTTAGTCGAGATACTGTTTGCCCATGCTAGATGTTCGTTCTCGTCAAGGTCGTTAATGTAGCTGGAATAGTGCATGAAGGTGTTCCAAGCGTATCCGCTATCAACATCCATGTAAAATTCTTCGCCGGATGAATAGTATCTATAGTCGTTGCCGATTTTAACATCCCATTCAGCCCCATAGAAGGAACGGCCACCATATGAATAGTCGTCTTCGTTCCACATGTACCCAGTCTTGGTGATGTTGTCGTATGAATATGTGTACCAGTCGGTCTCAACGGATTCATCGTCGACCTCCACCACTGGAATTGCTGGAGCGTTATCAATAATGTTGTTGTTACGTGTCCAGGTAATCTCTTCCTTAACTGTTGAAGAGGCTGGGTTGTCATACCAGTTGTGCAATGCCTTCAAAAGCTTTGGATAGGTTTCCATGAAGGTATCACGGGACTTCTCCATGTCGGTTCTATTATCAACGATAGGTGTTTCTATTGAGCTTGAGCTAGATGATGTGTTCTCAGAGGATGAAACTGGTGTCTCTGAACTTTCAGGGATAAACTCGCTAGAAGCTGGAGCTTCCATGCTCGATGATGTAGGTGTCTTCTTTCCTCCGCATGCAGCGAGGATCATGGAGACTGATAATAAGGTTAATAATCTTGCTTTATTCATTTGTCTCTCCTCCATTAAACAACCTGGTCGCAGATGAATGAGATGTAATAGAACTCGCCGGCCTTGATGTCGACCATTTTGTTGTTCTTGACTGATGCTTTAGCATCTGTTGTGTAGCTGATCTCTGCGCTTGTTGATGCAAATGTCGCGCTTGGGATTGTTTCTCCAGCGTTGTAGTCATAGACGTTTGTCTTTGTGTAGGCTGGAGCAAAGAATCCGCTCTTTGATGGGCCGATATACTCGCCGCTTGTTGTTGCGTACCAATTTGTGTCGCGTGAATCAAAGTCACTTGCGAGAACGCCTTTGCACACATACTGGACATATGCCACTGTGCTTGGAACGATATACTTGACGTAGACGGTCTCTGAGTATGACTTTGCAACGATGTTGTCCTTGTCGAGCTTCTTTGTCAGAGCCCTGTCTTCATATAACTCATATGTGACGCCTGCTGCTTTAGCATCGCTAGAAACGATGTATGAGTCATCTAACGCATATTTCTCGCCCATTTTTCTATCATCCTGGGTGATTTCTGTCTCACGTGCATTTGGGAGAGCGACCCAAAGTGATGAGCTTGTCTTTCCTCTATCTTCGTATCCGGTTGTGTCGAACTCATAAGCAAGAGGGACATATTCGTGCTTTGATGTATCGCTGACGATTTGCTTCTGGGAGCTTTTCTCGGTCACCACCATTCCATCGGCACACACTCCCATACTGCTCATCATTCCCATCTCACCTTCAGCACTTTCAATACCCTTATCTGAATATTTGAATGTGATGGTCTCAGTAAACGCAGCTGTAAACTCTGCTAAATATGGATTTGTTCCAATCGCGTCAAGATCAAGAGTTGAAGCATCGTATTCAACGGAAGAGACAATGGATAAATATAATTCTCCACCGTTTCCTACCTTCTTATTTGTTGCGACAACCTTGTCGTTGAATTTAACTTCTCCAATGCTTTCGGCCGGGAATGAGCCCTTGAGGCTGTTGAACATGCGCTTCAATTCTAGAGACATGTCTTCAGACATGGATTCGAATACTGCTGCAGAATCGTCTCCTCCTGCGAAATCCATTCCGAAGCGAATTCCTTCATCCGCTAAGCAATGCCATGCATAATCATCGTCAACTTCGTAGTATCTTTCGTAGTCCCAGTCATACTGAATATATTTTCCGTCTACGACCTCAACCCAATATGCATCTGATACGACTCTCTCATCGCCGAGCACTACTTCTTCAACAGTATATCCGACTTTGTTCTTAGCATCGTATCCAACTGTCATGGCTTGAGTCATCGACTGCTTCTTGCCTCCGGTATAGATTGGCTCTTTACCGATTTCGCCGGTGGTTTCTTCTGACTCTTCTTCCATGCTAATCACTTGGGTTTCTGTGAATGAGAATGTGTCTTTGCTAAGTGACTTTGCGCCTTCTCTTATTGCTTCATATCCTTCGATGAATGCAGCTTTAGATTCTTCGTATGTTGGTTCCTTTTCCTCAACGCTTGATGATGTTTCCTCACCAATTGAGGATAATGTTTCACTTGATGTTGGGACATCAGGTGCGCTTGCTGAAGATGTTGGTGTCTTCTTTCCTCCGCATGCAGCGAGGATCATGGAGACTGATAATAACGCTAATAATTTTGCCTTTTTCATTTTCTATATCCTCCTATTATGCGACTACGTCCGCGATGTACTCGATGCAGTAGAAATGTCCTGCCTTAAGATCGATGAACTTCTTGTTCTTGATCACAACATCTTCATCATCTGTGTAGTAGACTTCTGCTGATGTTGGTGCACATGTGACTGTTGGGTAAAACACACCGTCATTGTCATACCTATTTGTAAGAGTGTATGCAGATATGCAGTAATTATCTTTTGGCTCACCGACATACACATCTGATTTTACGAGATTGTATGCAAGGTAATCTGTGCCGTAATATTCAGGCCAACGACCAACTGCTATGTATCTGACAAATACGATATCCTCTGGAACTATGACTTTGACATAGAACATTTGTTCATAGCTCTTAACCTTAACGGTGCTGATATCGAGTTTCTCTTTGTATTCTGGGTCTTTGTAGATTTCATATGTGACTCCAGCTAGAGCTGCCTCAGTTCCAACAACAGTTGCGGCTGTGAATGACACGCTATCGCCAATCTGCCCAATTGAATATCCCATATCATCGCCATTAGGGAGAATGAGTCTGACTGATGCATTCAGCACGCCCTGATCAACAAAACTAGATGTGTCTGGATGTTCCTTAAGAGGCTCATATTTCCTTTCGACTGTGGTTTTGGAATCGCCTGTGTCAATATTCACTTCTTCTGTCCTGCCGTAATAGGCCAAAGTGGTGAGTTTTAGGTATTCTTCTCTGTGCTCGCTTATTGACTTCAAGCCATTGTTATCGAAGACCAATGTTGCCGCGAAGTCTTGATATCCCTGAACATCGATAAGGTATTCATCATGCAATGTTTCAGGAAGCTCTGGAGCAACGTAAACGGAATTGATTGATGTTTTAAAACTAAGTATGTTATTTCCCTGAGCATCCTTTGAATAGGCTGCTGAGATTGAGCCGATAGCTGAAACCTCGCCATAGCATCCCTCATCAAAATCGGACTTAATCCCTGAAGAGAGGCTTCCTTCGAAGATTCTAATGCTAACCGAAAGATCGGTAGATAGTCCTTCGATATAATATCCGGTAGTGTCTATATACGCTAAAAGACCACGAAGAGCATATTCGTCATCGACGTCATTAATCCACCCTTCGTTCCAATAATATCTCTTGTAATTATTGTTGTTTTTCTCAACCCACTCTAATCCGGACAATTCCATCTTTCCGCTGGATGAGTCATCGTAAGCGGCGATGTATCCTGTCTTATCCTGAGCGTTGTATGCATATGTTTCATCAGCGTTGTTCGCGTATTTTTCATATTCAACGCGAGATGGGGTATCGCTTTTAGGAGCGAACTGCTTCTCTTCTTCAAAATGTGTGCCATGGAACACCATTTTTTCGGTGAATGATGTTTTGCCGGCAGTTTCTAAGTTAACGCACTTGTTTAAGGCTGCAGATCCTTCTTCTAGGATCTTTTCAACCTTTGCTGGATCAGTTTCTAGTGTTGGGGTGTCTGGTGTTGACTCGGAGCTTGATGCACCTGAGTTTGATGAGACAATCTCGCTTGATGTTGGCTCACTGCTTGTTGGTTCAGATGGGGTAATAGCACTCGATTTACCTCCGGACTTACCACAAGCGGCAAGAATCAATGAGACTGATAGTAATGTTAATGTTTTTACATTTTTCATATCGGTTCCTCCTGATATTTGAACCATATATAATATGGGTAATAGATATTTATTCAATAATTAATAAAAATTTATGACAAATAACCCCAATTTTGGGGGTGGAAAAGAAGGACAGGGAGGCTGTCATCGCATTTTTACATACGCTACAAAGAATTACGCCAACAACATACGATTTACACCAACAAAAAGTTCAATTAGGCCAACTTTTTGCCAACTGTTGGCATAATTGTTGTCGTAATTTTAAAAGGAGCATCACTGCCCCTTTACTTATTTAGATATTCCTTCAATGCTTCGATGCATTTTAAGGCGTCTCTTTGTCCCAATTCATATGTTGCTTGAAGCTTGTTTGGATTTCTTTCCGTTCTAGATATCTTGATAGCCTCGGTTGGTCTAATGACAAAGACTTCGCCTTTTTCTTCTAATGCCTTTAGCTCTTCTATCTGAGAATTGTAGAGATTGTGGCGGTTTGCCATGCCTTCTGCAAATTTAGGATATTTCTTCTTGTAGCGGTTCACCATGATGCCAGGCATCGCTTTTTTCCTATAGGCGATGTCTCTAGTCAAGATGACGATGGTCTTATCCACTCCTTGAGACATCATCCATTTGAATGGGATGGAATCCGCGATTGCGCCGTCTAGGTAATAGTTATCCCCTATCTTAACCGGAGTAGAGACAACTGGCATTGATCCTGATGCTCTTAGGACATCCATCTGCTCAAAGACACTGTTCATCTTAACGTATTCGCCTTCACCCGTTTCGATATTGGTGATGACCGCATAGAACTTCGATGGGTTAGCCATGAATGTCTCATCATCAAATGGATCTAATTCATGTGGCACTCTGACGTAAGCGTATTCGGTGCTTACGATGTTTCCTTCCTTAAGCAATGGTCTGATGCCAAGATAGTTTCTGTCTTTATTGAATCTTTTGTTGTATCTGATGGCTCTGCCTTTTTGGTTCGATAAGAAGTTCACACCAAATAGAGCGCCTGCAGATACCCCTACTAATAGATCTGCATTGATTCCGAGTTCCATGAAAGTATCTAGTACACCTGCAGTGTACATGCCTCTCATCGCTCCGCCTTCTAAAACTATTCCGACCTTACCTTTATTTTCCATATGTAGATATATTATAAACAGCCTTTAGCGTTTATAGAGGCAACAATTCTGATCGATTGTTGATTTTGTTAAAGGGAGGCTTTTGAGATAAATTGTGAAAAAACAAGGGACTTTTGCACCTCATGACCAATGCGTGAGGATAGCATAAGCATGCGTTTCCAACCCAATTTTCCATTTGAGAAGAAAGACCAAGCAAAGAATAAAAGCTTTTATAATATCTTTCTTTTGCACAACATTTCTTTATTTTTGTTGTGCATTTGCAAGTTTTTAATTCGCAATAGAAAACGGCCTCCATGAGACTGAAGACCGTTGTGGTTTTACACCAATTAATCGATATTTGCTGATTCAATAGCCTCTAAAACGCCGTAATATGCAGGCTTTTTGGCGTAGTTATCATCAAATAAGAGAGGATACTGGCTACGCTTCCAAGATTCATTATCTCTTACGCCCCAGACAACAAGAGCGTTGATATCTGTTAATCCTTGTGCGTTGTTTTCAAGCATCTTGATTGTGAAGTTCTTGTATGCTTCTTTTTGCTTAGCGTAATCACTTGCGCTTGTGCTGTTGACCGTGATATCTAATTCGGTGATCTGACACTTCAAGCCCTTCTCTTTGATCATCTTGGCGTCTGTCATGATGTTCTCGAGGTTTGCGTTTGAATCGATATGTCCCTGGATTCCAACTCCATCGATATATCCTTCTTCGATTGCGCCTTTGAGGAGAGTGTTCAATGCAAATGAGCAGTTACGGGTATCGTAGTCGAAGCAGTAATCGTTGTAATAGAGTTCCTGATCATCTTCTTTTGCTTCGTATGCATACTGGAATGCGTAGTAGACAAAGTCATTGCCAACTGTTGAATACCAGTTGTTGTTATTGGTACGTACTCCACCATTTTCGATAGCCTCATTAGCTACATCGATTGCATAGACAAGTCCTGGCCATCTCTCGTTTAGTGTGTTGATGGTTGTCTTGATGTAGTTCTCCATACGGTTGAGCATGGTTGCTTTATCTGCCTTCTTGCCGTTAGCGGTGTAGTCTTCTGTGAAGAACCAGGAAGGTGTTTGAGAATACCAGACGAATGTGTGGTGTCTCACTCCGATGTGGTTGGCTTCTGCAAAATCGTAGATCTTCTCGAATGGCTTTGTGGTGATGGCGACTCCTGCTTTGCTCTCGCTTAAAAGGGCCTGACATCCCGCTTGGTCGAGGATTTGCTCTGGTTTTCCTTCGTTTTCTGCGGTTAATGAATTGAAATTGTGCTTAACAATCTTTCTATATTCGGTGTTATTGATCTGTGAACCAGAGATACATGTTCCAACCTTGAAATAGTCCTCATATGTCTCGCATAAGGATTCGTCGTTATATTCGTATCCTGTTTGAACAGTCTCTGCTCCAAGGGTGATGTTGATGTTATCGATATAGAGGCTTGCTGGCTTTGTTGCATCTACGAGTGTGTAGTTAAGTCTGATTGAGCCTAATGTATCTAATGTGTCATAAGAGACAATGGTTCTAATCCATTCCTCTTCTTTGGATTCATCAACGTTGATGGTCTCTCCACTTACTGGGTTGCCTCTTGAGTTAGATGTAACAGCCTGTAGCTGGAGGGTTTTGATGTTGCTATCTGAAGGTAGATAGAAATATAAAGAGATGATGTCTCCGTTCTTTGCATCTTCCTCTAAGAAATATGGTTCATTTATTGCATTTGAATCGATATATCCATTTCCGGTTAATTGATATAAGAGGGATTCTGAGTCATCGTTTCCGAAGTCCTTGGCAATTGATCCACTTCCTCTTCCAGACTGGACTCCCATAGGGAGAGTGTCTAAATCACTAGAGGACACCCATTCTTTGACGGTGTCACCAATCTCTAATGGTTTTTCAGGTTCTTCAGGCGCATCAACGCTTGATGTTGGGTTAGTTGGCTTGCCGCCGCAAGCAATCAAAGAGACAACGCTTAAAGCGGTCAATAAAACACTTTTCTTTTTCATGGTATGTACCTCGTATGGATATATTGTACTACTAAGTAGTGATTAGTCTATATAGGTAACTTTATTGCCGGTTCTAGGGAGCGGGTTTCTGTTCGGCAATCCATCTTCTGTATCAGCAATTCCTAAGGCTAGAGCGCCGTACACTCTTTCGGATGGGTCCATGCCAAGTTCGTACATGATGTTCAAGATGGTTTCATTCTCATTTAGCCATCTAAGCTGATTGATCCAGCATGAGCCTAAATCTAGTTCGTTAGCCATTATCATCATATTCTCTAGGGCGCATGAAATATCCGCCATATTGTTGCCATATTCTTTCTTGTTGGCGGTGATTATCAACACTGGTGCGTTGTAATCGTAGATGTATGTGCCAGATTTAGATAAACGGATGGAATTCGCCATGGATTTGTACATTCCCGGTGTTATTTCCATGGATGCGAAGGCTTTTTTAACGTTTTCTTGCAGTTTTACGAGGATTTCCTTGTTCGTTATGACGATAAAATGGGTATTTTGCGAGTTACCTCCACTAGGGGCGTATCTGCCTGCTTCCACTACTTTATTTATGGTTTCTTTGTCTAATGGGATAGCCTTGTATTTTCTTGTGCTTCTTCTAGTCAATATTGCGTTTTTTATATTCATGACGTCTCCTTGAATCATAATCTGCACAAGAATTCAATCAATGCGCTTTTAACAACAACGTAATCTTCGTCTATCCAATTTGACACTGGCTTTTTTGCCTCGTTGGAAAACAACTCATCGTTTAAGGTTGTAATTATTGAATCGACATATTCATGCATAGTATTTGGTCCTCTTCTAGAAGAAATGAAGAACAAGTTTAATATTTTAGCAACCTCTTTTAGATCGACTAATTTGTTGTTTATTAGGTAATATAAATCATATATGTCTTTATAACGAGAACTAATAGGTCCAAGCCTTGATAAGGATAGGCTCTTTTCTGCAAATATCTGCTCACAAGGATTAACCTTTAGCGCAACAGATTTGCCGCCGCAATCAAAAGAGAAAGATATTCTATTTTGTTCAATAGCAGCATAGGTATGGACGCCGATATCTAACTTTAATCTTAGGCCATCACCTTTGAAGTCCTTTATATTTACGAAGACTCGCACGCCTTGATAATCTTCTTGATGAAGTTTCTCGGGGCGTTTTGCCATGCTAATCAAAAATCCATCGTTGTTAGAATTCAGCTTTCGAATGAACATTTCTATTGATTCATCCTCAATTGAATATCTAATCATATCGAAGTCGATATCTTGGGTGACACGTCTATTGCTCTTGGTCAAATTATACATGACGATACCACCTTTTAGTGTCACATGTTCGGCCAATGGAGAAGATGCTAATTTGTTTATTATTATTTCCTCTGCGGCCAGGTTTTGAGCGTTTCTATAATTTGCTCCTAAAGCCTGATATTTCTTAACAATTTCCTTTATTGTCATCATATTGATTCTTTAATTCGCTCCAATAACGTTCTGCCATTCGAAAAACACTTCAAATAGCAGTTAATTTTATAGAAATCCAATTCTGATTTGATTTTTCTGAATGATTCCAGCACTTCAAAATACAAATCTTTCGGGTACTTTTCCTTTAGCCTAAACAACTCTATCAGCATTCTTTCCAAATCGTAAGTCACGACGTCCCCACTGCCTATTCTCTTCACGACTGCCCCAACGCGGAAAAATGACTCATCTTGGTATGATTGTACGAAACCATCTTTCCTAATAGGGAAACTATGCTGCTGAGTTGCAAAATAAAAATTATCTGGTATCTGGTCAGTTAAATCGTACAGATAAAACGCTGATAACCCTGTCAAAATAGCCTCTGGATATTTTTTAGAAGCATAAACCTCGTCAATTTCGAATAGAGGGTCGTCGCTGTAAATGCCGCGTTCGACTAAATACAGCGTTCCATTTGAAACTTTGGTTCTGATCGAGTACTTACTCTCGCCTTTCCCGATTAATTCCTTCGTAGTGAAAATCATAACAATAATTTACCTATTTCTAGGTCTTTTGTCAAGAAACACCTAGTTATAGGGAAAATTAGAACGCTACATCAACGTATACAGGCATATGGTCAGATGAGTTTAGCGCATCAACAGTTGAGACCGTGTTGTAGTAAATAGATTCAACATCGTCCGAGAGGTAAATGTGGTCTCTAGCCTCATCGGTATTGATTAACGCTGGCAATACTGATTCGATTCCACGATACCACTTGCCCGGTTCTTCTTCGTCCCCATTGCCGATGTGGTATGTATCGCAGCATAGGCCTCTATTGCGCGCTGTGTATTTGGCGTCTTTGAATCCTGATTCGTCCACCAAGGTCTTGATTGATGGATGTGAGTCGAGCTGATTCATATCTCCTACCGCGATAACTGGGCAGCCAAACTCGCTCTCCAATGTCTTGTAGACTTCTGCGGTTTCCCTTGCCTGTTCTTCTTCTCTTCGTGGCGTGTCTTCTTTTGAGGAATCTAAATGGTTCCAGTGAGATGAAACAACAACGAATTCCTCATCCGTGTCATTCATGGCGAAAACACCATAGGTGTAGCTTCTGCAGTTCTCGTTTGTGTCTGCGGTTTTGAATCTGGTGTGCTTCCAATCCTTAAGGGTTACGCGATCATCGTTATACATCAACGTGGTGTAGATTGTTTTCTTAGAACCATTAAGCGTGTATTTGGTCTCCGCTTGGTTAACAACGCGATATGGGAAATCACCATTGATGTAATAGTTCTTCATAGCGGAATACCACTGATCGTCGAATTCCTGCACTCCGATGACATCAGGCATGTAGTTCAGAATGGTTCTCATGTTCTGATCGTCTCTTCCGTCATCAACACCTTCAGGATACTTCTCGTTATGCTCGTCATATCCGTGCATCTGAGGCTTGTTGTTCCAGTCATCGGATAAGACGTTATAAGTCATGACTCTTAATTTGGCATCCATGCTTATTTTGGAATCGTTGCTGTTAATCCAGGTGAACGATTCTTCCATTATTTTGTAATAAGGCTTTAATACAACATCGCTTGGGACGGATGTGCATGGGGCGTCTACTGCATAATGGACTCCACTTTCGTCATAGAAATACTCTATTTCGCATCCTCTTTTTCTGACTGTTTCTCCAAGTGTCATGGTCTTCAGCACACTATATGTTCGCACACCACCACCATTAAGATCGTTGATTCTTAAATCGTGATGTTTGTTATTGATGTTGTTAGATACACCAAAACAACCAGACAAAATGAAAGATCCGGCAAATAATAGGGAAAATGCTAATTTCTTTTTCATAAGAGGTACCTCGACATGATTATTTAATCACATTTGAGCTCCTTTTTAACGACTTATGTATATCTACGAACATTTGTGTATATCAAAAAGACACCCCGAAGGATGTCTTAGTATTTTGTTGTTGATCCCTAGTTAGGAATTAGCAGCATGAGTAGCCACCGTCGATAGCGATGACCTGTCCAGTGACGTATGATGATTCTTCTGCGCCGAGGAAGATAGCAGCTGAGTTGAGTTCTCCTGGCTTGCCATATCTCTTCATTGGAACTGAAGTCTTTGCGAAGTTCTGGAAGTATTCTGTGTCAAGTGTAGCTGTTGTTAATTCTGTGTAGAAGTAACCTGGGCAGATGCAGTTGACGTTGATGTTTGTGCCTGCTGCAGCGAGTTCAGCAGCTGCGCCACGTGTGAAGTTGACGACAGCGCCCTTTGATGCGTGGTATGCGATGGTTGGGATTGCTGTGTTACCAACTAAGCCGTAGATTGAAGCGATGTTGATGACACGTCCGTATGTCTGCTTGCCTGCATCCATTGCCTTCTTCATTAAGTTTGTGAATGCCTTTGTGACAGCGAAGACTGATGTGAGGTCGAGGTTTAATGTGTATTCCCAATCGCCCTTATCGAAGTTAAGAAGAGGTGTGCCTGTTCCCTTTTCACCACCAGCGTTGTTGATGATGACTTCGCAGTGTCCATATTCTGCTTCAACTGCTGCAATAGCTGCATCAATTGATTCCTGCTTTGTGATATCGCATGCAACTGGGAGAACCTTAACTCCGTATTTTGCTTCCCATTCAACCTTTGAAGCTTCGAGTCTTTCGACACGACGTGCTAATAAAACGAGATTAGCACCGCACTGTGCAAATCCTTCTGCCATCTGCTTTCCTAAGCCAGATGATGCGCCTGTGATGGCGACTACTTTTCCTGTATAATCGAACATTTGTTTCGACCTCCTAAACGCCCATATTGTAACGCAAAAAACTATCGGCGCAAGAAAACCGGTAAAAAATTACCAAAATTACCGATATAACGATTTGAAACATTTGTTTTTATCTAAAATAAGTCCAACATCGTGTCTAAATACACACATTCTCGGACATTTAGTTGATATTCAGGTTTGGTCATGTAATAGAGTAAAAACTCAAGAATTATGGCGCTTCCTAATCCTCTTCCCTCTATTTTGAAGTTGCTATACCCCATAGGGAGGTATGTATCCACTATATCGTTTATCCCAATGAAGGCAGGATTCTTCATCGCTAAGGAGAATTTGTATCCTTCATTTCCCGTGTGCTTGCAGATATGATCAGGGACATTATCTCCGAGGCTCTTATGGCTCACATTTTCGTAGCACGCTTTCCTGTCTACGCATTGGATGGAACAACACTCATTGCACAAGAACTCCACCTTGTCTTTTTGCTGTTGGCTCAATGTCGATAACTTGTCCGATTTGTTTAATCTGAAATCAGGCACGACATATTTAAAGTCATCACGGTCCACTTCTTCTAAGAATTTAGAAAAATCGGTGATCACTTTTGTGGTGGATGACACTAGATATAACCCTGAATAGTTGGCTTTAAGATAATCCAATAGCAAATCGGAGTGGATTATTACTCCGTTGTTGCCACCACCCTCAAATAAACGGCATAGTCTATTGCATTTCTTGTCTTTTAGATGTTCTTCTCTAAGGAGTGAGTTACTGAATGTGAGCCTTGCCTCGATGTTGTATTCTTTAAGCAATTTGAGGACATCTTCAGGATTATCCTCTCCAAATCCAACACGTCCACCACCCCACAAGCAATCTGCAGGAGCCCCATATATCGATCCAATCTCGCACCAATCATAGAAATATTCCCTATGCTCACGATAGATTGGGAGGAACGCTTTATAAAGTTCATAGAACTCAAAGAGTCCCGGTAGATGGTAGTAGGCAATTCTTTTTTCCATAGGTATATTTTACTATCCTAGATAGGAAAAAGTCCTAACAATAATGTCATTTACACTTTCTATAAAGGAATATGAGTCCACTCATATACCTATATATAAATATATAAGGTGCACTTATCGTGCCAATTAGGGGTAAATGTACATTTAATCGCCTATTAACCAATAGCAAGATAGTCATACAAGACTATCGCTATGGGAATTAAAATCTTTCATACACAAAAGAGGTTTTAATATGAAAAAGAAATCAGCTTTATTTGCATTAATGTCAACTTTCTTCCTCGCTGCTTGCGGAGGTAAGCCAGCTCCAGTAGAGTCGTCAGTTCCTACACCAGAGCCAGAGCCAGAAGAAATCGTTAATGTCTTCGTCCTCTCAGGACAGTCAAACATGGAAGGCAACACCAGCTTCAAGAGTGGATCAACAGATTTGCTCGACAACGCAATGAAGGAAATCGGATATACAGATTCCCAGGTTTGCTATGATGGTATCGAAGAGGTCAAGACCAGCCTTTACTGCGCAGGTTATGGACAGCTCAACCACAACAACTTAAATGGCAACACACAGGTCAATTCCACCAACAAAACCGAAAGATTTGCAGGAGAATTCCTCCCAACATCAGTCGGCATGGGATTAAATTCCACAAAGATGGGACCAGAACTTGGATGCGCATATAAGCTAAGAGACTACGCAACAGCTGACAAGCCAATCTACTTCATCAAGATGGCATCAGGCGGTTCAGGATTTGCTCAGGGCGGAACAGACTACAACTGGCCAGTAAGAGATGCATCAACCGGCGAATTCCCAGAAATCAACATGTATTCAACATTCGCAAAGCCATTCATCGACAACAACCTCGAATTGATCAAGGCAGAATGCGAAGAAAAGGGCTATAAGCCAGTCATCAAGGGTTGGTTATGGCACCAGGGTGAATCTGATTCAGCAGACGAAAAGGCAGCAGTCTATGTCGATAGATTAAGCGATATGGTTGCTCAGTTCAGAGAAGACTACGCTGAATACGCAGTTGATGGAGACGGCGACAACATCGCATTCATCGACGGTATGATCTGCGAATCATCATCATGGAACAAGCCACAGTTCATGAACTCAGAGAAACAGAGATTCGCTGATTCAAACGACATGAACTTCATCGTCGATACACACGCTAACGATGAGAAGATAGCAGCAAACGAATTGAAGACCGGAAACCCAGGCGGTGACTCAATGCACTACAACACAAAGAGCTCATTCCGTTTAGGTATGGCGTACGCTGATATCATCATCGATAACGGCTTATTAGACTAATAAAAACAGGCGAAATCATAGAAATCTCACATAGGCATCAAGGCTAATCACTTAATCGTGACTAGCCTTTTTTAAAGGAAAAGATTGTGTTTTTAAGCATATGTCGAACGGTTTTGCGCAATCAAGTTTTGTTGAAAAAGCGCAAACAAGAAGGGAGAACAATTCTTTCGTGAATCAAAATCCCAAAATGACCGCTCCTAATGGGCAGTTTTTTAACACAATCAATTTATATTAAACCTAGCAAGAACAAAAACTAACATAACATGTGAGTCTGACCACAGGAA
>JAKSVE010000014.1 GCA_024408295.1 Bacilli bacterium
GATCTAAAGTCCGCAATCGCATTATCTTATGAAAAAGTGGGCAAAATCCACTTCGATAACAGCTTCTATCGCCACGATATCGGTGCTAGAGCATTAAAAGCAAAGGAGTAATCCAATGGTCAACAGAATTTACGTAGAGAAAAAACCTGGCTTGCAGAACGAAGCCAACTCATTGTTCAACGAATTCAAGAACCTTGTCGGAATCAAAGGCCTCAAATCATTGAGAATCCTCAATAGATATGACCTCGAGAACATCGATCCAGCAATTCTTGATAGAGCAATCAGAACCGTCTTAAGCGAACCACAGCTTGATGATGTCTACACCGAGCTCCCAAAGGCAAATGGACTCACATTCGCAGTTGAATACCTCCCAGGTCAGTTTGACCAGAGAGCAGATTCAGCCGCTCAGTGCATCCAGATCATGGCGGTCATCGATAAGCCAATCATCAAAACCGCTAAGGTTTATCTTTTGGATGGAGATTTCTCAGAAGAGGAAATCGCCTCTATCAAGAAATACGTCATCAACCCAGTTGAAGCTAGAGAAGCATCATTGGAAATGCCTAAAACACTTAAGGCTATCTATGATATCCCAACTAGTGTTGCAACCCTTGATGGCTTCATCAACAAGACAAGAGAAGAATTAGACGCTTTCGTTAAGGAAAAGGGTCTAGCAATGGATTTGGATGATATCGCATTCTGCCAGGCTTACTTCAAGTCAGAACATCGTGATCCAACCATTACCGAAATCAGGATGATCGATACATATTGGTCAGATCACTGCAGACACACAACATTCTTGACCACGATTGATTCTGCATCATTTGAGGATGCAGAAATCCAGGCTGCATATGATGAATACATCGCATGTAGAGCAGAACTCAATAGAACTAAGCCAATCAACTTGATGGATATGGGCACACTTGCTGCTAAGGTCCTCAAGAAGAGAGGTCAGTTACAGAAATTAGACGAATCAGAGGAAATCAACGCTTGCACAGTCAAGATTGATGTTACAGTAGATGGAAAAGTCGAGAAGTGGCTCCTCTTATTCAAGAACGAGACACACAACCACCCAACAGAAATCGAGCCATTCGGTGGTGCCGCAACTTGTATTGGTGGCGCAATCCGTGACCCATTATCAGGTAGATCATACGTCTATGGCGCTATGCGTGTCACAGGAGCTGGCGACCCAACAATCCCATTAAACGAAACATTAGAAGGAAAGCTCCCACAGCGTAAAATCGTCCAGGCTGCATCAAACGGCTATTCCTCATACGGCAACCAGATTGGTTTAGCAACCAGCGTTGTTGATGAGATCTATCACCCAGGATATGTTGCAAAACGTATGGAAATCGGTGCGGTTATCGCTGCAACTCCAGAAGAAAACGTCAGACGTGAATGCCCAGTTGATGGGGATATCGTCATCCTTTTAGGCGGACGTACAGGTAGAGACGGAGTCGGTGGCGCAACTGGCTCATCAAAAGCTCATAACGCACATTCAGTTGAAACTTGCGGAGCAGAAGTCCAGAAGGGTAACGCTCCAGAAGAGAGAAAGCTCCAGAGATTATTCCGCAACTACGAAGCATGCAGAATGATCAAGAGATGTAACGACTTCGGCGCTGGCGGCGTTTCAGTTGCAATCGGTGAACTTGCAGATGGCTTAACCATCAATTTAAACGCAGTTCCAAAGAAATATGACGGATTGGATGGAACAGAACTCGCAATCTCCGAATCTCAGGAGAGAATGGCGGTCGTTGTTGAAAAGGAAAACGTCGAGAAGTTCATGGCTATTGCCAATAGCGAGAACCTTGAGGCAACAGTGGTGGCTGTTGTTACTGAGAATCCACGTTTAGTCATGAAGTGGAACGATAAGGTTATCGTTGATATCTCAAGAGAGTTCCTTAACTCAAATGGTGCTGAGAAACATATCGATGTCTTAGCATCAAAGCCAGTCGAATACAAAAAAGTGGTCGAAGGTAGCTTTGGCGAAAACCTCAAAGCATTAGCCGGAGACTTGAATATCTGCTCAAAACGTGGCTTAAGCGAGCGTTTTGACTCCACAATCGGCGCTGGTGCAGTCACCATGCCATTCGGCGGTAAGTACCAGAGAACACCAACCCAGACCATGGTCACTAAGATCTCGGTTGAAGAAAAGCATACAGACGATTGCTCATTCATGGCTTGGGGCTATAACCCGTTCATCATGGAGAAGAACCCATACCAGGGCGCTTATCTATCAGTTGTTGAATCCTTATGCAAGCTTATTGCATCAGGTGCAACATTTGAAGACACATATCTAACATTCCAGGAATACTTCAAGAAGCCAATGAAGGATGCAAGACGTTGGGGCGAACCAATGTCTGCACTCTTAGGCGCATTCAAGGCTCAGCTTGATTATGGAGTAGCTGCAATCGGCGGCAAGGACTCAATGTCTGGCTCATTCGAGAAACTTGATGTCCCTCCAACCTTAGTCTCGTTTGCCGTCACAACCGGAAATGTCAACGAAGTCATCACAAACGAATTCAAGAAGGCAGGCAATAAGGTCTATCTCTTAAAGCCTGAATACGATGCAAACGGACTTCCAAACGTTGAGAGCCTCAAAGCGTTGTTTAAGACAATCGAGAACCTCAACAAGGAAGGCAAGATCGCATCATGCTACACACCAACCCTTGGCGGTGTTGCAGAAGCCGTCATCAAGGCTTGTATGGGTAATGGATATGGCTTTAAGTTCAACGATGAATTATCACTCGATGATATCTATAACTACTGCTATGGCGCATTCATGATTGAATCATCATGCGAATTAGATGGTTTATATATCGGTGAAATCGCAAATTGCACCTCTTATATATATAAAGGTGAAGAAGTCTCAGTCGAAGAGATCGATGACATCTATGAATCAAAGCTCGAAGGCGTTTACCCAACCCTTGAGAAGAAAGAAAATAATCTCATTGAAAACTTCTCGTATGAGGCAACATCAAGAGTCCACGCCTCAAAATCTTATGATGAAGTTAAGGTCTTAATCCCTGTCTTCCCAGGCACAAACTGCGAATTCGATTCCGCTAAGGTAATGAGAGATGCAGGAGCTAAGGTCAAGATCTTCGTCATCAACAACCTTGACACAGAACATCTCAATAAATCAATCAACGATTTCGCAGAGGAAATCAAGTCATCGCAGATCATCTTCGTCCCAGGAGGATTCTCCGGAGGCGATGAACCAGATGGCTCCGCTAAGTTCATCACATCATTCTTCAGAAACGAGGCTATCAAGAAAGAAGTCACCGCTTTATTAGAAGAAAGAGAAGGCTTGATGCTTGGCATCTGCAACGGTTTCCAGGCTCTAGTCAAGCTAGGCTTAGTCCCATATGGCAAGATCATGGATACAGACCAGTCATGCCCAACCCTCACCTTCAACAACATCGCAAGACACCAGTCCAAGATCGTTAGAACCCGCATCGCATCAAATAAGTCTCCATGGCTTGCTAACACCAAGGTCGGAGAAGTCTATAACGTTGCTATCTCTCACGGTGAAGGAAAATTCCTCGCTAACGAAGAATTGGTGAGAGAACTCGCAAAGAACGGACAGGTCGCAACCCAGTACGTCAACTTAGATGGAAACGCAACAGACGACATCCGTTACAATCCAAACGGCTCAACATACGCAATCGAAGGCATCACATCATTCGATGGACGTGTCTTAGGAAAGATGGGCCACTCAGAGCGTATCGGAAACGGATTATATAAGAATGTCTATGGCGAATATGACATGGCATTGTTCAAATCAGCAGTCGCTTACTTTAAGAAATAATCAGGAGGAACCCCAATGTTGACAGATATCGAAATCGCCCAGAAGTGCGAAAAGAAAGTCATCTACGACATCGCTAAGAAAGCAGGAGTGGATGATAAATACCTCGAGCCTTATGGAAAGTATAAGGCCAAAGTCGATTATGCCTTGCTTAAGGAGAACCACAAGAAAGGCAAATTGATTCTTGTTACCGCCATCACTCCAACTCCAGCAGGAGAAGGCAAGACCACAACCAGCATTGGACTCGCTGATGCATTAACACGTATTGGAAAGAACACAATCGCTGCGCTTAGAGAACCATCATTAGGCCCAGTATTCGGCATCAAGGGTGGCGCTGCAGGCGGCGGTTATGCCCAGGTCGTCCCAATGGAAGACATCAACCTCCATTTCACAGGCGATTTCCACGCAATTACAAGCGCAAACAACTTGCTAGCTGCCTTGCTTGATAACTCAATCCAGCAGGGAAATCCTTTAGGAATCGATCCACGTAAGATCGTCCTCAAGAGATGTTTAGACATGAACGATCGTCAGCTTAGATTCGTCGTTGATGGATTAGGCGGCAAGATCAATGGCACACCTAGAGAAGATGGCTTCGACATCACAGTCGCAAGTGAGGTCATGGCAGTCTTCTGTCTTGCAACAAGCATCTCCGATCTTAAGGAAAGAATCGGCAGAATGATTGTTGCGTATACATACGATGATAAGCCAGTCACCGCAAAGGACATCCACGCAGTCGGCGCTATGACAGCACTCTTAAAAGATGCTATCAAGCCAAACCTCGTACAGACACTTGAAGGCACACCAGCTTTCGTCCATGGTGGACCATTCGCCAACATCGCTCATGGCTGTAACTCAGTCACCGCAACAAACATGGCTATGTCTTTAGCAGACTATACAGTCACTGAAGCAGGATTCGGTGCTGATTTAGGTGCTGAGAAGTTCCTTGATATCAAGTGCAGACTTGCAGGTCTTAAGCCAGACTGCGTTGTAATGGTTGCAACAGTCAGAGCCCTTAAGATGCACGGTGGTCTTAAGAAGACGGAACTTGGATCAGAGAACCTTGAAGCATTGGAGAGGGGCTTGCCAAACCTCTTGCAGCACATCTCAAACATCACGGATGTCTATAAGCTTCCTTGTGTTGTTGCAATCAACAGATTCCCAACAGACACAGACGCTGAAATTGAGCTCGTAGAGAAGAAGTGCAAGGAACTTGGAGTAAATGTCCGCCTTTCAACCGTTTGGGCTAACGGAGGCGAAGGAGGCATCGAACTCGCTAAGGAAGTCGTTCGCTTGTGCGATGAGCCAAACGAATTCTCATTCTCATATGAATTAGATAACTCAATCGAGGCTAAATTAGACACGATCGTTAAGAGAATCTACCACGGAAACCGCGTAGTTCTCACTCCAAGCGCAAAGAAGCAGGCAGAGAAGCTTGAAGCATTGGGCTTCAGGAACCTCCCTATCTGCGTTGCAAAGACTCAGTATTCATTCTCAGATGATCCACTTAAGCTTGGCGCACCAAAAGACTTCGAGGTCACTGTCCGTAACCTTAAAGTAAGTGCAGGTGCAGGATTCATCGTTGCTTTGACGGGCGACATCATGACCATGCCAGGCCTTCCAAAGGTTCCAGCCGCCAACAACATCGATGTTGATGAGGATGGAAACATTTCCGGGTTGTTCTAATCATTAAGATGAAGAATATTAACTCGTTTCTTCATGGGGAAACGAGTTTTTAATATGCTGCTCAAACGCACCTAGTTGGTGCATAATTTATTGAAACGGAACACACAAGGTATATAATTATTGTGTCAAGAAGGAGGTCTTTATATGGCACAAGCTACTTTTAGTGTTCGAATGGAAGAAAATTTAAAGAATCAATTCGAATATTTATGCGACATGTTCGGCATGAATATGTCAACAGCGATCAACGTGTTTGCTAGAGCCGTCGTAAGAGAGAGACGAATCCCTTTTGAGATCACCGAGGGTAAGTCTGACAACACAACGGACAAGGCAATGCTTGCTATGAAGAGAATCAGAGAAAAAGCCGCTAAGGATGGAATATCTGATATGTCTTTGGATGAAATTAATGCCGAGATAGAAAAAACTCGCAAGGGAGAATAACAATCGATGGGCTATTATGCGGTAATAGATACTAACGTTTTGGTATCCGCTCTTTTGTCTAGTAAAGACGATGCTGCTACAGTAAGAGTCTTGGGCTTGGTTTTTAATAATTTTGTAACGCCTCTTTTTAGTTCTGAGACATACACAGAATACGAAGAAGTGTTGGCTAGACCCAAGTTTAAATTTGACCCTGATGAAATCGCATTTGTTTTGACGGCGATAAAAGAGAAGGGCGTCTTGGTCAATCCTTCCCGAACCAATGTTGTTCTTCCGGATATGAAGGATCTACCGTTCTACGAGATCGTTATGGACAAACGTGTAGACGGCGCCTATTTAGTAACCGGCAACAAAAAGCACTTCACCGCAGAACAATTCATTGTCACACCGGCAGAATTCATGAAAATAATCGAAGACGATTTAATCAAATACACGTCCTAGGTTCTTAAATATCGGGAAACTTGACATTGCTTGTCGTGCCTTTGTCTCATTTTTACTTGTCCCCATATCGACAAGTAATAAGAATGTATTACAAACTATTGCGTTTCTCTTCGATAAAATATAATGTTTTCGTTAGAAAAATAAGGAGAACCATATGGTTAAAATTGGTATATACGGATATGGAAATCTTGCTAGGGGTGTTGAAGCTGCTATCAAGATGAATGACGACATGGAGCTTGTTGCGGTCTTCACAAGAAGAGACCCATCAACTCTTAAAATCGCAACAGAGAATGCAGAAGTTGTTTCATGTGACGACGTCTTATCTTACAAGGATAAGATTGATGTCATGGTCATCTGCGGAGGATCCGCAACAGATTTACCAGTTCAGACTCCAGCATTGGCGGAGCATTTCAACGTCGTTGATAGCTTCGACACTCATGCTAAAGTGGAACAGCACTATAACAACGTTGATGAAAAAGCAAAGATCAACGGCAAGACAGCTCTTATCTCAACCGGATGGGATCCAGGAATGTTCTCTTTGAATAGAGCAATCATGTCTGCAATTCTTCCAAACGGCAAGGACTATACATTCTGGGGCAAAGGAGTGTCCCAGGGACATTCTGACGCCATTAGAAGAATTAAGGGTGTTGTTGATGCAAAACAGTATACAATCCCAGTGGATGCTGCCTTAGAGGCTGTTAGAAGTGGAGCAAACCCTGAATTAACAACCAGACAAAAACATGTTAGAGAATGCTTTGTCGTTGCTGAATCTGTTGAAGATCAGCCACGCATCGAAAAAGAAATCAAAGAGATGCCAAATTACTTCGCTGATTACGACACAACAGTACACTTCATCACCCTTGATGAATTGAAGAAGAATCACTCAGGCATCCCACATGGCGGATTCGTCATCAGAAGCGGTGCTACAAGCGATGGAGTTAACCATGTCATCGAATATAGCTTAAAGCTTGATTCAAACCCAGAATTCACAGGAAGCGTCCTTATCGCATACGCTAGAGCGGTCGCTAGACTCAACGCTCGCGGAGAAATCGGTTGCAAAACGGTATTTGACATCGCTCCAAGAGATTTAAGCGCTACTCCATACATTGAGATGTTGAGACACACCCTCTAATTCCCAAACATTTGAAAAGCACATCAGCAATGGTGTGCTTTTTGCTTTATTTTCTCCAGTAACATAATAAAAACTGATGTTATTGGAGCAAATAAGATGTTTTTACTTGGAATATTTAGTTTAAAATAACAAAAAAGGAGATAACCATGTCCAATTTACGTATCTTATTAGAAAAGAAAATTAAAGAAACCGATATCCTGTCTTTAGAGATTAACGAGAAGAACACATACAAAGGAGTGTTCATCGGATCAACCGCCTCTGAAATCGTCTTGCTTCAGGATAATCTTGAACCGGTGTATCTCCATTATGAAGATGTTACAGATTACGAAGTTCTTGGATCCAATGGATTAGATCTCTACAAGAAGAAAGAACTCGTAAAAGATAATGACAACAAGACATTCTTGGAGAATCTCACCGGAAAAGGCGAGAAGCTAATCCACACATTCTTCAAGGAAGTGAAGAAGATCGATGACCGTTTCGAACTAAAAGAAGCAAAAGAGAGCATCATCTTCAAGAATGCAGAGGGCAAATCAATCTTCTCATTCTCATCCTATAAGGGAGAATTGAAGATGACATATAGAAAGAAGACATACGAAGATTATGTCGCGGTCTTCTCAATAAATTCAGCATCCTTCTTTGAATTAGGAAAGAAGGTTGTCCAGGAATTGGATTACGGGAATATCTAACCCTTCAGGAAATCCTTTATTTTGGATAGGCTGTCGCTTGTGTAGAACCTGTCATCCGCATGCCTGTAGTTCCTATAGACATCGAACATGACGTTATCATGGCCAAAGTGTTCTTTGGCCTTTTCATATAAATGCTCGCTTTGCATGATAGGCACGGTTATATCCGCATCCCCGTGGGCGATATATACCTTCATGTCTTTTGGAGCGGCATCAATTCTTGATATAGGGTTGTATTCGATTAATGAGTCATCGCTCATATCCTTTACTTTCTCCCCGAAGAAAGATTCTGCTAAGGCGGAGTTGATGCCCTTTGCCCAGTTTCCATCTGATGTCGTTACAAACGATGGCCAGCCTTGCTCATCGAATTGATTCATTACGTCTTCGATTTTGTAAATGCCGTAATGGTCTATCAATCCCGTTATCTTGTAGTCGATAGTCTCATTCTCAGGTTCCCCAATGTATTTGACGTCTATATACTCGTCTTTTGAAGAGAACGCCGCCATAGTGGCTAAATACGCACCAGCAGACTCTCCCCATATGGTTATTCCTTCTGCGTTATACCCGTATTTACTAGAATTGGCAGTCAAATACCTTAATGCGGCCTTAACGTCATTTACTGCGGCAGGGTATTTTGCTTCCCCTGATAAGCGATAATTCAGAGATGATACAGCGTATCCTTGGCATCTAAAGTATTCATACATGAATCTTGCTTGCCTAGATCTAGAGTTGTTGTAGGAGAAGCCGCCTCCATGGACTAAGACCATGAGCTTAGGATTATGGACATCACTTGGTATGTAGATATCTAAAGTGTCGGTAGGGGATATATCTGAATACTGTACATCTAGATACTCATCTCCTACGAATTTATAATCCCCATATTTTAGCGACGGAGCAGTTATGTTCATGAAGACCACCCTGAAGCCATACGGTGTCACCAAGGCAAATGCGCCAATTGAAATTGCGATTGCCCCTAAAAGGGAACCGGTGCTAATAAGAGTTGCCTTTGCCCATTTTTTCATGCGAATAGTGTAGCAAAACAAGAACACAACATCAAAGAATGAACCCAGACTCCTCTGATTGATGATTACGGTCAATCAACAATGTATCATATGAGTATGAGCTATATCAAAAATATTGAACCAGGCATCAATAAGCTTGAGGATATCATCTCTATCAAACGATTTCAGGTGATATCTAAAGCATTGGTGAACAACGACAATACAGACATCAGATTCTTCTCTTTGAGCAAAGGAGAAACCATCAGAAATGAGACATATCCTATGGACACATTGATTTTGTGCTTGAATGGTGTTCTCAAAGCGATTGAAGAAGGGGAGGAGTATGTACTACACGAGAAAGAACTCAAATTGATAGAAATGGGCAGAGTCAGTTCTCTAGAAGCAATAGAGGATACGATAATGCTACAGATAATGGTTAAGGAGACGAAAGATGAATAACCCAATTGAAAGATTAGTCAGGGCAACGCCTATGGAGCTGAAGGATCAAATCGACTATGAGAAAGGCGGAATTGCATCGATAAGCTTAACGCGATCAAACAAGGTCAACATCACATTACTAGCCATCGATGAGGGACAAGGTCTAGCTACTCACAGTGCAGATGGCGATGCCTTAGCGACAATCTTAGAGGGAGAAGTCGAAATCACCGTTGATGGAATCCCTCATCATCTACATGCAGGAGAAAGCATTTTGATGCCTATTCACATTCCTCATTCCCTTAAGGCGATAACGCGTTTCAAATTCTTCCTGACGGTTGTGTTTCCAGACGAAGAATAACTTTTGTTGCTAAATATGTTATATTCATATCCGTTAAACGATAACGGAGCCGAATATGAATATCATTACAAGAATCAGCGAAGAATTAAGCATAAGCGAGAAGCGAATCTCCTCCGCAATAGGATTAATGGACGAGGGATCAACCGTCCCTTTCATTGCGCGTTACAGGAAAGAGGTCACCGGTGGATTAACCGATACAGAACTTAGAAGCATCGAGGAAAGGTTGTCTTATCTCCGTAAGCTCCAGGAAAGAATGGACACAGTCATCGCCTCTATCGAAGAACAGGGGAAGATGAGCGATGAGTTAAGAATATTAATCGATAACGCTAAGACGTTAACGGAACTCGAAGATATCTATAGACCGTATAAGCCAAAGAAGAAAACTAGAGCCTCCATCGCTAAAGAGAAAGGGCTGGAGCCTCTTGCTAAATACATAAGAAAAGGCCGCAAATACCCGGATTTCTCTGCCTATTTATCATCTTTTATCAATATTGATAAAGGAGTAGCGACAGAGGAAGACGCCTTAAAGGGCGCATCCGACATCATCGCAGAAGAGATTTCCGACAATGCTGAATATAGAAAATACGCAAGAGACTACATCTATGGGACGGGATATATCGTATCCAAGGAAATAGAGAAAGACGAGAAGGATACCTACCATAATTACGCTGACTACAAAGAGAAGATTAAGTTTATCCCTCCACATAGAATCTTAGCCATCAATAGAGGTGAGGCAGAGAAGTGCTTGAAGGTAAAACTAGATTACTCAACAGAGAACATCCACAAGAAGATTGCCTACAACTACACATACAAGAATGACTTCGCATCATTCCTTGATGATTGCATAGAAGATGCGATGGATAGATTGATTCTGCCTTCGGTTGAGAACGAAGTAAGGAACGAGCTAACCGAAAAGGCGGAAGACTCCTCAATCATCACCTTCAAAAAGAACCTTAAGTCTTTATTGCTCGTTCCTCCTTTAAAAGGAAAGACCATTCTTGGTTTTGACCCAGGTTTTAGAACGGGCTGCAAATACGCTTTAGTCAATAAGAACGGCATCCCTGAAGAAGTGGGTGTCTTCAATATCACCGCAGCATCTAATGCTGAAATAGAAAGAGCAAGAAGAGACATCCTCTTCCTTTTAAGAAAACATAAGATTGATTACATCGCTCTAGGCAACGGTACTGCGAGCAGAGAATCAGAAGCGGAGCTGTCAAAGATAATCAAGGACAATAATCTAGATGTGAAAATCTTCATTGTCAATGAGTCAGGGGCTTCCGTGTATAGTGCCTCACCTCTAGGAGAAGCCGAATTCCCAAATTTGAGTGTTGAGAAACGTTCCGCCATATCACTAGCAAGAAGATTGCAGGATCCTTTAAACGAGCTTGTTAAGATTGAGCCAAAGGCAATGGGTGTTGGGCAGTATCAGCACGATATGAATCAGAAGAAGTTAGAAGAAGCCTTGCATGGCGTGGTCGAAGATAGTGTTAACTCGGTTGGTGTGAACCTTAATAACGCAACCCCGTCGATTCTTAATTATGTATCCGGCATCAATAAAACTTTGGCAGCCAATATTTATGCGTATCTAAAGGAAAATGGTGAATTTAAGTCTCGTTCTGAGCTGAAAAACGTTGCAAAACTCGGACCGAAAGCGTTTGAGCAGTGTGCGGGATTCTTGCGCATCTACGGCGGAATTGAACCATTAGATACTACAAGCATCCATCCAGAATCATATAAAGAAGCCAAATCAATCCTCAAGAAGACTGGCATCGATATTCTCAAGGATTCCTTGGACGTTAAGGAAGATAAACTATCGCGTTTCGATGTGAATGCCTTTAGAGTTGAGACCGGAATAGGAGAATCTACCCTCCAGGACATCATCGAAGAAATCAAAATACCGGGAAGAGATATTAGAGAAGATGTTGAAGTGGTTGAACTTAATAACGACGTCAAAGATATCAAGGATCTGAAGGTTGGCATGGTGTTGAACGGCACAGTCAGGAATATCATGGATTTCGGCATGTTCGTTGATATCAACGTGCATCAAGATGGACTGGTACATATCTCTGAACTCTCTAAGACATTTGTTAAGAGCATCATCGATCTATATTCAATCGGGGATGTCGTTAAGGTCAAAGTAATCTCCGTTGATGTTGCTAAGAAGAGAATTGGTCTCTCTATCAAGCAACTTGACTAAATAATTCGTTGCAAAAGGACGGTGGAGGTACATCTACCGTTCTTTTCAATTGCCTTTCCTAAGATTAAGCACATAATCTTGTCTCAAAGGAAGAAACCACTATGTTTACACCAAATCACTTTATCTGGATTGCTATCTGTGCGGTCATGATTGCCTCGCTTACATTCTGCTCGATAAAATTCAAATGGAGCATGAAGACATCTCTTTATGTCGTATCCGGGATTTCTATCGCATCGGAATTGTGCAAGGTCTTTACCCACATCGATATCAACCCAACAACTGGAGCGGGCACAATTGAGCCAGGCGCTTTACCATTGCACCTTTGCTCCATAACGATATTCATCTATTTCTATTTAGCTTTAACAAAGCCAAATAAAGCTACCCAGCATCTTTTAGATTTCGTCACCCCGGTCAGCATCGTCGGAGGATTGCTCGCAATCATTATGGCGACGTCTGGTGTTAATTTTGCCGAGCCATACGCTTATCAGTGCTTCATCTATCACGCAGGAATCGTCTGGTTCTCTTTGTATTGCTTGATCACAAAGCAAGTCAAGATGACCATTAAGGTATATATCACAAATCTCGTTACATTATTCGCTCTATCGATAATCGCTATCTGGGTAAATGGTGCTTTGAGTGCCTATAACACAAACTTCATGTATGTCGTTCGCCCACCTGCAAAAGGACTCCCATTATTAAATTTGGATAATGGGTGGTTCGCGTATTATGGAGTGCTTCTTGTCGCCGGTTTCATCCTTCTTACCTTGGTTAGTTTACCAAGCTACATCATCGATAAAGTTAACGAGAAGAAAACCCTGTCAACTGCAGAGGGTGGTGGAGCAATCGTAGAATAACACCGCAAAAATCCAATATTTCCTTACACAAATATACTTCTACAAACGAATTGTATTTTAAGAGATTAACAAAAAAATGCCTCGCGTGCATAATATGCGAGAAATAATCGGAGGACATTTATGTATTTTGAATGGTCAACATTACCAAAGTCAGGTGGCTGGCAGCATATTGTCGGTATCATCCTCATGGTTGCCGCTTTAATCGGAGGTGCTTTCTTGGGTGTTAAGTACTCAGGAGATGAGAATGAGAAGAGAAATAGCAAGATCCTTGGATTTGCAGGAATCTTCTTCATCGTCATGGATATCTTCATTGAGGTCTTTATGTCCATAAAGACAGGCTACCTTCTAACATATATTCCATTCCAGCTTTGCTCAATGGTCATGTATGTTTTGCCTTTCATCCCATTCATCAAGAAAGGCGTTGTCAAAGATGGTTTCTTAGGATTAGTCGCATTCGTTTCAACAACAGGTGCATTCTTCTATTTCGTCAAGCCAACCGCAGCATTCAATCCATATGTCATCAAGACAATCCATTCAATCATGTGGCACGTCTGCATGGTTGGGCTTGGAACATTTACAATGACCGCATTCGATTTACTTGATTTCAAGAGATACCGTGGATTCATCGCCGCTCTCATCTCTTATGTTGGAATGGTTCTTATTGCAATCGCAGGAAACTTCATCCTGCACGCTATCGATCCATTGCAGGAGACAAACCTCTTCTATATCTCATATTATAATATGACATATTCAAACCCATTCACTTATCCAATCTTGAGCCTGATCATGAAGAGCCAAAAGCCATATGTTGTTTATGTCATCGCCTTCATCATCTATTTCGCTCTTGGCGCATCGGCTTGCTACGGAGTTGGACAGGGCGTCAAGTGGGTCATCGCTAAAATCAAAGCAAAGAAAACCGCTTAGTTTAATCAAGAAGTGGGCCTCGCGTGAGGCTCTTTTCTTTTTTGATAGCGTTTTCTAATATATAAATATATTTTTCTTATGATTTTCGTATAAACTAGATAAGTCAAAGCGTGTATAGGAGGTATCGATATGACCTTAGAAGAACTTGAAGCCAAATATGACTACTACAAGAGTCTCAATCTCCAACTCAATATGGCTAGAGGAAAGCCATGCAAAGAGCAGTTGAACCTTTCAATGGGTATGATGGATATGCTCAACTCATGGACTGATTTAACCGGAGAAGATGGCGATGACTGCCGTAACTACGGTGTCCTCGGCGGACTTGAGGAGTGCAAGCGTCTCTTGGGCTCAATCATCGAAGTTCCAGCTGATAACATCATCATCTACGGAAACTCATCCCTTCACATCATGTATGAGTGTATCGCACGCTCAATGACACATGGCGTCATGGGTTCAACCCCTTGGGCTAAACTCGACAAAATCAAATGGCTTTGCCCAGTCCCAGGATATGATAGACATTTCGCAATCACTGAATTCTTCGGCATCGAAATGATCAACGTTCCAATGAATGAGAATGGTCCTGATATGGATGTTGTTGAAGAACTTGTCTCTCACGATCCAGCAATCAAGGGTATCTGGTGTGTTCCGAAATATTCAAACCCAAGCGGTGTCACATACTCAGAAGAAACAGTTAAGAGATTCGCAGCCTTAAAGCCAGCCGCAAAAGACTTCAGAATCTATTGGGATAATGCATACTCTGTTCATCACTTGTATACAGATAAGCAGGACTTCCTCTTAGAGATTCTTAGCGAATGCGCTAAAGCAGGCAATCCTGACATGGTCTATAAATTCACATCAACATCCAAGATTTCCTTCCCTGGATCTGGAGTTGCTGCACTTGCAACCTCTCCAAACAACATCAAGGACATCAAGAAGCAGATGGGTGTCTCAACAATCTCTTATGACAAGGTTAATCAGTTAAGACATGTTAGATTCTTCCATGATGTTAACGGGATCAGAACCCAGATGATGAGACACGCAAACATCTTAAGACCAAAATTTGAGTTGGTAGAAAAGATTCTCGATGAAGAATTGTCATCATGCCCAATCGCATCATGGACAAAGCCTTTAGGGGGATACTTCATCTCATTGGAGGTTCCAGGAATTGCTAAGGAAGTAGTGGAGAGATGCAAGGCTTGTGGTGTCGCCTTAACACCTGCAGGATCTGCATATCCATATCACAACGATCCAAATAACTCCAATATCCGTATCGCTCCATCATTCCCTTCAATCTCAGAGCTTGAATTAGCGACAAAGATTCTTTGCCTCTCAGTTCAAATCGAATATCTCAAGTCGATTAACAAATAACGCAAACCCTAATCGATAATTCGGTTAGGGTTTTAATTCGAGATTAACGGCGAGTTTGCGTAGAAAAAGAGCTTGGTTTACCCAAGCCCTTTAACTTATTTAAGGATGATCTTCTGGAAGACTTTCTTTCCTTTTTTGATTTTCACGCCTTCTTTTAATTCATCTACTGTGAATGCAAGAGCGATATCTGCGACCTTGACATCGTTAACGGCAACTCCGTTGCCCTGAATGAGCTTTCTAGCTTCTGTCTTAGAGGTGCAAAGACCAGAGACGACTAAACAATCGATTAATGTGATTTTGCCGTCCACGAGGCTTGATTCATCAAGCTCATATGTTGGCATGTTATCGCTTGCGCCTGTGAAGAGGGCTCTTGCCATTTCTTTAGCCTTGGTTGCTTCTTCTTCGCCATGGACTAATGCGGTTAACTCGTAAGCGAGGATTTCTTTCTTCTCGTTGATTCTTGAACCGTCCCAGTTCTCCATTTCGTGGATCTGATCCATTGGGATGAATGTGAGCATCTTGATGCATTTCATGACATCTGCGTCATCGATATTTCTCCAGTACTGGAAGAAATCGAATGGGGAAGTCTTGTTTGGATCAAGCCAAACTGCGCCAGATGCTGTCTTACCCATCTTTTTGCCTTCCGAGTTAAGAAGAAGGGTGATTGTCATTGCGAATGCGTCTTCGCCTGTCTTCTTTCTGATTAACTCGGTTCCGCCTAACATATTTGACCACTGGTCATCTCCACCGAATTCCATGTTGCATCCATAGTGTTCGTGGAGGTAGTAGAAGTCGTATGACTGCATGATCATGTAGTTGAATTCAAGGAAGGATAAGCCTCTTTCCATTCTCTGCTTGTAGCATTCTGCTCTAAGCATGTTGTTGACGCTGAAGCATGCACCGACATCTCTTAAGAGCTCGATGTAGTTGAGCTTTAATAACCAATCAGCATTGTTGACCATGATTGCATCATCTGGTCCGAATTTGATGAATCTCTGCATCTGCTTGTAGAAGCAGTCGCAGTTGTGCTGGATGGTTTCTGGAGTGAGCATAGATCTCATATCGGTTCTTCCTGATGGGTCACCGATATATCCTGTGCCTCCGCCAATTAAGACGACTGGCTTATTACCTGCTAATTGCAATCTTCTCATTAAGCAAAGAGCCATGAAGTGGCCGACATGCAATGAGTCTGCGGTTGGATCGAATCCGATATAGAATTTTGCGCCTCCGCTGTTGATGAGGTTTCTGATCTCAGCTTCGTCTGTGACCTGAGCGATTAAGCCTCTTTCTTGTAATTCTTCATAAACACCCATTTGTGTTCTCCTTCCGGGGAATATAAAACGTCCCCATGCATATGAGGACGAATTTCTCGTGTTACCACCTCAATTTAAGCTAGATTCGCATCTAACTCCTTAGTGTGTGACCTATTGTGGTCATACCTCCGCTATAACGGGCGGCCCCGGCTCTGACAAGCAGCTCCAGAATGTATTTCGCCTATAGGTCTTGTCGTTCTTTCACCAACCGAACGCTCTCTATACAAGGTGGCCTAAGACTACTTCTTTCCTTCGTAGCCGAGGAATATATTACCACTTTATTAAATAAAGAAAAGGCAAACCATATGCATCGATAATATAGACCGAAACGGGTGAGGACTTATTTAGATAATGCGTCGATTAAAGCGTCGATGTCATTGTTGAATAGCTTATCTATATTTTCCTCGATTATTTCTATTGGATAATCCCACCATCTCAGCTTTAGAAGTTTTCCTATTGTTTCGTCATCAAAACGCTTTTTAATTACTCTACAAGGGTTGCCGACCGATATTGTGTATGGAGGTACATCTGACCCTACAACCGAATTAGCCCCAATTATCGCGCCATCTCCAATGTGAACTCCAGGTAGAACAGTAACGTTTTGGCCAATCCATACGTCGTTTCCAACAACTGTGTCCCCCTTTATGGGCATCTCATCCATTGGTGGGGTATGTTTTTGTAGATCCTTAGAAAAGATGTTGAACGGATATGTCGTTAATCCGTTCATGAAGTGGTTTGCTCCATTCATGATAAATTCAATTCCCGATGCAATCTGGCAGAACTTTCCGATGATTAATTTATCACCGATGAAATCGTAATGATGTGTGACATGTCTTTCAAAAAGATCGGCCCCCCTTTTGTCGTCATAGTAAGAATAGTCTCCAACTATGATGTTTGGGTTGGTGATACAGTTTTTGATGTAGCAAATCTCTTCAATTTCTGGATTTGGATATTTAGCATCTTTCTTTAAACCAGACAATTTATCGCCGCATATTGGCTCAAGTCCAAGCTCAGGACGAGATAAACCATATAGCTCCAGCAGTCTAATGATTTTGTCATAACTCATCTCGTTGATGCCTTCTTCGATTTTGTTTATTGTGGATCTAGATGTATAACCCAAAGAATCCGCCATAGCTTGTTGGGACATCTTGTTTCTTCTTCTTATTTCTTTTATTTTTTTGCCAAATTCTGTCTTGTCCATGTTTATAAGTTCCGTTTTATTGATTCAAGTATCTCTTCGCCCTCTATTTTAGTAATGGCAAAGACTTTCTTTCCAGCATAATTTAATGAAGCGCCGATATGATATGTTTCTTTGTCGTCGATAATTATGAACCTATCGTGATACTTGTCGTTTATGTGTGCTGAGCAGTCACCATATTGTGCATTAAAATCTGCAACATCTTTGACAGACAGCTTAGCTTTCGAGGAATGGTATATTGACAGTGATACTCCTTGCTTTTTGTTTTTGAAAAATTCTAATGCTTTGATATCCGCATAGGCATCGATTAGGACGATTGAAATGTTTGCGGTGAAGATGAGCTCAGATATGAATGATTTGGCGTCAAATATTTCTCCGTCAAAGAATATCTTGTCCTTTTCTAAATTGGCCTTCTCGACTAATGAGAGCCTTTTGTCAATGGAATCGACTTTATTTATAAGATTAATGTAGTTTTCGTTTGTGATTAATGTTCTTTCTTCATTTATCACGTAGCCCTTGATCATGTATTCTTTTAGAATTTTGTTGGCCCACTTTCTGAACAAAATGCCGTTTTGCGAATGAACTTTATACCCTACAGGAATAATTACTTCTAAGTTATAAAAGGAGACCATATATGTTTTGCCGTCATTTCCAGTAGTTGCATTTTTTGCAACAACTTGATTTACATCTAGGTTATTGTCGGAAATTACGTTCTTGATATGTCTTGAAATAACCGACTTATCCCTATCGAACAATAGGCACATGTCGTTTAAAGAAAGCCAAACAGTATCTTCGCTCGGCGACACATTGACATCTAGACTTACTTCATCATTCACAAAAGTAACAACTTCAAAACTCTGCATTTATTATCTCCGTTCTTTCAACAAGAATTTTAGCACAAATAAGATTATAATCTACAAAATCAACACAATTGTTTAGTCATAAAAGTAAAAAAGCGTAGTACATTCAGGGTGATGCCCATATATAACTACGCTTCTCTATGTGAGAACAATAACTCAAATTAGCTTTGCCCTTTATTCTTTTTCAAAGAAGAACATCGCAAGTGTGCCAGGTCCGCAGTGGCAGCACATCGTGTAGTCGATTGGAAGGTATGTGATGTTGAGGTCTGGTTTTGCTTCAAGCAATTGCTGTTTGAATCTCTCGCCTTCATCCTCGTTATCTGTATAGGCCAAGAACAGTCTATTACCGTCTATCTTCTCAGCCATGATTTTTACCATGGTGGACAGTGCTCTTTTCTTGCCAAATTCATTCTCGATGCTCGCTAATTTCCCCTCAGCGTCAGCATAGACAATAGGCTTCAGCCTAAGAAGTGCTCCGATTGCGAGTTTTCCGGCTGATAGACGGCCTCCTTTATATAAATGGTATAAAGAGCCGATTGTGAAATAGCTTCCCGCTCTATTGATGTATGGGGCCATTTGCTCTTTGATCTCATGAACACCTAATCCCTGCTCGGCTAACTCCATGGCTTTTTCCAATATGAGAAGCTCCCCGATACTTCCGGAACGAGAATCAATGCATTCTACCTGAGCGTTTGGATTCTTCTCTTCAACCATAGCCTTAGCCATAAGTGAGTTGCCGTATCCTCCGGTCAAGCCAGATGATAAGCCGATGAAAATAACAGGAATTCCCTGATCGGTATATTTTTCAAATATATTAATGAATGTATCAGGGGCTGCGCTGTTGGTTCTGACCTTCACCTTTTTATTCAACGCATCGAAGAATTCTTCTTTGCTGACTTTCATATCCAAAGGATTGTAATCCACATCATCGATGGAGAAACAAATCGGAATTATATCTATATCTTTTTCTTTTGCGTAATCTAGGGGAATGCTACTTGTTGAGTCGACGATAAATTTGATGTTGCTCATTTTTTGCTCCTCTTCTAAAATCTTGAATGCAACACATGTTGCGCAATAATTAGACCACAACTGACGCATTTAGGCATCAAACCTTGCGGTAAATGCAACAATTATGGGGGTATGTCGCATGAAAAACAATCTATTCACAAAAGAATGTTTCTATAATGCATTGATAAATTTGATGCAGACCAAAGCGTTTGAATCCATCCAAATCTCAGAAATATGCGAGGTTGCTGGGTACAATAGGTCAACATTCTATAGAACCTTCGATAGCAAAATCGATATTCTTTTCGATAAGTTCAATAGAGAGCTAGATAAATATAAGAAGATGCTTCAGGAATTCACTGAAATGACGTTCATCGATAAGATGACGGAGTTCTTTGAATTGCTTCGTGGCTCTAGGGAATTGTTCCTTACGATGCATGAATCAAATATGGACGTGAAGATGTTTGAGATGTTCTATAACCTCTATCCATTTACTTATAGCGGTGACAACTTCGAATATCACAAAACATTTAGAACTGCTGGAGTGTTCGGTGTTCTTATCTCCTGGATTTCCAGCGGAATGAAAGAAAACAGCCACGAAATGGCTGTCATTCTTCAGGATGTAATGAATAACTGTACCGCAGAGTATTAGTGCAATTTTTCGTTTTTATTCTTGTTTTGCAAATATTTATAAACCACGAACATGCCGACTGATGTAGCGGTTGTAATGGATGAAATCACGCAGCTAGCAACAAGACCGTTATCGCTATAGACGGCCTTGATTGTGTGGCTGCCTTTCTTTATGTTGGATAAATCCGCACCTAAGAATATGTTGTATTTTGTGGTTGTAGGGACTCTTTTGCCGTCCACATATACTTTCCAGTATCCTTCATAAGGCAGGGTGAACAAAAAGTCTTTGTCATCCTCATTAAGCTCGAATGTGCCTTCGATGGAATATGATGTTAATCCATATCCAACCTTAGCGTTCTGAATAGACTGTTTTCTGACCTCAGAGATGTATTCATTAAGAATGGATGAGTCTTCATAGTAGAGCTCTTCCCATAGTTCAGAGTTCTCCATATCTTCTTTCAATGTGACAACCAAGATGTGTTTATGATCTATCGTATCTTTGAAGCCTCTGATTCCTTTATGCCAATAGGTCGTGTTATCGATAGGTCTAGAGTCTATTCTATATGAATACTTATCGGAGAAGTTCTTTTCTCCAAAATAAAGGTTCTGCCCATATCCTTCACTAGGAACGGTAAATGTTATTGAGACAGTCGACCCTGCTCTTCCTGTGACGTGTTTTATGCCTTTTTCATCAACTGAGATTGTTGCTCCGTTGGTGGCGGTTACCTCTCCGTTGAGGCTGTGGAAGATATCTTTTTTCTCTTCACCGTCCTTAACGTTGTCGGTTAATCCTTTGAACATCTCGTTTTGGTACTGGAAGTGGTCATACCAGTGAACTGTATCACCAACCACTTTGCCCTCAGAGACGTAGGAGTAGTTGCTCCTGTTGAAGGCAAAACCATAAGGTAACACTAAAGTGTTCTCATAATACTTAACACCTTCTGTGCTAGAAGTTATCCCGGCTTCAACCCATGGGTAATTGGTGTTGAAAATTGGAGAATTGTATTCGTGGTATTTATCGTAGTCGATAAGATATTTGACTCCTAAGAAAGAATTCAAAGCAGAAGTTGAACCTCCGTCGTACTTTTCAAAGAAACCGTTATATTGAAGGCCAATTTTATTGAAGTAATCCTGGACTGCCTGCTTTTCGTTGCTGGAGAAGTGAGAGAGTCCGTTGTATCCAAAGAACATCGGGTTGTTGTTGATGGTGTTGGTAGAACCGGTTCTATTGAATAAAGACTCCATTCTATATAGGGATGAATCGTAATTCTTAACTGCATCGAATATTGATGACATGTTGTCATCTTCTAAGTAAACATCCGTCTTTTGATATTCAGGGGCGACAACGTTCACTTTAAGGTTTGAAATCGCTCCACGGTAAGAAGATATGCTAGCCAAGGTGATTAAAGACACACTGACGAGTGCTTCAACGACCATTCGTATCTGCTTTTTGCTCGTATCGGGGAAGAAGCTATATCCGAAGGCGATCGCTAATGAACCAAGATATATCGCTAAGGCGATGTTGGTGAATTCGTGATAATAGCCTAAATCCGCCGGAACAACCTTAAATATGATGAATACGACGATAAGTGATGCAATTGGTAGGGCAAATCCTGGCTTCCATACTTTCTTGATGTCGTGGAGAGTTAATCCTGCAAAATAACACACTACAAACCCAAGAATGAATGAGTAACGGCCAGGGAACCATGTTGGCTCTCTGCCTCCGTGATATAGAGCATTTAAAGAGCGAGACATCATTCCAGCAAAATAGAATAGCGGAACGATGATTGAGGCAATACGCTGTCTACGAGTGTATGACTTGTTGAAGAAGTAGAGTTGGAAGAATACCAAAACAACTGATCCTACGAACATTGTGAAGAAACACTGGTTTCTAGCAATGTCTCCGTAGGTCAAGTAGTGGTTCTCAATAAAACCTGCAAAGAACGTCGAGATTGACATAGTCTCGTTATCCGGGATTGCAATAGAGCCTTTTGTGCCACTTAAATGCATGAAGGCGGTTAGCCAGAATGGTGATACCAGCAATCCTCCAATTAATGAGAATATTGCGAATCTGGCGGTATATTTGAGCAAATCCTGCTTATTTTTTGCTTCAGATCCTAATTTGTAGATGTAATAGACAATCGAGAATATCGCAATCATCGCACCGATATACCACGATGTCATCAGTGAATATCCAAGAGCTAGAGGATAAACCCATCTACCCTTTTCTTCGTACAAGAAGTTAAGTCCAAGGACGATTAAAGGAAGAATCATAACTCCATCAAGCCACATGAAGTTGTACATGTAGATGAATGAGTATGAGATGAGTGAATAGCCAATTGCTGACACCAAGAATATTGGGCTTGGTTTTTTAACGGTAAGTGATAAACAAAGATAAGAAAAGACTCCGGCAAGAGACATCTTAATCATTGATGTTACGGCAAAGAAAGCTGGGATATCCGCACTCTTGACGAAGACTAGGAATAAATTGAATGGAGAGGCGAGATAATAAGAGAAGATGGACATGAAGTCTCCGCCGAATACCTTGCCTCCGGTGTATATTGCTGACTGTCTTCCGGTTAAGACCTCTTTGTAGTAGCGCATGAAAACGATGTATTGCGACTGCATGTCTAAGGTCATCATCGTAGATGATTTATCTCCGAATGGTGTGAAGTTCAACTGTGTGAAGATTATGGCGATAATTGTAAAAGGTATAGCAAAAGCAACCAAAGAAAAGAGCACGTTATCAAACGTTTTTTGATGTTTTTTGATGAACTCTAATACGTGTTGCATGCATAAAGGATAAAACAAAAGTCAATTCTATTCAAACTATAGAATTGGGTTGGTATCAACGATGATGCCGGTATAGCCATTTTCGTTAATCAACACTTTGATTTGCCTGTTGTTTAAGAAGCCACCCGCTAAAGCGGCATATAAGAACCCTAAAGGAGAGTCAGTGCATGCTACGATTGTCTTGAGTATGTCTTGGTCGGTCATAACTGCAACTAGTTCATCATCCCTTCTTTCAATGCTTAGGTAAACACCAGAATCTACGATGCTTTGGTTGATTGAAGCAATATTGTTGTCGTTTAGAATTGCTCTAACTAGCCCTTTTGTTTCCGTGAGTAAGCCAAGTGATATGTCTTTAAGTGTTAACACTATCTCTTTTGATTTGTAGGTCAGGAGTCCATTTGCTTTTAAACAACTCCTATAAAATGCCATCCAGAAAGGCGCTTCCGCCTCAATTTTCCCTTCATCTCCAACCGATAAGTAGATACTTTTTATCGAAATTGCGGGGATTTTGATATTTTTTACGATTGTGGCTAGGATGTTATTTAGTTCTTGTTCGTTGAATGTGTAGACGAATTCCCCGCTGATATCCATATCGCTGAGCGCTTGGTTTACCTTGGCTTTCAATAAGTCCCCGGTCTCTAAATCCTTGATCTCTGATATATAGTCTGGAGTGTTATCGGTGAAGTCTGTTACAGTAATGCCGACCGCGGTTAAAAGAAGCATTGGGATCCCGCCCACAATGCCTAATGTTATCTTCGCCCATTTCTTCATGAGTTTATTGTAACTCTAAAAAGAAAAATGTTTAGAATTATCTAAACACTTGTTCTTAATCAACTATCTTTGCGATGAATTTGTACTTTTTTAATTCCTCAACTGAGTTGGCTCTGATGATTTCACCCACCCCGTCTTGGTATACATAGTATTCTTCGCCTTTGACGAAGACGACTTTTGCCATGGACATATCATCCATATCGATACGGCTTCCTCCTCTTTGGAAATGCATCAAGTCTTGCATGATTGCAGAAGCGGTAGGAAGTGATCCTGCGCCTTTTCCGATGAATTCGATTGTGGAGTTGTTTTTGCATTCAAGGAGGACTCCGTTGAATTCGTAATCCAATGTACTTAATGCGTGGTTTGGCTTGAAGAGGAATGGGACAGACATAACACAGAGAGTGCCATCCTTGTAGTATCCGAAGACACCAAATTTGAGTATTCTTCCAAGCTTGCTGACGCTTTCGAAGATCTCATCGTTGATGTTCTCGATACCAAATGAAGGAATGGTCTTGTAATCCATATCCTTATGGAAGGCCAAGGAAGCGAGTATTCTTCCTTTTCTTAATAAGTCCGCACCAGACAAGTCTGCTCTATAATCCTTTTCAGCAAAACCTCTATCCTGAGCCTCTTTAAGTGCCTGGGCAAAGGTGTATTTGTCTTTTGTGAGCCTGGTTAAGATGAAGTTGCATGTACCGTTCAATAATCCAATGAATGAGTAAATGGTGTCGAATCTAGCAATTTCAACTACGTTGTGAAGAAGTGGGATGCCACCTCCGACCGCTGCTTCGCATAAGAATGAAACGTTATGCTCCTTAGCAAGAGTCATATATTCCTCGAAGTGATTCGCAATTGTTTCCTTGTTCGAAGAGAGGACATGTTTTCCGTTCTTTAAAGCAGAGATAATTGCCTGATATGGCAAATCGTCTCCACCTAAACATTCGATGACGATGTCAACATCTTCTGATTCAGTGATTTCTTTGAAATCGGTGACAAGGAGGTTTCTTAATACATCCTTCTTAGCCGGGATGTCGAAGACTTTAACAACAGACATTCCTGGCTGCGAGTTGACGAGCGAGAATACGCCTTTACCAACGATTCCGTATCCCAATAATCCGATTCTTAAATTAGTCATGGTTCATTACCTGCACACTCTTAACGTGCTTTACCTCTCTAGCTCTTTTTACGAGCTCGTCTAATGTTTCCTGCGCTCTACCAAAATCGATCATCATCGTGATATACGCAAGGTTGTGCATAGGGACATTCTGATTGATTGTTATGATGTTTGCTCCCTTTGCGGCTATCTCTGTCAATATGTTTGATAAGACGCCAGGCTCATCATCTACCTTGAAGGCAAGAATGGCCTTTTTAATGAGATTTTCTGGAGGAATCTCCACAAAATCCTTGTATTTATAGAATGTTGAACGGGAAATTCCTGTTCTCTTGCATGCTTCGCTGACTGATAATCTGTTGCCATCAACAAGCTCTTTTGCTTCTAATACATGGTCGAAGAAGTCAGGGAGAATCTTCTTGTCGACTATTAATTTGTCGTTATCCATTTTTGACCTCCGTGACGGTAGCTCCGCAACAATCGATATCTAAACATTTGAATGTGTAATCAACTGAATACTTCTCGCTTTCGAATGCCTCGATTACTGAAGCGTCTTTAGTGATGATAAGCTGTGTTGAACCGGAACCAGATATAGCGTAAGCGCAGCCATTCTTTTCTGCGATAGCCTTAACCTTCTCAGCATCCGGGATTAACTTCATTCTGTATGGTGTATGGATCTTATCCTCAATTAAGCCTTTGAGTGACTCAACATCGCCATTAGCAAAGGCTGATGGGATATTAACCAATCTTGAAGCGTTGAATTGGATATCAGCTAAACTTAATGAGGAAGGAAGAACTTTTCTAGCTTCATGAGTTGAGATCTTTGCGTTTGGAATGGCGACAATGAACTTGATGTCTTTTGAGACGGGATGTGCAACAGGGTGATAGGACACGCCGTCATTCCAAGTTGTGATAAATCCGCCAAATAATGCTGGGGCAGCGTTATCTGGGTGTCCTTCTAATTCCGCAGCAAGAGCAAGTAACTCGTAGTCGTTATGTTTTCTATTGAGCATTTCATTAGCGGCTTTTAATCCTGCCACAATGCATGTTGATGAACTGCCTAAGCCTCTTGAACCTGGAACATCGTTCTTAACTACAGTGATTTTTACAGGTATATATTTCTCTCCAAAGCTATCGAAATAATGGTGATATGCCTGCAAAACCAGGTTCTTTTTAAGGTAATCGCTTGAAAATCCATTCAATTCGTCCTTATTTGATTGCTCGAATCTCCATGTGTTGTAGATTGATAAAGCAATACCGGCTACATCAAATCCAGGACCTACGTTTGCGCTTGTTCCGGGAACTGAGACTTCAATAATTCTATCTGAGAAGATTCTATCGTCGACTTCCTCCCTTGAGAGTTTAAATGGAGGGACTTTATGGGAGAGGATCTTATTTAATTGTGAAGGCATCTTTGTGCCTGTGAGTTCTTCGATTCTAGCCAAAGCCTTTACTGGGTCATCGCATGATTCTCCAAAGACCTCGAGAATTGTTTCTGTGAACTTGTATGGTGAAGCGGTGGAGACGACCAAGACGTGGTTATCTGTCTTCATCTTTTTAAATGCTCCATAGCTTACTGCTGTATGTGGATCGATGAGATAGTTATGTTCTTCAAAACATGACTTAATCATCTTTTTGGTATCTTCCTGATTGATTGAATATGCTCCAAATGTCTTGAGCTTAGCCTTCATGTCATCGCTGACTTCGAATCTCTTCTCGCTAGCAAGTGAGGCCATATATCCTCTGACCTCTTCATCGTTTCCAGACAAGAGATAAAGCAATCTCTCTAAATTGGAAGAGATGAGGATGTCCATGGATGGGGAATTTGTCTTGATGAATTCTCTATCAAGTGAATAAACACCAGTTTCAAAGAAGTCGGTTAAGACTCTATTCTCGTTGGATGCACAGACGATCTTTCCGAATGGAACACCCATATTCTTTGCGATATATGAGGCAAAAATATTACCGAAGTTTCCAGTTGGGACAACAACATCAAGAGGTTCGCCCATCTTAATGGTGCCGTTATTTACTAATTCGATATATGCTCTAACATAGTAAACGACCTGTGGAAGAAGTCTTCCAATGTTGATTGAGTTAGCGCTGCTAAGGATTATCTTGTCCTGATCCATGTTAAGGAGTCTCTTAACGATGTTCTGGCAATCATCGAAGTTTGATTCAGTTAATGCATATGCCCTAGATTTATTCGATGTGAAATAGAGCATCTGTCTTTCCTGGATGCCGGAGATTCCGCCATCAGGATAGAGGACTGAGATTCCGATATCTTCGCTGCTAGCAAAGCTAGATAAAGCAGCTGAGCCTGTATCTCCGCTAGTAGCGGTGAGAATCATCATCTTCTTTGTAATATTGTTTTTGCGTTTTGCAACACTCATCAAGTGAGGGAGAAGCGATAAGGCCATGTCTTTGAATGTGACGGTTGGCCCATGGAACAACTCCAATACAGAAAAAGACTCTTCCTTATGGATGCCGATTATCTCATCTTGGAAGTTGGTTTTTGAATAAGCTTTTTCTACGCAATCTTTAATTTCTTCGATTGAATAGTCATCTAGATATAAAGAAAGAATGTAGGACGCTAAATCCTGATATGAAAGATCAAGTAGTTCCTCGATTTTGATCTTTGGCATTGAGACAGGGAGGAACAAACCCTTATCTCCGCTTAAGCCTTTAAGAATGGCTTCAGATGCTTTTACTCTTAATTTTGAGTCTCTTGTTGAATAAAACATGTCTCTATTCTAAAGACAGTTGTATTCGTGTCAAGTACAAGATACTGTATGTTTTATCATTTCATATAAATATGATTAGAAAAGCGGTTTCACATCTTTGAGTAGTCGCGGGCTGTCCGCGGCCCATATTGTCCATCTTATTTATAATTATTGGCAGTTCCGTAACGAAAACACTTTTGCTTGGTGTTGTTATCGACGCTTCTTTATTGTTTTTCGATGATTGCCACGTATTCTCTCTTTTGAAAGATCGTTGACGATGATGTGTTCGTAATTTTTTGATATGCGGTCATCTATGTACATCTTTTCCTTAAAACAATTGAGGGCTATTAGAATGGCCAATTCTGCGGTTGTTTGGTTCTCCATAAATTAAGTCTTTGTTATCTCAGATATTGCCATAGAGGACAATTTCCAAGTTGCACTTTGAGCATTCTGTGACCAGCAACAGATTTCTCTCTGTGATATATGGTATAAAAATACCGCTTCTTTGCCTTCCGTTATGTAATAGGAAAATGCGCTCGTTACTGCTTTGACATCTCAATTTTCTGGTAACAGCATAAGAAGAATTTACGCATGAGTCTTTAAAATGCTCGCGAAATTGCAGGTAATGGGTAGTCTTTATATTCTTCTTCCAATATTTCTCCATAGTGTTATTGACCGTGTCAAGGATTTCCGCTCCATTTAACGTGGGGTTTTGACATCGTTCAATTACAGGTATGACATATTTATTGTCGATTAGCATTTTTGTTCGAAAACAACTCATGTTGAGCTAGTAAGGTTCTCTTAATACCGTTTATATCCTCGGCTTTTTGTCTGAAACTAGCTCCATGAAGGCGCGCCTATGTAAGTTTAAGCGGTATCGTAGTCATCATGGATATATACTATCTCAGGCATATGCCTGTTTAAGTGTTGTTTGAATATCATTCTTTACACCAAAAGATTGAGTCCCTAACCATTGTATTATTATTGCCTCCAACTGGATATAGCATGTGTCAATCTCATCGCCCTGTAACGCTTCTCGTCTTCCGATGGACAAGATGTGCTTTTAATAGTGTTGATTAGCGTTCTAGCGATTTCGCTATGTATCTTAGCAATGGAATATGTGACATTGTTTCAAGAAATCTGCGTCATATAAATCGTCTTTTTGTATTATAGGCTTTTGGTCAGTAATTTGTATTTATGCAAATTTCCTTGGCAAATCCCTGTTATTTTGTAAACAAGATAAGACTAGCCACAGTTCAGTGGCAGCAGTTTGAACCATCGCATGTTTAGTAACTGGGATACCTAGCTTACATTTTAGTCAATAGTGTAAGATTTTACTATCTTAAAATTACATTCATTTTTCTTTATCCATTTAGAAAAAGATCTGTTTTGAATTTCTATTTTTGAAGCGACAGCATTGTTTGAAACAATTATGTATTTATCGCAATGTAAAGGATTTGAGTAATTTGATATTTGTTTGATACATATTACTTCCTCGTATTTTATGATTATTCTTTTGGCTTTTTTAACAAAGACAAATGTGTTAATAGTGATACAAAGCTTAACATTTATTTGTCTAATTATAAAAAAAGATAAAATAGTCCAAATAGATAGTCCTATGAGCATGAAATAATTATTTGCAGCAATTATGTAAGAAATAATCGTAACAAATCCAATTAGAACAATTCCAATGGAAAAAAGATATTTATCAGGATTTACATTAAATCTCATATGCAAGTTCTCCAAAAGAATTCCTCTTTTTATTAAAATTTATATTCCAAGCATACCAATAATAATCGTATCCATAATACCCACCGATATTATTTCCAAACGTTAACGAATACGCCTTAACGGTGTTTTCAATATCATTCCTAGGATCATAACAAATATCCACCCCACCATAATAGCTAGCGCCCATATCGACAAATGGACCAGCATAATCACCTTCATTAACGTAGTTTTTTACGATTCCCGTGGAATATGAAATACCGAATATATTCCATTTTGCACCATAGAAATATCCTAAATGTGGATAAAATCCTACGCTACCATTTTTAAAATCAAATACAACTGACATTCCAGCTTTAATCCCAACACCGGCACCCATGCCCGCAGAAACAGATAAATCCAACACGATAGGAGTTTCTGTGATAGCGCCATAAGTTATAGTAGCAGCAGTCGAAACTACCGCTAAACCTATAACCACTAAAGCGATAATAGTACTAATAGTCATATGTCCTGAAGGATCACAGTAGTTCACCGGATCATTATTACAGTATGCATAAAGGTTTAATCCGTTTATGCTTGTTGGATCAAGATAATCCACACTATCAGGACTTATGAATCTTCCTATCTCTGG
>JAKSVE010000015.1 GCA_024408295.1 Bacilli bacterium
TCTTGGCTTTTTCTTTTTGTGCGTGCATGTGTGCAATTAGTTGCAAGTGAGTTTTTATTTATATAAAATAAACCTATGAAACACCTAATGAAGAAAATAATTTTTCCAATGCTCACACTTGCATTAGTGGGATGTGCTGGAACAACAGACGTTGTCTCTTCAAATTCTGAGACAACAACTAGCTCGTCTATGGCCGCAAGCGATGGCGACTACACAATCCATGACGCTTTTGGATGGTTCCACGATACTGCCCTTAACGTCAATGTGACTTACTCGTTCTTTGATACTGAAATGGCACCAAGCGTTACAACAACCTATTCTGATGTTGCATGCTTCTCTACTTACAGAAATTTCACCAATCTAACAACTAACCAGGGACTTATTGATGTCGATGCTGAGTTAGCTGCAAAGAAGGGAATTGCTGCAGGAGTGTATGCATGGACAAAGGAGAAGGACGCCGCAACAGAAAAATCGGTCCTTGTTCTCGGTGATAAAGTCGGAACTGGCTCATACAAGGATATGTACCATGTCCCAGAAGAAATTTGCGCAGACGCTTTGACATATGAGACCGAATTCGTTCCAGAATTCGCCACTCAGAGAAGCGGATATTTCTTCCTCAACAGAGACGGAGCAAATGATGCTCTAGTTGAGAAATTGGCTGTTTCATTAGGCATTTATAACGTAGTCCACGAAGCTGGTTTGACATTCAAGTCAATCAAAATGTACATCGGCGCAAGCAGCAAAGTTATCAATTTCACGTTCTATCTAGCTGATGGAACTGATGGCTACGATGCATATCAAGTTTCAGTTAGCTGCGCAGCATTCGGCACAGTTAAAATTGCCGAAGTTACAAATTACATAGGAGAATAAAGATGAAGAAGTTGGCGTTAAGTCTAATTGGGCTAGCCATTCTTGCATCTTGCTCAACACCAAACGTAACTGAGTCATCATCCATTGAGGAGGGTGCTCTAGCATACGAAAGCGGATCGAGCTTGATATTCACTGAATTCTACGTCGGTACCTCAGTGAATGATAGAGCGGTTGAGATATCGAATATCGGAGACAAGAAAATTGATTTATCTGAGTATTCGATAATCATCTACAGATCCGGATCTCTCTCAGATCCTTACGAAATCAAACTAAAAGGAGAAATCTCCCCAAAAACCCCATATGTTGTCGCATATAAGGGTTCAAACGAGAAAATCCTTGCAGTTACCAACCAAACCGACGAATTGTTCCCAAATATCGGCAAATACCCAATGGTTCTTGCCCATGGGAATAAGAAAGTTGACACATTAGGGGTTCCTGGATATTCCACGACCTGGTGTGAATCCCTCGACATGGTAAGAAAGAATGAGTACTACTATGGCGCGGACATATTCGAACCATACGATTACATTGGTTATTCCAACGTAAACTCTGAAAGGCTTGGCAAGTATGGTTGCCCGATAAGCGAGAATGAATTGCTTAAGGGCCCAAGCATTACGCAAGAATTCTACTCCTTGCCATTCCTCCAAAACGACACAACAGGCGGAGGAGGATTTACGGAAGTCACCATCGCATCATACGGAGATGGAGACACCACTAGATTCAACTATTCTAGCGAAGTGAATGCAGCAGGGTATGAAGATGGTCACAGCTGTCGATACGAGAATCTCGACACGCCTGAGACTCAGCATGGCACATCCATCAATGCACAGCCTTGGGGATACGCCGCTGCTGATTACACCAATTCGATTCTCAAAAAGGCGAAGAAGTTCATGCTTCAATCGCTACCAGGCGTCTCGGTCACCGAAACATTCGGAAGATTGCTCTGCTATGTATGGGCAAGTAACGAAGAGTCAGGCGATCTCTCATCCTACTTCCTTGTGAATTACTTCATTGTCCTCAACGGATATTCGAAGGTTCAATTCTCAGGAGACACAAGTGGGAAGATGCTAATCAACGGCATTTCGTACTATCAGTACATGAAGGATGCCGAGAACAAAGCTGCAAAGGAGGGCTTAAGAGTCCACGGACAGAAGGATCCTAACTTCAATTACTAGACTCTAAGAAAACTTATGAAATATTATTGCAAAACTTGCCAAAAAATAGTTAACGAAGGCGCTCAGTGCTCATGTGGCGGAGAATTATCAACCACAATCAGCGAAGAAGAAGTCCGTCCTTTCGTCCAGAAATTGCATAAGAAGACAAACGATTGCAGACATGCTCTCTCCCATTATCTTTCATTCGTTGTCATCGGCTTAACAATCGCAATTATCGGTTTCTTGTTCTATTACCTATCATTCTCAAGAGTTCAGATTCCTGACACTCAGGATTTCGAATACGTGGTCAACACTGCTTGCTCAGAGTTCTGGGTCAGCATGGTCGCCTTAATCGCCGGAGGTATCCTTTTCCTTGTCGGCGCAGTCTTTGGAATCATCACATCACGCAAAAAGAGACAGATCCTCTTCGATATTGAAAACATTCGTGCAACTCGTTCTCTTGAATCAAAACCAGTCGAAGTTATCTTTGTGACATGGTTTAAGGCAATCAGGAAAACAATTAGACATGCCATCTGGATGTTTAAACATAGACAGCCTAAGGCTAAATAGGAGGTAGACAAATGGCAGAAAACATCATTCGCGATGAAGAAGTGGTCGTCGAAGAAAAAGAACCATTCCTCGTCATCAACAAAGAAACAATCAAGAGACCAGGCGTCATCCTTCGTCTATTAGGAATCGTTTCATGTCTTGTTGGAATCGTCTTAACCGTCATACTTCCAACAGTCACAATCGAATATAGAACTTATTCTTCAGCTTCAACATTCGACTCAATTAGAGCTAACGCATTCCCTGCTCAGACAATCTACGGACCTAACGCGTTGTTTGGTGGCGGATATTTCGCTTTATATCTCAAGAGTGAAGACACACCTCACCTTTTATCAACACTCAAGGCTTCATTTAACGGAATCCTCTTCGCTATCTTGGTCGCTATGGTGATCTTCGCAGCCTTGGCTTTCTTGGTTACCTTCTCAAAGAAGATGGAAAAATTCTCAAAGCTCGCAGTTCTTGGTATCGCACTTGGAGGATTTGGCGCAATCGCAAGCCCTGTCTGGTTTATGGTTGCCAATAATTTCGGTAACACATCAGCAACCGCTAAAGGTGAATTAGCTGATTACTTCATGTACGATTCCCTCTATTGCCACTGCGCATGGGGTGCAATCGTTGCTGCTCTAGTTTTTGTCCTTGGTGCTGCATTGTTTGGAATCGGCGCTAACCTTGAAAACAAAGGCGGAGAAAGGGGACAGTAATCATGAAAAGAAAGAATTTCCTAGCACTAGGCTTATCATTAGTCCTTCTTGCATCCTGCGGAATGGACTCATTTGGCAAGGTGATAGACGGAGTTGAAGATTTCCTCACCGTTGCAATGCCAAGCGATCCTAACGTCACAGTCGCTAAAACATACCTCTCATTCAATAGCACCAAAGGCGCTCCATCAATTGGAGAAGAAGTCATTGGACATTCTGCAGAATTGTTTGAAGGAATGGATTTTGTCCTCAATTCAACAGTTGCTGGCAAATCGGTTTCCATCACTGGATTCGTCAAAAACGATATCGGCTTCATTCTTACAAGCGATAAGGCTGGCGTCTCATCAAAAGACAAGACATTCATCGATTCATATCGCGATAGCGCATTAGACTTAATCTCAAGCGACTACGGAATCGTAAATACCGCCTATGAAGGCATGAAGTCATTCATCGGTCATAGCAGTGGAGAAGTTAACGGAATCAATTACTCATCCATCTATCTTGCAACCTCGGTTGCCGGAAACACTGCCGGATATACGATGAAGGCTACTTATAAGGTGGGAGACATCACAAGAACAGTCGCAGATTACATCACTCTTGATAAAGTCGGCGATTCATGGGCCTTCACTTATTATTCAAGAAGAATCAAAGATGTAAGTCCAACAGCCACAAATCACTACGTCATTGAATACTCATTCTCATGTTTATCGTCTCTTGAAGGAAAGAAACTCAAGAAGAAGGATAACCTTGATGATGTCACATTCACATGTGCTGGATTAGATGATTCAGGCATCAATCCTTCATCTGGCTTATTGCTGACAGGCAAATAAAAATTAGCCCTTCATCCTAATATATAAAAGGATAGGGGCTTTTTTAATATTTTTTCTTGCACGATTCTTTTCTTAGTACTAATATATTCAAGCGCAATTAAGCGCGATGGTCCGTTAGCTCAGTTGGTAGAGCAGCTGACTCTTAATCAGCGGGTCGCGGGTTCGAGTCCCCCACGGATCACCATCTTGAAAGCTAAGCTCTGAGAAATCAGGGCTTTTTTCATGCATTGGAAACTCTTACATCAATATATTTCAAGATATAATCTTGTTTATCGGCGCGCTTGAATCTAAAATCATAGTGTTAAACCTATTGGCCCGACCACATAAGCGAAGGCAACAACTGGTGATTTATATCACTATCCCCCCAATTGGTATGACATGATTAAGGAGTTCTTATGAAGAAAAAAGCTTTTAAAGTGCTTTCCTTGGTTACGTTAGCCGGTCTTTTCCTTACAAGTTGCTCATTTGAGATTCCAGATGAGGTCTTAGGGGGACTCAGCAAGCCATCGACAAGCCAACCTCAAACATCTGTAGAATCATCGTCACCAAACACCGAGACGACCACAATCAACATTGCTAAGGCAATTGAACTTGCTAATGCAGCAGGAACAACCCCAACCGCAGCGGAGTACCAGGTAACCGCAAAAGTTAAGAGCATTCTTAACTCAGTCTTCGGAGAAATGGAAATCGAGGACGAAACAGGTTCAATTTACGTCTATGGAGCCTATGGCAAGAACGACGAGTCAATCTCCGCACTTGGCATTAAAGTAGGGGATACCATCACCCTCAAGGGCAAACTCAGAAAATACGGAGAAAAACCAGGTTTTGCAACGTCCACAATCGTTGATACTCCAAAAGAAGATAATCCATCAACACCTGCTGAAACAACGGCGGTAACTATTGCTAAAGCAATTGAAATCGCGCAGGCTGCGGGAGAAACATACACAACCGAGAAGTATAGAATCACCGGAACCATCAAGACCGTTTCTAACTCGATGTTCGGAGAGATGACGATCGCAGATGAGACAGGCGAACTCTATGTTTATGGAGTCTATGGAGCGGATGGAACTTCATACGATAAGTTAGAAGATAGGCCAGTCAAAGGCGACACAATCACAGTCGAAGGTTCTGTCCACGTCTTCAAAGAAAAACCAGAAATGGGCAAGGCTACTCTTGTCTCGTTCACCCACAATAAGCCAACAGTCAGCCCAGATGACTATAAGACAGCAACAATCGCTGAGGCTAGAGTCGCTCCAGAAGAGAGCCTTCTTAAGGTCAGCGGTGTTGTTGCTCAAATCAACGTTGATTCAAAGAAATCAGCAGCAGGATTCTTGCTTGTTGATAACACCGGCTCAATCTACGTCTACGACGTCGATGCAGCAGGTCAGGTTGCAATTGGTAACAAAGTTACCCTTGCAGCAGAAAAGGTGTATTTCGTCGTTTCATCAGAAACCGCAAACGCTGAGAAGTGGGGATACAAAGGCTGCAATCAGCTAACAAACGTCACACTCCTTGAAAACGATAAGGGCACCAATGAATTCGATAAGTCAGTGGCAGTGGAGACAACCGTTAAGGATGTCATGAACACTCCATATTCAGAAGATATTACAGGCAAGCTCTTCAAAGCCAATGCTCTTATCAAATACGCCCCTGGAGCAGGATTCAACAATGTTTATATCAATGATATTGATGGACGCACGGGCTCATACGTATACACATTATGCAATGGAGCAGACCTTGATTGGGCTCTTCCTTTAGATGGAAAGATCTGCGAAACATACTTCATCGCATTGAACGCAAAGTCATCAGCAACCGGTTGCTTATGGAGATTCCTCCCTGTTCAGGTAACAGACAAGAATTATAAGTTCGACACTGCAAATGCAGCTCAGTATGCGTTGGATTACGAAGTAGATGAGCAGTTCGATGCTAAATATACAGCAGATCCAGCTACTGAATTAATCACCAGCGTTTCTTCAGAACTCTTAGGCTTTGAAGGCGTCTCAATCTCTTACGAATCAAGCAACACAAGCGCATTCGTCATCACAGATGGAGAAGGCGGAAAGAAGGTCCTTCACACCGGAACTGCCTATGGCAAGTCCACAATTACAATCACCGCAACATATAACGGCGTCAGTAAATCAAAGACAGTGGAGCTTGAATACAAAGAGGCCAAGGTCTTAAATCCAATCACAGTTCTTGAATCAATCAACACCGAAGCTGAAACAGAAGTTTGCGTTAAGGGCGTTGTCACGGGCTCATACACCAACAAGTACGGATTCTTCATCACGGATGAGACCGGCACAATCGCAGTCCTTCCAACTGATGGCGAAGCAACATCAAAGACTCTTAAGATCGGAGATGAAGTCATCGTCACAGGTAAGAGAGCAACATATAAGCAGAACCCAGAGGCCACAAACTATCTCGGTCAGATTCAGATCGAGAGCGCAACGGTTGAGGAGAACTTCCACGGCAACCACCAGCCATCAGAAGCCGCTTATGTAACCGATAAGACCGCAGAGGAAATCATCGCTTTAACTGCAAAGGGTGGTGCATTAACAATGCAGACCAAGATGTTTAGAGCGGAATTCTTCGTTGAATTGAAAGCCAGTGCATATTCAACAAACCTTAACTTAAAGGCTAAAGCAGAAGATTCAGCTTATGCACTTTGCTACTCATCATCAGCTTCACAGTACAAGTGGTTAACAGATGAGTTCGCAAACAAGACAGTTACTGTTGATCTTATGCTCATGAACCCTAACTCAAAGGATTATTGGAGAGCCGTCCCAGTAAGAGCAACAGATGGCACGACAACTGTTTGGAATACTCTCTACTGCCAGGCACCAACCTTCTAATATCGGTTAGTTATCAACAACTAGGCCCCCTATAAGGGGCCTTTTTATTTTTTCTCGTTGTATCTTAATATTGGTATAACTATACTTATAGCCGTATAAGGAGATTTTCAACAAAATGGCTGAAATCAAAAAGTCTTTTAAATCAGTTGACGGCAACACAGCCGCAGCTATTGAGAGCTACTATTTCACAGAAGTAGCAGCTATCTACCCTATCACTCCATCTTCACCAATGGCAGAGTATGTTGACGTTCTTGCTTCACACGGCGAAAAGAACTTCTTCGGCTCAACAGTCAAGGTTGTCGAGATGCAGTCAGAAGCAGGCGCATCAGGCGCTGTCCACGGATCATTGCAGGCAGGAGGCTTATCAACAACATACACAGCTTCCCAGGGCTTACTCTTAATGATTCCAAACCTCTACAAGTGGGTCGGTGAATTACTCCCAGCAGTTCTTCACGTTTCCGCTCGTTCATTAGCAACAAGAGCCCTTTCCATCTTCGGAGACCAGGCAGATATCTATGCATGCCGTCAGACAGGCGCAACAATGATCTGCTCAAACTCAGTTCAGGAAATCGCAGACCTTGCTCCAGTTGCTCACTTAACAGCAATTGATTCATCTGTCCCAGTATTACACTACTTCGACGGATTCAGAACCTCACACGAAGTCCAGAATGTCGAATTCGTCGACAAGGAAGAGTGGAAGAAGCTCCTCCCAATGGATAAGGTCGAGGCATATAGAGCACACGCTCTTAACCCACACACCCACCCAGTTACCCGTGGTGGTGCTGAAAACGATGATATCTACTTCCAGGGTAGAGAAGCTCAGAACAAGTACTTCGACAACGTTATCGAAGTCGCATCAAAGTACTTCGCTGAAGCATCAAGATTAACCGGAAGAAAGTATGCTCCATTTGTATACGAAGGCGCTCCAGACGCAGAAAAGATCATCATCGCAATGGGTTCTGTTTGCGAAACAGCAGACGAAGTCATCGCTGACTTAAACGCAAAAGGCGAAAAGGTTGGTATCGTCAAGGTTCACCTCTATCGTCCATTCTCAAGCAAACTCTTAGCTGCAGCTATCCCAGCTTCAGTCAAGAAGATTGCAGTTCTTGACAGAACCAAAGAAAACGGTTCAGTCGGAGAACCTCTCTACCTCGATGTCGTTGCAGCTCTTGCTAACGAAGGTAGAAAAGTCGAAGTTATCCTCGGCGGACGTTACGGCTTATCATCAAAGGATACACAGCCAAAGGACGTCAAGGCAGTCTATGACTTCCTCGATGCAGAGAATCACTGGAACGGCTTCACAGTCGGTATCAACGACGATGTCACACATCTCTCAATCCCAGTTGATGGCTCATACAAGATCCCACACACCTACACATCATGCTTATTCTATGGCTTAGGTTCAGATGGTACAGTCTCAGCTAACAAGTCATCAGTTAAGATCATCGGTGATGCAACAGGTATGTATGCTCAGGCATACTTCCAGTATGACTCACGTAAGGCTGGTGGTACAACACGTTCACACTTAAGATTCGGTAAGGATCCAATCAAGTCCGAATACTACGTCAAGAACGCTAACTTCATCTCAGTCTCTCTTGATACATACATCATGAGATTCGATATCATCTCCAACCTCGCTGATGGCGGTACATTCCTCCTCAACACAGATATGGATGATGCAACCCTTGAAAAAGTCATGCCAAACAGAATGAAGCACCTCCTCGCAGAGAAGCACGCTAAGTTCTATGTCATCGACGCAAACAAGATCGCAAAAGAAATCGGAATGGGACGTCACACCAACACCATTCTCCAGGCTTCATTCTTCTACCTCTCACAGCAGATCATGCCATACGAAGAGGCTAACAAGTGGATGAAGAAGTTCGCTGAAAAGTCATACGCTAAGAAGGGCCAGGCTATCGTCGAACTCAACTGGAAGGCAATCGACGCTGGAACTGAAGGCTTAAGAGAAGTCGCAGTCAAGCCAGAATGGGCAGAGCTCCCAGTTGCTAAGGTCAAAGCAAAGAAGTCAGAAGACGAATACTTCGAAGATTATGTTGAAGCAATCGACACATTAGATGGTGACGAGCTCCCAACATCAACATTCCTCAAGTCAGAACTCGCTGATGGCACTATGGAACCAAATATCACATATCGCCAGAAGAGAGCTATCGCTGACATGGTTCCACAGTGGATCCCAGAGAACTGTATCCAGTGCAACCAGTGTGCATTCGTTTGCCCTCACGCAACAATCCGTCCATATCTCTTAGACGAGAATGAACTCGCAAACGCTCCAGAAGCAATCAAGGCTAACAACAAGCCAGCAATGGCTCCAGCTAAAGGCCTCACATATAGACTCGAAGTCTCAACAATGAACTGTGTTGGTTGTGGACTCTGCGTCTCAGAGTGTATGGCTAACCAGGCAGCTAAGAAGACAGGCTCAGGCAAGATCGCTCTTAAGATGGTCGAAGCTAAGGGTCAGTTCGCTGAACAGGACAATGCTGACTACTGCTACCACAATGTCACATACAAGTCAGAAATCTACAACCTCTCAACAGTCAAGGGCGTTGGATTCCTCATGCCATACATGGAAGTCTCAGGCGCTTGCGCAGGCTGTGGAGAAGCTCCATACTACAGATTAGTCTCTCAGTTATTCGGTGAAGATATGCTCGTCGCTAACGCAACAGGCTGCTCATCAATCTACTCAGGCTCAACCCCAATGACACCATTCGTCACAGACAAGAAGGGCGAAGGCGTCGCTTGGGCTAACTCACTCTTCGAAGACAACGCAGAATTCGGCTTCGGTATGAGAATCGCATCAGACTACAAGATGATGAACATCGCTCGTATCCTCAACGCTGCAATCGCTGCTGATGATGTTGAAGAAGCATTAAAGGAACTCGCAAAGAACTACCTTGCTAACGTCAAGAACCGCAAGGAGTGCAGAAAGATCATCCCAAGCCTCATGGAAGCTGTTGAAAATTCAGCAAATGAAGCAGTTAAGGAACTCCGCGAATACTACAGAGACTTACTCGATAAGTCAGTTTGGATCGTCGGTGGTGATGGATGGTCATACGATATCGGCTACGGCGGCTTAGACCATGTCTTAGCTAACGAAGCAGACGTCAACGTCTTAGTCCTCGATACAGAAGTCTATTCAAATACTGGTGGTCAGGCATCAAAGTCATCACAGACAGGCCAGATCGCTAAGTTCACAGCTTCAGGTAAGAAGGAAGCTAAGAAGAACCTTGCACTCATCGCAATGTCATACCAGCACGTCTATGTTGCTCAGATCTCTCTCGGCGCTAACCCAATGGCAGCTATCAAAGCACTTAAGGAAGCTGAATCATACAATGGTCCATCCTTAATCATCTGCTACTGCCCATGCGTCAACCAGGGAATCAAGGGCGGACTCGTCAACTCAATCAAGGAAGAGAAGGACGCAGTCGAGTGTGGTTACTTCACAACATTCCGCTATGACCCACGCAAGCTCAACGAAGATGGCACAGGCGCTCTCCAGATCGACTGCAAAGAGCCAGACTTCACAAAGTTCCGTGACTTCATCATGCATGAAACACGTTACTCACAGCTCCCAGTTGTCAACCCAGCTGAAGCAGAAGAGCTCCTCACAAAGTCAGAGCAGTACGCTAAGAAGAGATGGACTGCTATCAAGAAGTTCGGTTTATAATCTTCTAAAATCAAAGTCTAAGGTAGGTCTCGGCCTACCTTTTTCTTTGCAGGTATGCGACTACCACATTTTTCGGTGTATCAACTATTCTTATTATTTCGTATAATAAGACCATGGATTCTAGAAAGTACATCATTATTAAAGGTGCGAGGGAAAATAACCTCAAAAATGTCGATATATCAATACCAAAGGAAACTCTAACGGTATTCACAGGTGTCTCAGGCTCGGGTAAGTCTACCTTGGCTTTTGACACGATTTATGCAGAAGGTCAAAGAAGATATGTTGAATCGTTATCTCCATATGCCCGTCAATTTTTAGGCGGAGTAGATAAGCCGGATGTTGATTCAATCGAAGGTTTATCTCCTGCAATCTCTATTGACCAGAAGACAACATCACATAACCCAAGATCAACAGTTGGAACCGTAACAGAAATTTACGATTTCTTCCGTCTTTTATATGGAAGAATCGGTGTTCCATATTGTCCAAAACACCACAACCCAATCGTTTCTTTATCCCCAAACGCGATGTCAAACATCATTCTCGCTCATGAGGAGGGAACAAGAGTTCAGATTCTTGCTCCTGTTATTAGACACGAGAAAGGAACCCACAAAGACTCATTAGATAAAATCAAAGGGGCGGGTTTCCAGAGAATCAGAATCGATGGAGAATTCATGCTCGTCGATGAGGTGCCTGAATTAGACAAGAATAAGAGACATGACATCGATATCGTTATTGACCGCTTAGTAATAAGAGGAGATATCGCGACACGCGTGCACGAAGACGTCGAATTAGCTTTAGACTGGGGTCATGGCTACATCCTCATTTATACAGATAGTGATGAACGCTTGGTTTCTAGTCATCATACATGTCCAGAATGCGGCTTCTCAGTTCCAAAACTTGAGCCAAGACTTTTCTCGTTCAATGCGCCTCTTGGCTATTGTCCGGAGTGTAAGGGTTTAGGAATTAAGCAGGCAGTTGCAGTGGATTTGCTCGTTCCAGACCCAACAAAGACCATCAATCAAGGCGCTATCCGTTATTACAAGAACATTATTGGTTCTAAGAACATCGAGTGGCAGGAATTTGATTATCTTTGCAAACAGTACAAAATCGATAAAGATAAGCCATGGAATGAATTGAGCAAGAAAGAAGTGGATATCATTCTCAACGGCTCTGATAAGCCAATGGATCATGTCATTACAACAGTCGGTGGTAACCAGATGCATAAGAGAGGATATGTTGAAGGCGTTAAGAAAAGAATTGAGAGACTCTATGCTGATACAACCTCAAAATTCATGCTCGAATACTATGCAACGTACATGAGAGACACTCTATGCGATTGCTGTAATGGAGCTAGATTAAATGAACAGGCATTATCCGTTAAAATTAATGGTCTCAATATCTATGAGGCGACATGTTTAACAATCGATAAGCTTGTTGAATGGCTTGATGATACAAGAACTAAACTCACTCCAAATGAGCTTCAAATCGGTGATTTGGTCTTAAAAGAGATTAGAAACCGTGCAGAATTCCTTTTAAATGTTGGATTAGAGTATCTAACTTTGGACAGAATGGCCCTCACATTATCGGGCGGAGAAGCTCAGAGAATTAGATTGGCTACTCAAATCGGTTCAAGATTAACCGGAGTTTTGTATGTTCTTGATGAGCCATCAATCGGTTTACATCAAAGAGATAACGCAAAACTCATCGGAACACTTAAAGAGATGAGAGATTTAGGCAACACATTAATCGTTGTTGAACACGACGAAGATACGATGAGGTCAGCAGACCACATTGTTGATATCGGGCCTGGTGCAGGTGTGCATGGCGGAAATGTCGTCGTTAATGGCACTGTCCAGGAATGCATCGATAACACCGAATCAATCACCGGAGATTACCTCTCTGGCCGTAAATACATTCCGGTTCCAAAGGAAAGACATAAGGGAAATGGCAAGAAATTGGTCATAAAGGGCTGTAAGTGCCACAACTTGAAAAATATCGATGTCGCATTCCCTCTTGGCACATTTACCGTTGTAACCGGTGTTTCTGGCTCTGGTAAGTCTTCACTTGTTAACGAGACCCTATGCCAAATCCTTGCAAAATCGCTTAATAAAGCAGATGTAGTCCCTGGAGAACATTCTTCTGTCAGTGGACTTGAATATATCGATAAGGTTGTTAATGTCACTCAAGAGCCAATTGGTAGAACTCCAAGAAGTAACCCGGCAACCTACACGAAAGTCTTCGATGACATCCGTGCTGTTTTTGCCGAGACTCAAGACGCTAGAGCGAAAGGTTTTGACAAGGGAAGGTTCTCCTTCAACGTAGTCGGAGGCAGATGTGAGAAGTGTCAGGGCGCAGGTGTTACCTGGGTTCCAATGAACTTCTTGCCAGACGTTTATGTCAAATGTGATGAATGCGATGGCAAGAGATACAATCAGGAAACACTTGATTGCTACTATAAGGGAAAGAACATCTTTGATGTCCTTGAGATGCGAGTGGAAGAGGCTATGCATTTCTTCGAGAACAGGCCTCAGATTTATAGAAAGATCAAGACTTTATACGATGTTGGCCTTGGATATATCAAACTCGGTCAGCCAGCAACCACTTTATCGGGTGGAGAAGCAGAAAGAGTCAAGCTTGCATTAGAACTCCAAAAGAGGCCAACAGGCAAGACAATTTACATCCTTGATGAGCCAACAACCGGTCTTCATACGGATGACATCAAGAGATTGATCACAATCCTCCAGAAGATAGTGGACCACGGAGATACGGTAATCGTTATCGAACACAACTTAGACGTCATCAAAGTTGCAGACCATATCATCGATATCGGCCCAGAAGGCGGATATAAAGGTGGTAAGATCGTGGCAACTGGCACACCAGAAGAAATTGCAAACTGCAAGGCTTCATACACGGGTAAATTCCTTAAGGAAACCCTCAAAAACGCAAAAGAGAAAGGACAGGTAGAATAATATGGGATATGCAATATTGATCATTGGATTCTTGGCAATTATCGCTTCAATTGTCTATCAGGTTCTTACTGTTAAGAAGGTGGAGCGTTCAAAGAAGAGCAAAATCAGCAAAAAGAGCTTCAAAACCCTCGGATTGTTGGTTGGCGTGACCTCTTTAGGCTCACTTCTAGTAAATATCGGTTTGGTCGTTATTAACAAGTGGTGGACCAAGACTTCATTCATCGAAGGAGTATTTGAAGGCGAATCAATTTCATTTGCCCTCCAGGCTATCATGATGTTCGTCGGCGGAGTTATTTTAGCCGCTAGCATCAACACCCTTGTCTTAGGCTTTAGATTTAGATACTACAAGACAAATATCGATCCAGGATATAGAAAGCTTGTCTCAAAGATAATGTTTATCTCAATTCCTGTTGTCGTTGTTTCCTTTTTGATATGGAGTAATGGCATCGGTCCTTATTTAGCCTATCCTCTCATCTCCGGATTCGGAATCGATGAGAATGGATTCCATTTCACCGCCACAAGTAACGGTATCATTTGGGAGCCTGAATGGGCGGACGGAATCAGAAACCCACACACCTATATGTATGGCGGATTCAAGATCGCGTTCTACGCATTGTTTATCCTTCTTGGATTCGGTGTTTGTTACTGGATTGCTGACCATAATCTCTATAAGAGATACGGAAAACATGGAGAGGCTGATGTTGTCGCCATCCTCGCTTTCCTGGCAGGTATCTTAGGCGCTAGAATCTGGTATGTCGTTGGCAACTGGAGCAGAGAATTCGCAGGTCAGCCATGGTATTCAATGTTCCAAATTTGGAATGGCGGATTAACCATCTTAGGCGGTGCTTTCGGCGGATTTATCGTTGGATATTTACTTGTCGTCTTCTTAAGACCTCACTGGGAGAGAAGATGGGTTATTGACTTCGCTGTCCCAACAATTCTCCTTGCTCAGGCAATTGGTAGAACCGGAAACTTCACAAACATTGAGGTTTATGGTGCATTAGTAAACGTCAATGACGGCATTTGGAGAATCCTTCCAAACTGGCTTTTGATGCAGATGAATTTCGATCCAAGCGGAATGTCTTTGGGCGCAGGTATGATTCATGTCCCTCTTTGGTTCATTGAGGCGATGATCAACCTCTCTGGATATTTCATCATTAGATTTGCAATAGGAGAAGGACTCAAAAAATATCTCGTTCCTGGAGACTTAGGTGGTTGCTATTTCGCATGGTATGGTATCGTGAGATTCATCCTCGAACCATTAAGAGACTCAAACTATAACATGGGTACTGATAACTCATGGTCAATCTGTAACTCCATGGCTTATATCTTCATCGGTGTTGCTATTTTCGTTGTTCTCCATATCCATGACTGGGTCGAGAGCAAAGGGGAAGACACAAAGAAGATCGTTTTCCCGGTTGCAGGAGGATTAACCATTCTTTCTCTCCTCTTCCCATTGCTTCAATCAATCACAATCTCAGCAGAAACTGGCACATATACCGCATATACCGGCTTCGATATGATGTTCAATAACGGCGCGACTCTTGCATTAATCGGCTTAATTGTCCTTGCTATTGCAGGAATCGTCACAATTATCGCTGGTTTCCTTAAGGGAAAAACATCTACAATCGTCGTTTTATCATCTATAGCATTAGCCTTGGTTGGCGTTGTCTTGTTCTTCATGTCCAACAGGGGATTGAAACTGATTCCGGATGGATATGATCCTGAAAAGGTTGTCTATAACTTATCTTATGGATATGTCCTCGTTGCTTTGACTAATGTCTTATCTTTAGCCGCAACAATTGGCTATGCTTGGGCATCGTATTTCAAGAAGAAAGACAACGCTCCAAAAATCGAAGAAGCTCCAGTTGTGGAGGAAGCAAATGTATAAGCTTGTCATCTTCGATATGGATGGAACCATCCTTGATTCCGATTTAGTCTTGGTCATGACCTGGACTTCTTTATTCAAGGAATTTACCCCAACAAAAACCCCATCTTTAAATCAGATAATGTCATTCTCTGGACCGCCTCTAGTGGATTCTTTGAAGAAGACATTCCCTGATGTTCCGGTTGAATATTCCAAGAAGAGATATATGGAAGTCAGCCATGACTTTTACTATAGTTACGCAAAATCGTATCCAGGATGTAAGGAAGTCATCGAAGAGCTTAGAAAACGTGGCATCAAGGTTGCGGTAAACACCAATAAGACCAACAATCACGCTTGGATGTCTTTAGATATCCTCGGATTTGATAAGTTATTTGATTCCGTTGTTTCTGGCGGAGACGTAAAAAGCATGAAACCAGACCCAGAGGGCGTCTATATGATCATGGATCAATTAGGCATCACCGATAAGAGTGAGGTTTTGTATGTTGGCGATAGCTATTTTGACTACGCAACAGCAGAAAATGCCGGAATTGATTGCATTATCTCGACTCTTCCTCCTCGAAAAGGAATTAGAAACTCGGGTAAACTCACCCCAAAGTATTGGTTCAACGGCTTTGAGGAATTCTTTGATGTATTGGAGGGCACGCTATGAATTGTGTAGATGTATTGATAGTTGGTGCTGGTCCTGCTGGACTAAGTGCCGCCCTATATTTAAAAAGAGCAGGGGCGTCCTTTGCCATAATTGACAAATCCGCTCCAGGAGGAAAACTCCTCAATATCGCAGAGATTGCAAATTATCCTGGCATCCAGCCAACGAGTGGATTTGAGCTCGCTAACGCTTTGGTCAATTCAGTCACATCGCTTGGAGTGGAAATCGGATATGGAGACGTCTCTTCAATCTCAAAAGAAGGCGATAAATTCATCGCAAAAACAGATTATGAAGACTACGAGTCCCTCGCAGTTATCATCGGTACTGGATTATCCAATGTCCCAACCATAAAAGGGGAGAAAGCCTTCTATTCAAAAGGCGTCTCTTACTGTGCAACATGCGACGGAGCTTTATATAAAGGAAAAGATGTCGCAGTTATCGGACACGAAGAAAAAGCTTTAGAGGAAGCCTTGTATTTAGCAAATATCGTTAATAAGGTTACATTTATTGTCGATGACGATGTTATCAACGGTTCTCTAACGATGGTAAAGACATTGGAGAACAAGAATAATGTCGAGATTATCTATAACGGAAACGTATCAGAGATTAAGGGTGAGGCAGTGGTCACATCTTTAGTCTGTAATAACGAGGAAATCGCAGTATCCGCAGTCTTCCCTCTTAGCGGAGAGAAGAGCGCATCCGCCTTCCTTGCACCTTTAGGTCTCAAGACAAAGAACGGATTCATCCCTGTTGATGAAAACATGATGAGCGAGATTCCGGGATTGTTCGCAATCGGGGATGTCGTTGATAAGAAGCTTAGACAAGTTGTCACCGCATGCAGCGATGGCGCTATCTCCTCAACTGGAGTCGCTTCATATATAAGAAAGATTAAAAGATAATGAAAAAGGACGTTTCGCATATATCATTTGCCCAGAAAGTTAAGGAAGAGTCCGCTAGAGTTGAACGTAACGTAGTGGAAAAGAAAGCCTTCCTTGCTGCTTTCTTGTGGAGCAATGGATATTTGGGGCTGATGGATGGGAAGCTTGAAGTCTCCAGCGAGATTTCTGCAATCGCAAAGACAATCTACCAATATTTGCACGAGTTATATGATGTGGACGTCAGATTCTCATACACAAGATCCGCAAGTTTTTTGAAAAGAATCGTATATCACGTCATCGTCGATAAAGGCGGAGAAGATATCGTAAACGATTTAGGCATTGATTATTTCTTCAACACTTTCCCTAAGGAAATGGCAGGAAACCAAGATAAGGGAAAGGGTTATATGGCCGGTGCGTTCTTGGCATCGGGTTCGGTTAATGACCCAGTATCCACAAACTATCATCTTGAGATTGAGGTTGGAAATGAGGCCTATGCAAAATGGCTATCAAGAACCTGGAATAAGGGTCTATCTGCTCCATTCGAAAGCAAGGTGACCAAGAGAAGAAACAAGTTCATCATTTATATCAAGAAGTCGCAGCAGATTTCTGATTTCCTTATTCTTATCGGCGCTAATGAGCAGTGCTTGGCTTACGAGAATATCAGGGTCGATAGAGACTTCGCAAACGTTGACAATAGACTCCAGAATCTCGACACCGCAAACTTCGGCAAAACCCTGAAGGCCGCGGAACGTCAGGTCAAGGAAATCGAATACTTCAGAGATGTTGCGGGATACAACAAAATCAAAAGCGATAAGCTTAGAGCCCTCATGCGCATCCGTCTTGAGCATCAGGATGCTTCTTTGGATGAGCTTGCAGACATGTTGTCTCAGGAGATGAACACATCCATTTCCAAATCCAACATCAACCATCTCTTTAGGTCGCTTCATGCCTTATACGAGGAGATTAGCAAATGAACCTTCACGATGAGACCTTCCTTCTTGTCCAGCTTGGGGCAAGAATCAGGTACCTTAGACAAGAGAAAAAGATGTCGCAGCTTGACCTCTCAATTGAGGCAAATGTTGCCAAGAATTACATCTCTGATTTGGAAAGGGGAACAAGAAATCCAACTGTCTTGATTCTCAATCGTATCGCTAAGGCCTTAGAAATCGACCTTGAGGAGCTTCTAAAAGGCGTTTCTGACTTAAATTACTTACTCTAAAGAGTATTTGTAAGCGATTTACATTATTTGGTATTCCATTACCGACTATTGGAATATATAATCATTACGCAATAAACAAGGAGGACATATAAATGTCAGTTAAAGTTGCAATTAACGGATTTGGTAGAATCGGACGTTTAGCTTTCAGACAGATGTTTGGTGCTGAAGGTTATGAAATCGTCGCTATCAACGATTTAACAAGCCCAAAGATGTTGGCTCAGTTATTAAAGTATGACACCGCACAGGGTGGATACGCAGGCCACATCGGTGAGAACTTACACACAGTTTCATCAAAAGAACCAGTCTTAGCAGAAGATGGCAAGACAGTCGTCGTTCCTGGATCAATCACAGTCGACGGCAAGGAAATCACAATCTACGCAGAACCAAAGGCACAGAACCTCCCATGGGGCGAACTCAATGTCGACGTCGTTCTCGAGTGCACAGGTTTCTACTGCTCAAAGGCAAAGTCACAGGCACACATCGATGCAGGTGCTAAGAAGGTCGTCATCTCAGCTCCAGCTGGAAATGACCTCCCAACAATCGTCTACGGTGTTAACGAAAACACACTTACAGCTAACGACAACATCATCTCAGCTGCTTCATGCACAACAAACTGCTTAGCTCCAATGGCTAAGGCATTAAACGATTATGCTCCAATCTGCTCAGGCATCATGAGCACAATCCACGCTTACACAGGCGACCAGATGATCCTCGACGGCCCACACAGAAAAGGCGACCTCAGAAGAGCAAGAGCAGGAGCTGCTAACATCGTTCCTAACTCAACAGGCGCTGCAAAGGCTATCGGACTCGTCATCCCAGAATTAAACGGCAAGCTCATCGGCTCAGCTCAGAGAGTTCCAGTCCCAACCGGATCAACAACAATCCTCACAGCTGTTGTCAAGTATGATGGCGACCTCACAAAGGATGGCATCAACGCTGCAATGAAGGCAGCTGCTGCAACATATGCAAACGGTGCTTCATATGGCTACAACGAAGACCAGATCGTTTCATCTGACGTCATCGGTATGAGATATGGCTCATTATTCGATGCAACTCAGACAATGGTCAGCAAGATCTGCGATGGTCTCTATGAAGTTCAGGTTGTCTCATGGTATGACAACGAAAACTCATACACATCACAGATGGTCCGTACCATCAAGTACTTCGCAGAAAACTGCTAATTAGTTTTCCTCGAAAAACAAGACATTTAGGGTGTTGGAGTAATCCAATGCCCTTTTGTTATATAAAGTTAAACGCTTTCGGTAATGTTTTATTTATATAAATATGTTTTAGAAACATATTGTGTTATAATCCTAGCCGCAAGGAGATTTAATAAATCTAAAAATTATGATCACAGTCAAAGATTTAACAGACATCGCAGGCAAGGTCGTCTACGTACGCGTTGACTTCAATGTCCCTCAGAAGAACGGCGTTATCCGTGATAACAACCGTATCAAAGCAGCTCTTCCAACAATCACAGAGCTCACAGGCAAAGGCGCAAAGGTCGTCTTAATGTCACACCTCGGAAAGATCAAATGGAAAGAACCAGATCCAGCAAAGATCGAAGAGATGAAGAAAGCTAACGACATGGCACCAGTCGCTAATGCATTAGCAGAACTCGTTCCTGGAACAAAGGTTTCATTCTGCCCAGCAACACGTGGCGAAGAATTAAAGGCTGCAGTTGCTGCACTCAACAATGGCGAAATCCTTCTCTGCCAGAACACACGTTATGAAAAGGGCGAAGAGAAGAACAACGAAGAATTAGCAGCTGAATGGGCTTCACTTGCTGATTTATACGTCATGGACGCATTCGGTTCATCACACCGTGCACATGCTTCAACAGTTGGCGTTCCTTCAATCCTCAAGGCTCAGGGCAAGACAGTTGCTCTTGGCTACCTCATGATCAAGGAAGTCGAAAACCTCACACGTTGTGTCGAAGTTAAGGACGAAGATAGACCATACATCGCAATCCTCGGCGGATTCAAGGTCTCAGATAAGATCAAAGTCATCGAAACACTTTCAAAGAAGTGCGACAAGATCATCATCGGTGGCGCTATGGCATACACATTCAAGAAGGCTCTTGGCGAAAACATCGGTAACTCACCATATGAAGCAGACCAGCTCGACTATGCAAAGCAGTGCTATGCATCAGGCAAGATCGTTCTCCCAGTTGACTCAATCATCTCAGACAACTTCGATGAAACAGCTCCAAGAACAATCAAGACAGTTACAGCAGAAGAGGGAATCCCAGAAGGATTCGAAGGTCTTGATATCGGTCCTAAGACCCAGGAAATCTACAAGGCTGAAATCGCAAAGGCTAAGTTAGTCTTCTGGAATGGTCCAATGGGCGTCTTCGAACAGGCAGACTTCCAGGCTGGAACAAAGGCTGTTTGCGAAGCAATCGCAGGAATCAAGGGCACAGCATTCACAGTTTGCGGTGGCGGTGATTCAGCATCAGCTGTTAAGCAGTTCGGCTACAAGTCAGAATTCTCACACGTTTCAACAGGCGGCGGTGCATCACTCGAAATGATCGAAAACGATGGCCACCTCCCAGGCGTTGACGTTCTTAAATAAGGATTACTCTAAATGAGAAAGAAATTACTTTTAGGCAACTGGAAGATGAACAAGACTCCAGAAGAGGCTAAGGCATTTGCTTTGGCAGCTGGAGACATGGTCGAATACGCAGTTGCTCACGACATCGAGGTCGGTGTTGCTCCAACATTCGTTTGCTTAGCAACCGTTAAGGAGAACATCAACTCAAAGTGCATCGTTGCTGCACAGAACTGCAACGAACACCCATCAGGAGCATACACTGGTGAGGTTTCAATCCCAATGCTCAAGGCTGTTGGCATCTCATGGGTCATCCTCGGACACTCAGAGAGACGTGAATACAACGGCGAAACATCTGAAGCTTGCAACGCAAAGATCAAGGCATTACTCGCTAACGATATGGTCCCAGTTTATTGCTGTGGCGAATCTCTTGCTACATTCGAAGCTGGAGAAACAAAGAAGTGGGTTGCTGAGCAGATCAGAACCGGACTTGCAGGCTTAACTCCTGAAGAAGCAGCTAAGGTTGTCATCGCTTATGAGCCAATCTGGGCTATCGGCACCGGCAAATCAGCTTCAAAGGAAATCGCAGAGGACACAATCGGCTTCATCAGAAGAACTCTCCGTGAGTTATTCGGCAATGTCGCTATGGATATGAGAATCCTCTACGGTGGATCAGTCAAACCAAACAACGTCGCAGAATACATGAGCGCAGAAGATATCGACGGCGCACTTGTCGGCGGTGCATCACTTGACCCAGTCAGCTACAACGCATTGATTGAGGGCATGGTTGCTTAATGGCAGAATTTACCTATAACGAGACCAGGAC
>JAKSVE010000016.1 GCA_024408295.1 Bacilli bacterium
TTGCACCATAGATGTACTTGCCCATCTTTGGGTTCCATCTGCGTGTCTGGTGTCCATAGTGAACTCCTGCTTCAAGGAGTTTCTTCATTGTCATGATAGGAGCTTCTGGATCTCTCACGACATCGGCCATTGTGACCTCGGCCTCAGGTGCTGCTTCAACAGCAACAATCTTTTCGTCACTCATTTTTGTGACCTCCATTTGTTTGTGCCTCCCCCGTTTCGAACAGCTGACCACCCTGACGTTTTTTAAGCTATTTCGCCCATCAGGGAACGCGGCGCTGAATCCGCGAGGTGTGTATATTGGCTCAAAAGAGCCGATAGAGATTATATCAGCGTGTATTAAATACACAAAGCAAAAAATGAAAAGAGATTATCTTTTTAGATAACCCCTATTCTGGCTTTTTATTCTTTTTTGTCCTCGGGAAGGCCGATTCGTACTGCTTTTGCATGGATTTTGTGGTTACATGCGTATAAACCTGTGTGGTATTTAGCGATTCGTGACCCAGCAATTCTTGTATCGTTCTAAGGTCCATTCCCTTCTCTAGAAAGTGAGTTGCAAAGGAATGTCTTAGCTCATGAGGGTGCAATCCGAGATAAATTCCGGTCTTTCCCTGGATCTCTTTTAAGATGAATTCTAAGCCTCTTACAGTAAGATTTTCGCCTTTTGCATTTAAGAAGAACGACATCGATGGCCTAGTGCTCATCTTGCTCTTTTTTAGCAATAATAACGGCCTGAGGTTTTTCTGATATGCATCCATTGCAACAGCGCAAGTCTGTGTAAACGGCACCAATCTTTCTTTGTTGCCCTTACCAATGATTCTTACGATTCTTCTTCTGAAATCGATATCTCTCGTCTTGAGGTTCACAAGTTCTGAGGCACGAAGTCCGGAAGCATAAAGGAGTTCAATAATAGCTTGATCCCTGACTTTGATATCATCCGGCCTTTTTGCGTTTTCCAAGAACAGTTTTTCCACTTCTTCAACTGTCAACGCTTTAGGATAACGAACAGGTTTTTTTGGTGCGCTCACACGCAAAAACGGGTTTTTTGCAGTGTAATTATTGTCCACTAAGAACTTATACATGCCACGGAGAGCACTCATTCTTCTCTGACAACTCCTCTTTGAAACGCCGTTATATAATTCAACACTCAACCAGTTTCTGATGATTTTTTCGTCAACATCATCGAAAAGCACACCCTCTCCATCAATAAAAACGAAAAACTTATCGATATCACGTCTATACGAATCGACTGTATTTGGAGAATATCTTTTGATTCCAGATAGATAATCCAGGAACTCTTTTTCGACCTTATTCATTTACCTTTGCCCAGTATTCCTTAATTGCTCCAAGACTTGCCTGAATTGTTTCTTCCCTGTTGTCCTTCTTTGAATTCGGAATCAACGCCCAGTTTGCATTCATAGGCTGGAAGTGAGAACCAGTAGCATGAAGTATGTAGTCATTAAGAGCACCCAAAATGGTGTTCTTTGAAAGTTCGATTTGCTTGCGACCTTCCATTTTGAGATACAAATTTATTGCGGCAAGAAGGCCCATGGCCGCACTCTCGACATAACCCTCTACTCCATTGAGCTGACCTGCAACATATACATTTGGCTTAGCCTTTAATGTGAGATCCTCATTCAAAACTAGGGGTGAATTGATATATGAGTTTCTATGCATCAATCCGTATCGGACAAATACCGCATTCTCCAATCCAGGAATCATAGAGAACACTCTCTTCTGTTCTGGATATGTCAAATTTGTTTGGAATCCAACCAAGTTAAAATAATCGCCGAGTTTGGTATCTTGCCTTAGCTGAACAACGGCATATGGCTTTGGATGATCCTCGTTGCCCAGGCCGAAAGGTTTTAATGGTCCGTGTCTTAACGTCTCAATTCCTCTTGAAGCGATAACCTCAACAGGAAGACACGCTTCAAAATACTTGGTGTCAAATGAATGAAGCATTGCCTTCTCAGCGCCCACTAGCTCCCTGACAAATAATTCGTATTCAGGTCTGGTGAATGGGCAATTTATATAGGCGGCATCCCCTTGCTCAAAACGAGATTTAAAATACGCTTTCGAGAAGTCGATTGAATCTTTTCTAACGATTGGAGCGGAAGCATCAAAGAAAGACAAGCTCTTTTCTCCAATGGTTTTGGAGAGAACCTCCATTAACTTTCCATCGGTTAACGGCCCTGTTGCCAAAATGGTTGGGGTATCAAACAATTCGACAACTTCTTCTTCGTGAATAACTAAATTTGGGAAAGAGCGTAGTTTTGCTGTGATATTTTCCGCAAAAAGGTCTCTATCTACAGATAAAGCAGCTCCAGCAGGAACTGATGAAACCTCCGCCGCTTCCATCATTATGGAACCCATGTTCTTGATTTCTTCTTTAAGAAGACCACAAGCATTGTCTAGTTTTGAGCTCTTCAAAGAATTCGAGCAAACAAGTTCCCCGAATAGAGCAGTCGTGTGTGCATGATCGTCATAATGGGGTCTTCTCTCATAAAGATGGACTTCATAACCCTTCTTCAAAAGGAAATAGGCGGCTTCGCTTCCTGCTAATCCGCCACCTATTATGTTCACTATTTTTCTATTAGCGTTTTCCACCCTTTTTGCCCTTCTTGTTAATCCACTCGTGGTAGTGGCACTTTGGGAAATTGATGCAGCCGATGTATTTAACGCCGCTCTTGCCGACCTTATTGACTAAGTGTCCGGTCTTGCACTGAGGGCATGGTCTGATGTAATCGGCTTCTGTATAAACGATTACTGGAGCTTTCTGTTTCTCCTCGTTTTGTTTTATGTATTTGCAGCTTGGGTATCCAGAGCAGGCAACGAACTTGTCGCCCTTCTTGTTCTGTCTTTCAACCAATGGTTTACCGCATTGAGGGCAAAGCTCTCCTGTTGCGATAACTTCTGGTTTTTCCTTTGCAGGTTTGAAACTACAATTCGGATAATTCGAGCAGGCAATGAATTCGCCGAAACGACCTTTCTTGATGACGAGTGGGTTTCCGCACTGAGGGCATAACTCACCTGTCTCTTTTTCATGGTCTTTCCACATAGCGTCCTGGACTGAGTTGAACTTTTCCATAAAAGGATAGTAGAAATCAGTCATTGCGGCATCTCTTGAGATTTCTCCATCGGAAATCAAGTCAAGCTGATTCTCCATGTTTGCGGTATATGAGACCGACACCAATTCTGGGAAGTACTTATTCAAGACGAATGAAACGCGCTTTCCATCCTCGGTTGGTGTAACAATACCACTCTTGATGTCGATATATCCTGATTCACGTAACTTGGTAATGGTTGTTGCGTATGTAGATGGTCTACCAATGCCAACTTCTTCCATCGTCTTGACGACTTTAGCTTCGGTGAATCTGGCTGGTGCCTTTGTATATTTCTGCTGTGGATCGATTTTCTTTATAGAATATGTAGCATCTGCAACGATTTCAGGAAGTAGCTTTGTGTCATCTTCCTCGAATTCTCTATAGATTGCCTCATATCCATCAAACAATGTTCTTGTTCCGGTGGCCTTGAATGTTAAACCGTTAGCTTCAAAGATTGCAGTTGTAACTTCATCAACTTTATCGCTCATCAAGCTTGCCATGGCGCGGTCGTAGATCAAACGATACAACTTTGCCTCATCTTGAGTGACGTAATTGGCAACGACTTCTGGGGTTCTGTGAACGCCAGTAGGTCTAATAGCCTCGTGAGCATCTTGAATTCTTTCATCCTTCTTTTTAGCGGATTTGACATGGCCGACATAATTCTCGCCAAAGTGTTTGACGATATATGGTTTTGCGTGTCCATAGAAGAACTCGTCCGAAATACGGATTGAGTCTGTTCTCATGTATGTAATCAAACCAACATGCTCTCCGTTAACATCCAATCCTTCGTATAAACGCTGGGCGATGTCCTGGGTCTTCTTTGTTGGGAATTTGAACTTGGCAAATGCCTCTTGCTGCATTGTTGAAGTTGTGAATGGGAGCTTAGAAGGTACATGTTTTGGGTTCTTTTCTAATGATTTAACATGCAATTCGCTAGGAATTCTTGCAAGAATAGCGTCTGCTTCTTCTTTGTTGTGAATCTTTGCTTCCTTGCCATCAACCTTGTCTAAGAACGCCTTGACGACCTTTCCGTTGATATTCAATGTGACGTCGATGGTCCAATATTCTTCAGGAATGAATGCTGCGATTTCTTCATCGTTATCGGTTATCAACTTCAAAGCAGCGGACTGAACACGTCCTGCTGATTTGTAGTTCATCTTTCTCTGCATCAAGTTGGAAAGCTTGAAGCCAAGGATTCTATCAAGCATTCTTCTTGTTTCCTGAGAGTTCACAAGATTCATGTCGATATGTCCAGGGTTCTTAATAGCTTCTTCGATAGCAGGCTTTGTGATTTCGTGGAATTGCAATCTCTTTGTTGTTTTGACATCCAAGCCTAAAAGTTCGGCAAGATGCCATGAAATAGCTTCACCTTCACGGTCAGGGTCGGTTGCAAGGATGACTTCGTCCGCGCCTTTAGCGTTTTTCTTTAAGTCATCAACAAGCCAAGCCTTCTTTTTATCGACGATGAAGTCAGGTTCAAAACCATGGTCAATATCAATGCCGAATCCTCCCTTACCCTTCTTGGATAAGTCGCGGATGTGGCCTTGAGATGCCATGACTTTGTAGTCTTTCCCCAAGTATCTGCCAATGGTGTCGCATTTCTTTGGAGACTCAACAATAATTAACTTCATCTTCTTTTTCGCCTTTTCCGGGGCTAATTTTAGTGGGTATTTTTTCATTGTCAAACGCCCAAAAGCGGTTTCATTTTTCATATAAATAAACCTTATTTATAAAGGACGAAAAAATTTTTTACTCATCCCACGTGATGTAACAATCTTCAAGCATCTCGACTATATCATCTGCCGTTTCGACCATCTGAGCACCATCTCTAATTAACGCATTGCAACCATTCTCAACAAATCCAGGATGAGGAACCGCTCCAATATCCCTTCCTAATTCGGTTGCATACTTAACTGTAATCATAGTTCCACTCTTCATTGCACTTTCGCCCACAATAGTTGCAGCTCCAAGCGCGGCTATGATTCTATTTCGCTTTGGAAAGTTCTCCCTTTCTGGAGGTGTGTCACCCGGATATTCGCTGATAACTAAGCCGTTTTCCTTAATCCTTATATATAAATCCTTATTTATATTAGGGAATGGGCGATCAATCCCCGTCCCTAATACAGCAATTACCTTGCCTCCAGCATCTAATGCAGCCTCCATTGCAGCACCATCAATTCCAGAAGCCATTCCACTAACTAAAATCAGTCCTTTCTTAGCACAATCTCCTGCAAGTTTCTTTGCCATCGCAACCCCGTACTCGCTTGGGTTTCTTGACCCGACAAAAGCGTAAGTCTTCTTGAAATTGTTTAGCAAAGAGATGTTCCCGTAATAATAAAGAAGCAAAGGCGGGCAATAGCCGTACCTCAAAGAAGAAGGGTATGCCCTCTCCATAATAGTGATGAACTGGCTGTTCAGCTGCCTGTAGCATTCTGCCACGTCCTCACAATCGTGATAACGTCTCTGTCTAACGTCATCAATCATCTTGGTGATGTCACCTTTGTGTTTCATTGATAGGTATAAAATCACATCGTTTTCTCTCATGTATAAAAAATCCCCCTAATACTTACTAGAGGGAAATTTGGATTTTTTACTAAAAAAGTGTTTCCTGGATGAAAAAATATCGTTTTACCGGTCCAAAAGTCTTCCTGTGGACGTGTTCTATAGGCCCATATTTCTCCAAAGCCTCAAGATGAGCCTTAGTGCCATAACCCTTATGTTTGGCAAATCCATACTCAGGATACTTGGCATCGAGCTCCTTCAGCCATCTATCTCTCGTCACTTTGGCGAGGATTGAAGCCGCTGCAATATTGAGGCATTGAGCGTCACCTTTGACCACAGGAATAACCTGAACCCCTATATTTTTTAATGGCATAGCATCGGTTATCACCAAGTCATATTTGCCCTCGATATCTTTAAGGCATTTTGTCATGCATCTCTTGGTTGCCTCGTAAATATTGATTTCGTCTATTTCATCGGCGCTGGCGGAGTTAATCGAATATGCAACTGCATTTTCAATAATCAGGTCGTAAAGAGCTTCTCTTTTCTTTTCCGACAACTGCTTAGAGTCGTTAATGTCTTCACTTACAAAGTCTGGAGGCAAAACAACCGCAGCCGCAACAACCGGTCCAGCAAGAGGACCTCGTCCAGCTTCATCAACACCGGCGATGAAATGCACGGTATCAGAATAGTATTCTCTTTCTTTCTCGAGCATTATTCTGGTTTCTCCAAAGAAATATTGCCAAGAGCCGTGTCCTGGAAATCCTTCAATACACGTAAAGCTGCTTTTGTCTTATCAGGCTCTCCACCCGCAACTAAAAGTCCGCATTTCCTAGCTACAATATCCAAAATGTCATCAAATTCGATGTCATTTAGATTTGCTATTCCATAACGTTTTTCCATGCAATTTGGGTAGAAATTTCTAAAATACTGGATTAATTTTTCAAACAATTCATGGTTAGGAAGGACCTCTTCACGAATCGATCCAAGCAATGCAAGAGTAATAGCCTGGTCTTTTTCTTCGTAGTGCATAGGCAAGATTCCAGGAGTATCAAGCAACACGAAATCAGATGAAATCTTAATCCACTGCTCTGCTCTAGTAACGCCTGGTCTATTTGCCGCTTTTGCAACTGCTTTACCTGCAAGATTATTGATCAAGGTACTCTTACCAACGTTTGGAATACCCACAATCAATAGCCTCAATGGTTGCTTCTTCATTCCAAGTTTAGCTTCTTTTTCTCTCTTAGCCTTACAAAGTGGTTCGCTCTTCTTGACCAAAAGGTTCAACACCCTTTCTTTTTTGAGGTCGCTTGAGAAAGCAATGATTCCTTTGCTAGCGAAATACGAGATCCACTCCTTTGTGACCTCAGGGTCTGATTTATCGCTTTTGGAGAGGACAATCAAAAGAGGCTTACCATTTATCATTGGAGCGAATAGCGGGTTTCTCGTGGACACCGGGGCACGAGAATCGACAATTTCAACAACGAGGTCTGCCGCCTTAACCATTGGCATGAGGGCATTGAGGGCTTTTCTCATGTGGCCAGGGAAGTAATGTACGTTTTTCTGCTGCATTCCTTCTATGCTCATAACTCTTTTAACCTCCATGGCAATATGTAGTCCCTAAATAAGACCTTAGGCTTTTGCCCAGGGATATAGGAACACTTTGATAATTTGGTAATGGCTTTGCCGACTAAATAAGATTCCTTGATAGCACCAACAAGCGTGCTTCTTGAATCAAGGCTTGCGCCAAGCCTTCTATTGTCGCCAACTAGATAATACTCATCATCCAGTAATGTGTAGGTGATAACTTTGCCGTTTGTGGTTTCTTTACGAGCCAACTCGTACCATGACTCATCAACCAAAGGTCTATCATTTTTGTTGTATTCGTACGTAAGAAAATATTGATCCACATACGTATATTCGATTTCGCCCGTTCCTCTTATATATAAAGAGCCATCAACATCAAATTTGATTGTTTCTCCAGGTAATCCGATTACACGCTTCACCTTGAGGCTGGCCGTATCCTTAAGTTTACCGTCGGAATCATAATCGCTTGCGTAATAGGTGATTGCGATATCGAATCTCTCGATTTTCTTTTCGAAACCTTTTTTGGTATCCATCAAGCAATAATCGCAAATATATGTCGCTGTCGAATTGAAATCGCCTTTGCTCCAAGTGTTTTTAGGATCTTCAAACGTCGTGCCATCCGCGTATGTGATTTTGGTATCGTAATTGAGTATTGGATACATGGACTCGCCATCGACGATGAACGGATCGTATCTATAAAAGTTGTAGACGAACTGACCGCTTACGCCAAAAGCAAGAGACAAGACCAAAGATAAAAGACCGGTAGATACAATCTTCCCGTAATTCACCTTTGTTTTACTAACTTGTCCATCTTTTCTTGGCAGTCCAGTCTGAGTCTTAACTTTATATTCCATTGCGATAATTATACTACTCTTCTAAAGAAGACAAAGAAAAAGGCTCCAAAATTGGAGCCTAGTCTTATCACTTGCTTACTTAGCGTCTGCGTCTTTGATACGAGCAGCCTTGCCTGAGAGCTTGCGCATGTAGTGAATTCTTGCTCTGCGGACCTTACCATGCTTGATAACTTCAATCTTGGCAATTGCAGGAGAATTGACTGGGAAGGTACGTTCAACACCGATACCTGATGACATCTTACGGACAATGAATGTCTCTGAGACGCCATGGCCACGACGCTGGATGACGACACCTTCGTATGCCTGGATACGCTCTTTCTTGTTCTCAACGATACGGACGAAGACCTTAACGGTGTCGCCTGCTGAGAATTCAGGAAGATCTGTACGGATCTGACGGGCAGTGATTTCTTCGATGATATTGTTGTTCATCTCACACTTCCTCCTTGGTGATCAATCTCTTCAGGTTCATAACTCACGGTTAGCGGAGCCTGCGTAGCGCTTTTTCAAACGCAAGGAGTATCTTAATGTCTTATTAGCAATCGTGCAACTACTTTTTATTTAAATAAATGACTTTTTGTATAAGTGTTAAGCAAATTTACTTGACACCACCACCATAGATATATATGATTTGCCTCGGTAAAGGAGATTATACCTATGTCAGTTAAAATCAGATTAACAAGAATCGGACGTCACAAAGACCCATTCTTCAGAGTCGTCGCATCAGACTCACGCGTCGCAAGAGACGGCGGATGCATCGAACAGATCGGCACATACGATCCAGCTAAGGGCGTCGAGAACGCAGATATCAACGAAGAGCTCGCATTAAAGTGGCTCAACAACGGTGCTATCCCAAGCGAATCAGTCCGCGCTATGCTCTCAAGCAAGGGCATCATGGCTAAGTACGCTGCTTCAAAAGGAAAGAAGTAATAATGATCGATTACGAGAAGGTCATTCACGGCCTCATTGATCCATTGGTTGAGCATCCAAAATCAGTAATGATTCGTGAGCTCCCTGGTTCAACAGAGAAAGACGTCACCCTTCTTATCGTTTCCGAAGATGACGACACAGCTCGCCTCATCGGTAAAAGAGGAGCTGTTGCTAATGCTTTGCGCGAGGCAATCACAATTGTCGGCAAGGCTGATAACAGCAACGTCAGAATCCGTTTGAAGTTCGAAAGCTTCAACGAAGACAGCACGGAGAGCGACGCCGATTAATTCGGCGCCGTTTTTTGACTAATTATGGAATACATCAGAATCGGACATGTCATGAAACCATTCGGACTTGACGGAACAGTCAAGGTCTTTTCCATGACAGACTTCCCAAAACAAAGACTGAAAGTTGGAAACGTACTATCCTTCCTCAATGAGAAAACCGGAGAGAGAAAAGAATACGTCGTCCAGCATGCCAGAATCCAAAAAACCGAGTACTACTTAAAAGTTGAAGGCATCAACACACCAGAAGATGCCGACCAACTTAGAAATCTCTTCATTGAAATCAATAAAGACAATGCCCCACTCCCAAAAGGCTTTGTTCGCTTTGAAGACATGAAAGGCTGCGCCGTTGTTGATGAGGAAGACAAACCTCTTGGAACAGTCATCGACGTCAAAGATACAGGCACATTAAACATCGTTTGCGAAAAAGAAGATGGATCAATCTTCTATGTCCCATACGTTAAGAAAGTGTTCGTGCTAGACGTAAATATCGAAACAAAAATTGTCAAAATCCACGTAATTCCAGGTTTATTATGAAAATCACCATCCTAACTTTATTCCCTGAGATGTTTAACGGATTCGTGTCCAACTCCATTATCGCAAGAGCAATTTCAAAAGGCTTGGTCGAGGTTGAGTGTGTCCAGATCCGTGATTTCACCAAGGACAAATACGGAAGAGTTGATACTCCACCAGTAGGCGGAGGCGCTGGACTCATTCAGAAGTGTCAGCCACTTGTGGATGCACTATCCAGCATCAGAACGCCTGGTTCTAGAGCTGTTCTCTTCTCACCAAGAGGAACCACATATAACGAGAGCAAGGCAAAAGAGTACGCAACTCTGGATCACTTGATTCTCGTCTGCGGCCACTATGAGGGAATCGACGAAAGAGTTAACTCATACGTCGATGAGCTCTTATCAATCGGAGACTATATCCTCACAGGTGGAGAGATACCTTCTATGGCAGTTGCAGACTCCGTAATCAGATTGCTCGAAGGAGCAATCACAAAGGACTCCTTAAAAGACGAGTCATTCAACTCCCCTCTACTCGAATACCCTCAGTACACCGAGCCATACGATTTCAATGGGGCAACAGTCCCAGACATCCTCTACTCAGGCAACCACGAGGCAATTGAGAAATGGAGAAGAAAACAGTCGCTAAAACTTACAAGAGAGTATCGCCCAGATCTGTTCGAGAAAATCGAATTGAGCAAGCAAGACAAGAAACTCTTAGCGGAGTTAGAGACAGGAGATACACCTGATTGGGAAAAGAAGGCAATCGAAAAAGGCCACAAGTTTATAAAATAAAAGTTGGTTCAAATCCGAACCAACTTTTTCTTATCTTCTACCGAATCCTCCAGGGAATCCGCCAGGCATTTTGCCAGACTTTTGCATAGCTTTCATCTGCTTCATCATTTCCTTGGATTGTTCCCACTTTCTGATGACACGATTGACCTCTGCGTTAGTCATGCCACATCCTTTTGCGACGCGGTTCTTATGAGAGAACTTAAGGCAATTTGGATGTCTCCTCTCGTATGGAGTCATTGAATTAATGACAGCTTCAAAGATCTTCATCTCATTCTTTGCTGCCTCTTGCTGCTCATCGGTGAGCTTTGGCATACCAGGAATCATTTTTGCGATAGCGCCTAAAGAGCCGATCTTCTGAACCATCTTCATTTGCTTGAGCAAATCATCTAGGCCGAAGTCTCCATCCATCATCTTTCTAGCCTGCTTCTCAGCATCCTTTTCGTCGATTGCTTCCTTAGCCTTTTCAACTAAAGAGACAACGTCTCCCATGCCGAGGATTCTATCAGCCATGCGTTCTGGATAGAAAATGTCCAAATCAGCCATCTTTTCACCGATACCAGCGAACTTGATTGGGAGACCTGTTAAATACTTGATTGATAATGCAGCACCACCCTTAGCGTCGCCATCGAGTTTTGACATGATGACGCCTGTAAGTCTTAGGTCTGCGTTGAATGCGTTTGCGACGTTAACTGCATCTTGGCCAGCCATTGCGTCAACCAACAAGAGAACCTCACTAGGATGCACTGTTTTGTTGATGTTCTTTAACTCGTCCATCAAAGCTTCATCAATCTGGAGACGGCCAGCGGTATCCATGATTAATACGTCATAACCTTCTCTAAGTGCTGTTTCTTTTGCCTTTGTTGCAACTTCAACCGGATTGACTTCTGTGCCCATTTCGAAGAAATCGACATTTAATTGCTTAGCAATAGTCCCTAACTGATCAATAGCAGCAGGTCTATAGACGTCAAGTCCAGCAAGGAGGACCTTCTTGTTAAGCTTGTTCTTCATCAAGTTAGCCAACTTACCGGTGGAGGTAGTCTTACCTGAACCCTGAAGACCAACCATCATTATGGTGGTTAAGCCCTTCTCATATTTAATGTCGGTGTTGTCTGCGCCTAATAACTCTACAAGCTCGTCGTGGCAAATTTTGATAAGCATTTCGCTTGGATTGACTTTGGTTAAAACATCTTGTCCTAAAGCCTTAGTCTTAACGTCTTCGATAAAGGCCTTAACAACCTTGAAGTTGACGTCAGCTTCGAGCAAAGCAACGCGGATTTCTTTGATCGCAGAAGCCATATTGGTCTCTGTAATCTTGTCTTCCTTTCTCATCTTTTTAAAGATGCTTTGGAATTTGTCTGCAAGTGATTCGAATGCCATATTAGATATTCTCCTTGATGATGTTGAGAGCCTCATCTTTTGTCTTAGATGAGTCGCTTGATAATTCTTCTAAGAGGGACTTAATCTCCTCTTCTTTTTTGATTAATCCGAGTTTTGCCTCGAATTCGCCGAGTTTTTCCATGGATTTGTGGAGAGAATCAGAGATTGCGGCTCGTGATATACCCCTATTTTCGGCAATTTCGGAAAGCGATAAATCATAGAGATAGTAGTCAGAGAACACTTCCTGTTGAGTGGTTGTTAAAAGCGAGCCATAACGTTCGTATAGCCTTGTCGCTTCTTCCCTTTTCTCAATGATTCTATCTTCCATTATTTGTTACCAACCAATAAACCATTGAGGTATTCGTCCAAGTCGAATTCCTCAAGGTCTTCCATTCTTTCTCCAAGTCCAATAAAGCGGACCGGGACTCCTAATTCTTCTCTGATGGAAAGGATGATGCCTCCTTTAGAGGTTCCATCCATCTTTGTGATGACGATACCGGTGATGTCGCTGACTTCTTTGAAGGATTTAGCCTGTGAGACACCGTTTTGTCCAGTTGTGGCGTCGATGATGAGGAAAGTCTCATGTGGAGCATCCTCGATTTCTCTAGAGATGACTCTATTCATCTTGGCTAATTCCTGCATGAGGTTTGCTTTGTTCTGAAGACGTCCAGCAGTATCGACGATCATTAAGTCGATGTTGTGCTCGACTGCATATTTCGCACCGTCATAGCAAACTGATGCTGGGTCTCCGTTTTCTTTTCCGGTGATGATTGGGCAGCCTAATCTATTTGCCCAGATTTTAAGTTGCTCAACCGCACCAGCTCTAAATGTGTCTGCTGCAACAAGGAGAACGGATTTGCCCTGATCCATGTATCTCTTGGATAGCTTTGCAATGGAAGTTGTTTTGCCAACTCCGTTAACGCCTTCGACCAAGAGAACAGTTGGCCCGTTTTCTCTAAAGTGGATTTCATTGGTGATTGAGCCTCCGCTTTCGACATAACCAACGAACATAGCATCGATCAATTCTTCATTAATCTTGCTAGGTTCTGTAATTCCTTCTTCTTCTGATTTCTCAAGCAATTCCTCGACCAATTTGATGGTTAAAGAGACGCCTACGTCAGCTTCGATGAGGATTTGCTCTAATTCCTCAAAGTACTCTTCATTGACCTCTGCGTAGCGTTTTGAAAGGTCATCTAATCTAGATGCAAATGCCTGTCTTGACTTGGAAAGGCCCTTCTCATATTTCTCGGTCTTCTCGTCTTTTTTCTTCTTGCTGAATTTTTCTTTTAAGAATGCAAATAAACCCATAACTACGCTCCTGCCATCTTGCTCAATGCATCTTTTGCAGCATTGACTTCAGATTCCTTCTTTGAATGTCCACTACCCCTACCAAGCTCAATATCTTCTAAGTAAACTGCGCTCACGAATGTCCTTGAGTGGGCAGGTCCAGATTCCTGGATGACCTTATATGAAATGGTCTCTCTAGATTCAGCCTGAATGATTTCCTGGAGGCTGCTTTTAGGATCTTTTTCGACTAAAACTCTTGCGGATTTGACATCGTTTTCAAGGATACCTTTAAGGAAATCAATCGCGTAGCCCAAACCCTGATCCAGATATAAAGCACCGATGAAGCTCTCAAATATGTCTTCAAGCAAATGGTCGCTTACGGTTTGGAGAGACTCACCTTTTCTAAGATACTTATCCAACCCCAATGCAACGCCATACGATGCCTCAGAGGCAGTTCTAATAATCTGTGATCTTATCTTTGTCAAATCACCTTCAAGCATTTCGGGATGATGCGTATAGCAAAGCTCTCCAACAACAAAACCGATTAATGAATCACCAAGGAACTCAAGGCGTTCATAATCTTGATGCTTTGTGTTCGCCTTATTGTTAAACGAGGAATGGGTCAAGGCGAGCTCATACAAAGACACATCGTTTGCTTTGATATTAAGTTTGTTCAATAATCCATCAACAAATGACATTATTCGACAAATCCTTCCTGCATTTTTGCAACGATATTTGCGACTGCAAGCTTGTAAGCAACATTCAATGCTGACTCGAAATTCTCTCCGTCGGAGTTGCCATGCGCTTTAACTGCAACACCATTTACGCCCAAGAGCAACGCTCCGCCTGTCTTCTTTGGATTCATCTTATCAATGAATACGTTGAAGCTCTTTCTAGCAAATAAATATCCGATTTTTGAAGCCAAATTCCTGGTAAAAGCCTTCTTAATTTCTTTTCCCATGCCTTTTGCAACACCTTCTGTTGTCTTCAGTAAGACGTTGCCTGTGAAACCATCACACACTACAACATCGGTATAATCTGTAAGAACTTGATTTCCTTCAACATTGCCGATGAAATTGATCTTCTTGTCCTCTTTAAGAAGAGCGTAGGCTTCCTTTCCAAGAGGCGAACCCTTGCCTTCTTCGCTACCGTTGGCAACTAAGCCAACACGAGGATTTTCTATTCCGTAAACTGCCTTTGAATAAAGGGAACCCATAAGGGCGAACTGCTGTAATTCCTCAGCGGTATTCTCGTTGCTTGAACCACAGTCGAGAATTGTGACATATCCGCCTTCGTCAGTTAACTTAGGGAATGCAGTAACTAAAGCTGGACGCTTGACGCCGTTAATCTTCTTGAGAATGAGTGTTGCAGCGCTCAAGAAAGCACCTGTACCACCCGCTGAGATAACGCCGTCTGCATGCATTTCAGGATCGGCTGCAGCTCTAACCGCTTTGACCATTGAAGCATCTCTCTTTCTTAATACTTCCATTGCGCCTGCAGTCATGCCGACAGTATCATTAGCCTCGATTTTCTCGTAGCCTTCCATGTCTGCCAATTCGTCTAGCTTGCCAACTAAGACTAATTCGCAATCTGGATGATTAGCCTTAAAACGTCTAACGCCTTCCTTTGTTGCGGCGCTTCCAAGGTCTGAGCCCATCATGTCTACAATTAACTTAACCATACGCATTCTCCTTTTTTTCCTACGGCTAGTATAGCCGTGACTTCGTTATGTTTCTACGATAATGTGCTAAGAAGGGCCTTCTCCTTAGCCAATTCTATTATTTCTAGATTCTCACTGGCCATTCTGTTTTTCAGAATGAGGGTAGCATCATCTCTTGCGATTTCGAATATTTTGAAGTCGTCAATAATGTTGGCGAATGAGAATTCTGGCAATCCGGATTGTCTTACTCCCGCAATATCTCCAGGACCCCTCAATCTAAGATCTTCCTCCGCAATCTTGAAACCATCATCGGTCTCCATCAGAATTTTTAGCTTCTCATCTTCATCACTTAAATCTGACAAGAGGATACATTCCGAAGGTGTTCCGTCTCTTCCGACACGCCCCCTAAGCTGATGTAAACTCGATAACGAGAAGTGGCTTGGAGAATAAATCACCATCAAATCCGAGTTCTTTACGTCGATTCCGACTTCAATTACAGATGTAGCCACCAGTATCGGACACAATCCCGTTTTAAAGGCAAGTGTGGCCGCTTCTTTATCTTCCTCGCTTACTCTTCCGTGAATCAATGCAACCTTGTTTGGGAAGAGTTTCCTGTACTTTTCGTATATATCCAGGACCGATGTCTCCTCGTCTTTTCCTTCAATTTGAGGGACGACAATGAAGACTCGTTTACCTCCATCAACCGACTGTACAATCCTTTTCAAAAGCTTTGAGTCATCAGACTTCATGTTGTATGTCTTGACGTTTCTCTTACCGGCAGGAAACTCATGAAGAGTGGAGACATCTAAATCACCATATATGGTTAAAGTTAGAGTCCTAGGGATTGGGGTTGCAGACATCAAAAGAAGATCTGCATGCTCGCCCTTACCAACCAATTGCGCTCTCTGATTTACACCGAATTTATGCTGTTCATCAATAATGACCAGGCCAAGATAAGCGTAATTTACCGACTTTGAGAATAGAGCATGAGTGCCAACCACCATATCTAAGGTGCCGTCTTCCAAATCTTGAAGGACATTCCTCTTTTCATAGGCATCCATATGTCCAACAAGCAAACCAATCTCAACGTTAGTGCCTTCGAACAGTTTCTTGAGGGTCTCATAATGCTGTCTTGCCAAAGTATCTGTCGGTGCTAGGAAGGCGGTCTGCTCACTTCTTAAGTGATTCGCATAAGCACACAATGACGCAACCAACGTCTTGCCGGTTCCAACATCACCTTGGAGCAATCTATACATAACCGTTGGGGAATCCATATCCTCAAGGCAAGCGTTGAAGGCCTCCATTTGATCGTTGCCAACCTTGTATGGGAGAGAATCGATGAACTTCAGCATCTTCTCTCTATCTACCAGTCTATTCCTTGGCTTTCTAAGCGATTTATTTGCACCTCTCACTAATTGGTTTGAAAGCTCGAACATTAAAGCTTCCTGGTACTTAAATACGCGCATTCCAGCATGAATATCCTCATAAGATTTAGGGAAATGGACATGCTCATATGCCATTTTCAATGGTTCAAGACGATATTTCCGTTGAAGGGAGAATGGAACATAACTGCTAATCCCCAAACAGCTATCCAAGGCCTTTTTAACAAGGGAGGCAAAGCTCCTGTTCTCAATATCGCTTGGAAGAGAATAAACTGGTTTTATTGCGTTTTCCTGATCGATTTGCCCTTTGACAATGTTGATAAGAGAAAGGACGCCACGCTTCTTGTCGTAAGATCCTGATAAAGTGTATAGTTCCCCTTCAACAAGGAATTTGCCCAAGTAATCACGGTTCCAAGCCTCGACGCTGAATACCTCTCCAGCTGTTGTTTCGAAATAGAATTTATGAAGTGTGCGGTGTGAGAATCTAACTGGTCTAGCTGGTTTCCCTCTCACCCTTCCTAACACAACAATTCTTTCCTTGTTCTCATAAACATTCTTCCTAGGGGTATACGCAAAAGACTCATATCTTCTTGGGAGATGATTAAGAACATCGACATAGTTGTTTATGCCCATCTTCTTTAAAGCCTGGTTGATATTGTCTGACTTCGAGAACTTCATATCGGTATTTTAGCATATTCAAATGCTAAATTGTGCATACACGATAAAAGAAAAAGGCGAGATTTCTCCCGCCTAGGTTTTCGTTTTGTTTATTCGACTCCGACAAGGAATGAATAGACTGGCTGTCCACCGTTCTTAACGTCGATGTCGAGGTCTGGATATTTCTCTTCAAGAGCGTTCTTGATTTCGACTTCCTCATTAGCGCTGACATCCTGTCCATAGATGACTGTAATCATGTATGAATCTTCGTCAACCAAAGCATCTACAATATCGAATAAGCACTGGTTCTTGTCAGGGACACAGGAGATGATTGCCTTATCATCAGCCATAGCCATGTAATAGTCTTTTGTGATGTGAACTCCATCGATGTCAGTGTCCTTGATTGCGTATGTAACGCTTCCTGATTTGACATCCTTAAGAGCGCTTCTCATGTTGTCGAAATTGTCTTCTGGAGAGAGATCTGGAGAGAACTGCATGAGAGATGTAATACCCTGGAGAATAGTCTTTGAAGGGACAACCTGACCGATTGTCTTTGAGTTATCGATAACCTCACAAGCCTGTGATGCAGCCATAACGATGTTGGAATTGTTAGGATAAATGAAGACATGCTTAGCGTGAACCTTCTCTAAAGCCTTAACGAAATCTTCTGTTGAAGGGTTCATTGTCTGGCCACCGCCAACGATGACATCAACGCCGAGTTCCTTGAAGATTTCATCAAGTCCTTCACCTGATGAGACAGCGATAAGTCCATAATCCTTGTATGGAGCTTCAACCTCTTTTGCGGCCTTTGCTCTTTCGATGTTTCCTGCCATATCAGTTGCAACAGCACCATGTTCGATGTTGTGGTGTTCTTCTGACATGTTCTCAATTGTGATGGTTAAGAATTCACCATAATTCTGGGCATAATTGAGCATTGTTCCTGGTGTCAATGTATGAACGTGAACTTTGACGATATCATCATCTCTAACGAGAACGATTGAGTTACCATGTGATGATAAGAAGTTCTGGAATCTCTTCTCGATGAATGGCTTCTTTCCATCGTTTGGTCCACCTAAACGGAGGATGAACTGAGTGCAATAGCCATATCCCTCTTCGCCTTCGCTTAACTTAGCCCCAGCATATGGGGAGGCAAGAACTGATGAGTCACCGCTCTGTCCTTCGTCTAGCTGATTTCTTTCGACAAACTTTCCGTGAGCGGCCTTTGCCATACCCTCGAAAATAACACAGAGACCAGCACCGCCTGAGTCAACAACTCCGACTTCCTTAAGGATTGGGAGCAATTCTGGTGTATGATCAAGGCTCTTCTTTGCCTCTTCTAAGAGGATGTCCAAAGCCTTTTCGATTGTGGTGTCTTTCTTGATTCTTTCAAGAAGGCCAGCTGAGGCTTCTCTGATGACGGTGAGGATAGTTCCTTCAACCGGCTTCATAACAGCCTTATAAGCTACTTCTTTAGCGGAGATGAAGGCATCGACCATTTCTCTTACGGTGATGGTTGTCTTTCCTTCGATTCCAACAGAGAATCCCTTGAAGATCTGAGATGTGATAACGCCTGAGTTGCCTCTTGCGCCCATCAATAAGCCTCTTGAGAAGCTCTTTGCGATTTCAGAGACGTCAGTGTCGCTCTTATTCTGAATTTCCTTAGCTCCAGATGTCATTGTTAAGTTCATGTTCATGCCGGTGTCGCCGTCTGGGACAGGGAAAACATTGAGCTGGTCAATTTCTGGATAGTGGTTGTAAAGATTATTAGCGCCTGAAAGGAATAACTGTTTCAGGTCTTGTCCATTTAAAGTTTTCATAAAGATTTAGATTTCCTTTATGTCCTGCACGAAAACATTCACCTTCTTAAAAGGAATCTGGAAGGTCTTCTCCAGGACATAGGAGACCTTCTTTTGAACCTCACTCATGACTTCAGTGACCTTGACGCCATAAGCAACAACAATGTAGACATCGATCTCATAAGTTTCTTTTCTCTTATGACAGTAGATGCCCTTGATGTATTCATCGATGTTCAATAAATCGTAAACGGCATCGGAAAGCAAATTCTTGGCAACGAGGCCGACGACTCCGTAGCATGTTGATGCAGCTTCACCTGCAACCTGTGCAATAGCGTCGTTTGAGATGTTGATTCCGCCGTAAGGTGTTTTTCTTTCAATAGCCATATTTTCTAATTGTGAGGCACGCTCACCGGGCGTATTATCTCACACTCAACAGCTAAATGCAAAACGCCTTCACTAATAGCAACATATATTTATATATGTACTTTTAAGAGAAATGGATGTTTTTCTTGGTTTTTGCGAGGATATTGCCTAAAATTGCAAAGAAAAAGGAGGTTTTTATGCCTCCTTAGTTTTTTTGATAATTACTCTTCAACCGGTGCTTTGATTGATTCAACAAGCGTGTTTCCAAGGGTTGCGATGTTAGCCATATTGGTTGGGAGAATGATCTTTGTGGCCTTTCCATCTGCGACCTTGCCGAGAGCTTCGAGGTATCTCAATGTAAGCACGCTCTGATCAGCTCCAGCCTTCTTGAGCATCTCTAAACCGTCTGCTTCCGCCTGGCGGACCATCTTGATTGCATCAGCCTCTGCTGACTTCATCTGACGTGTCTTTTCTGCTTCACCTTCTGCTCTTAAGATTGTTGCCTGTTTCTCTGCATCAGCGTTTAAGATTTCTGATTCTTTCTTACCCTGAGCGATTAAGATAGCAGACTGCTTTTCACCTTCTGCGAGGAGGATCTTTTCTCTCTTCTCACGTTCTGCTCTCATCTGGCGTTCCATAGCCTCGCGGATATCACGTGGAGGGAGAATGTTCTTAACTTCAACACGGTTGACTTTGATTCCCCATGGGTCTGTTGCTTCATCGAGGATCTTTCTCATCTTTTCGTTGATGACGTCTCTAGATGTTAATGTTCCATCTAAATCGAGTTCACCGATGATGTTTCTGAGTGTTGTTGATGATAAATACTCAATAGCTGAAATTGGGTTATCGACTCCGTATGCATAAAGCTTTGGATCGGTTACCTGGAAGAAGATGACTGTGTCAATCTGCATTGTAACGTTATCTTTGGTGATAACTGACTGAGGTTCAAAGTCCTTGACCTGTTCCTTCATGCTGATGCGGTGTGTGATCTTATCGAAGAATGGAATCAAGAAGTGAATTCCGACACCCCATGAGGCATGGAATGCTCCGACTCTTTCAACGATAGCCTTTTCTGTTTGATGAATTACTCTGATGTTTGAGATGAATACGAGTGCGATAAGCACCAATACAATTGCAATTACAAGAATTGCGATCTGATATCCTTCCATTTTATTACTCCTTATCTTTGATCTTTTCTACGATCAACTTGTTGCCAGTTATAGCAACGACTGTGACGACATCCCCTTCTTCGAGAACGTCTCTTTCTTTTGATGCGATAGCGGTCCAGGTAACACCGTTGATGACGACTTCTCCATGGTGGAGATAATCGTATCTAGCTTTCATCACGCCCTTAGAATGGATGATTTCGTCGATGTTAGTGCGGACTGTGTTATTTCTCATGTACTTGTGAGCCAAAGGCCTTAAACAGAACAAACACACGAGAGAAATAACAACGAATACGATGAGCTGGATCCACCATGTAGCGCTTGGTATGAACGAAATGATTAATGACACCAATGCACCAGCGGCAAACCAGATGCTGACCAAATCGGTTCCGATTGCCTCAACTGCGATTGCAATCACGAATACGACAAGCCATATAATCCACATCCACGCTTCCATATTACTTGCCCTCCTTTCCCGTTAAGATGACAAGAACGTTATTCTCCTCATCCCACTTTGTTTCATATTTGAGTGGATTCTTTCCTAGTTCCACTCCAAGAGCCGCAGCGATTTTCTTCATCAATAAGGTTGAGTTGATTCTTGAATACGATTTCTTGAACTGAATTGGCAAGAGCTGATATTCATCCATATCTCCCCTCACGAATCTTTCCTTGCTGACAGGCTCGATAACTAGATGTCCGGACTCATTCATGCCAACCTGAACCTTGTACGCTGCCTCGAAAGGGACAGAGGCAACCATGTTCAATGTCATGTTGGAATCATAGAGTGAGATCTGGCCGACTTTTTCTTTTGAACTAAACCATGTAACTTCCATCTAGCACCTCCTACAACATAACTATACATTTTTATACATAGGATTACAAATAATTTTGAAAATATCCTTATCTAAAGATAAATGACTGTAAGTATATTTAATAGCGGTATGATGAATCACCTAATCCTAATGGGATTTTAGTTTGATAATGTATCTATTTGTACTAAATATTCCAAAATTCCCTATATCATAAAAATCCCTGAATTATCATGTTAGATTAAACTGGAATCCCAAACAGAATCGCTAGAACAAGGAATTCCGTTATCAGCAATCGATATAAACCACAACAACACATTTCACATTTAAGTAAACATCAATATCAAGAAAATGGCTGAGAACGGCTAAAATCGAATATTCGCATGCGCAATAAGAGCTCATATCAGATGGTTTTCTATATACTTATTCAGTTTATCAACGAATTCTTCCTCATATAGCCCACCAAATAAAGAAAAAACGGGAGATCATTTGATCACCCGCGATAAATATACCCCTATAAAAGAAAAAGCCCGGCAACTCGCTGCTTTCGCCCCAGAGGGACTATCA
>JAKSVE010000017.1 GCA_024408295.1 Bacilli bacterium
TGGCAGAAACCAAGTCAGTCAACCGTGTTAGAGCATACTATAAGAGTGAAGTCGTCCCAGCTCTCGTCAAGAAGTTCGGATACACAACTGTTATGCAGGCTCCAAAAATTGAGAAGATCGTCATCAACATGGGTGTTGGAGACGCAACTCAGAATGCAAAGGCTCTCGAAGACGCAGTCAATGATTTAACAATCATCGCTGGTCAGAAGCCAGTCATCACAAAAGCAAAGAAGTCCATCGCTACCTTCAAACTTCGTGAAGGTCAGGCAATCGGATGCAAGGTCACACTCCGTGGCGAAAGAATGTACGAGTTCTATGACAAGCTCGTCTCAATCGCTCTCCCACGTGTCCGTGACTTCCGTGGCGTTTCAAAGAACGCATTTGATGGACACGGCAACTACACATTAGGCGTTAAGGAGCAGCTCATGTTCCCAGAAATCGACTATGATAAAGTTGCAAAAGTCCGTGGTATGGACGTCGTTATCGTCACAACCGCAACAACAGACGAAGAATGCTATGCCTTACTCGAATTACTCGGCATGCCATTCAAGAAATAAGGAGATCTAACAATGGCTAAAACATCATTAAAAGTCAAACAGTCAAGACCTCAGAAGTTCAAGGTTCGTGAATACACCCGCTGCTCACGCTGCGGCAGAGTCCACGGCGTTCTCAGCAAATTCGGCGTCTGCCGTATCTGCTTAAGAGAATTAGCTTACAAGGGCGAAATCCCTGGCATGAAGAAGGCCAGCTGGTAATAAGGAGGAAACACAAATGATCGCAGATCCAATCGCAGACATGCTCACACGTATCAGAAACGCAAATGCGCTTCGTTACGAAAGTGTTTCCATGCCTTACAGCAAAATGAAGAACGAAATCGCAACAATCCTTAAGAAAGAAGGATACATTGTCGACTTCGCAGCAGATGGAGAAGGCGCAAAGAAGACCTTAACCATCACCCTCAAATACGGCGCAAATGGCGAGCGCGTTATCTCAGGTTTAAAGAAGATTTCAAAGCCAGGTCTTAGAGTCACAGTCGAATGCGAAAAGCTTCCACGTGTCCTCAAGGGCTTAGGCATCGCTATCGTATCAACAAGCAAGGGCATCCTCACAGACGCAGAAGCTCGCAAGGCTCACGTCGGTGGCGAAGTTCTCTGCTACGTTTGGTAATCACATTTAGGAGAAGAGAATACTTATGTCAAGAATTGGATTGAAACCCATCTCTCTTCCAGCAGGCGTCACCTTCGAACAGAATGGTAACGTTGCCATCGTTAAAGGCTCCAAAGGCGAAGTAAGCGTCCACATTCCTGCGGACGTCAGCGTCGAGGTTGCTGATGGCCAGATCACTGTCAAGCTCAATTGCAATGAAAACAATGAGAGACAGGCTCAGAAAGATCACGGAACAACAGCTGCAAACATCACTAACGCAGTCAAGGGCGTTACTGAAGGATGGAAGAAAGAATTAGAGATCGCCGGTACAGGTTACCGTGCATCTATGAAAGGTGCTAATGTCACCATGTTCCTTGGTTACTCTCACATGATTGAGAGATCACCAATCGGAAAGTACACAACCATCAAGTGCACAGACGAAACACACATCGTCGTCGAAGGATGCTCAAAGGAAGATGTCGGTCAGACAGCTGCAAGCATCTATGACGCAAAGAGACCTGACGTCTACGGAAACAAGGGCGTCCACTATAAGGGTCAGAAGATGATTAAGAAAGTCGGTAAGCGCGCAGCTTCCGGTAAGAAGTAATAGGAGGATAGACAAATGATTCGTAAAGAGTCCAGAAACAGCGTTCGTCAGAGAAGACACGCTCGTGTTCGCGCAAGAGTCAACGGCACAGCAGAAATGCCACGTCTTGTCGTCTTCCGCTCAAACAAGCACATCGAAGCTCAGATCATCGATGACGTCAAGGGCGTCACATTGGTCTCAAGCTCATCCACACAGCTCAAGTTAGCTAACGGCGGCAACTGCGAAGGTGCCGCAACAGTTGGCGAAGACCTCGCAAAGAAGGCTCTCGCTGCTGGCATCAGCAAGGTCGTCTTCGACCGTGGCGGATACGTCTATCACGGACGTGTCGCAGCTCTCGCTGATGGCGCAAGAAAAGGAGGCCTCCAGTTCTAAGGAGTATTTGAACTATGGAAGAAAATAAGACTGTCGTCGCTCCAGCAGAAGCTAAGAGCGCAAATCCAACAGGAAATCCTAACTATGGTCCTCAGGGCTCACGTTCTTCAGAACGCCCAGGCTCACGCAAATTCCCTGGCAAAGGAAAGCCAGGCGAAAGACGTGGTGGCCGCGGTGGTTTCAGACGTGAAGAAGATGACTTCAAGGATCGCGTAGTTAACATCAACCGTATCTCCACAACAACAAAAGGTGGCAAGCACATGCGTTTCGACGCTCTCGTTGTCATCGGAGACTACAAGGGTCATTATGGCTTCGGACTTGCAAAGTCAATCGAAGTTCCAGATGCAATCAAGAAATCCCTCGCTTCAGCAAGAAAGTCAACCTATGGCGTCAAGCTCGTCAAGGGTGGCACAATCGCACACGAAGTCTGGGGTAAATTCGGAAAGACCAGCGTCTTCCTCAAGCCAGCACCAGAAGGTACTGGAATCGTCGCTGGTGGTGCTGTCCGTGCAGTCCTCGAACTCTGCGGCGTCAAGAACGTCGTTTCAAAGGTCTATGGCTCACGTACACCTATCAACGTCATCAGAGCTACACACGCTGGCTTACAGGCTTTGAAGAACCGCGAGAAGCAGCTCGCTCTTCGTGGCATCGAAGTTAAAGGAGGCAAATAAAAATGGCTGAATCCTTAAGCAATATCGTAGTCGTCAAGGGTTCCAAGCAGGAACATTGGCGTAGAGGCCAGGGCCGCGGTACCGGTAACGGTAAGACCGCTGGTAAGGGCCAGAAGGGCCAGGGTGCACACGCACACACCAAGAAGCATGGCTTCGAAGGTGGTCAGATGCCTCTCGCTCGCCGTCTTCCTAAGTACGGCTTCAAGAACATCAACCGCAAAGAATATGCTGGTGTCAACCTCTCAGTTCTCAACAAGTTTGAAGACGGAGCAGTCGTTACTCCAGAACTCTTAATCGAATGCGGAATCGTCAAGAAAGCCTTAGACGGAATCAAAATCTTAGGCAATGGCACACTCGAAAAGAGCCTCACAGTTAAGGCTCATGCCTTCTCTAAGTCCGCAGCTGAAGCAATCGCTGCTAAGGGCGGATCAATCGAGGTAATTAAGTAATGAAGAAGTTCGTCTCGATCTTTAAAAACAAGGAGATTGTCAATCGTATTTTCTTTACGATTATGATTCTCTTTGTCATCAGGATCGGGGCGGCCATTACGGTTCCGGGAGTTGATGCGGCTAACCTCAAGAATCAGTTGAGTTCTTCAGGCTCAGCACTCGCATTGATGGACCTCCTCGGAGGTGGTGCATTATCCAATTTCTCCATCTTCGCTCTCGGAGTCTCGCCATACATTACGGCGCAGATTATCATTCAGCTTCTCTCCAAGGACGTTTTGCCAGCCTTGACGGAATTATCCAAGCAAGGCGAATACGGCCGTAAAAAGATCGAAATGGCTACCAGATACCTAACTCTCCTTTTAGGAGCGGTTCAGGGCTACGGTATCATCAAGACCATGGAGAACAGCTCATATATCTCCCTTACCTTAGATGCTTCATTCTGGACATACGCCTACATCGTAACCATTCTCCTTGCAGGAGCTATGCTTGCTATGTGGCTCGGTGACCAGATCACTGAAAAAGGCATTGGTAACGGTATCTCGGTTATCATCTTCGCAGGATGTGTCAGATCACTTCCAACCCAGATTACAACCGCTTGGACAAAATGGATTTCAAACAATGTCGCTCACGGTTCAAGTGAGATGATTAAGGGTGCATTCCAGTTCGCTTTATACATCTTGGCTATGGTCTTCATCATCGGCTTTGTCGTATTCACCGAACTCTCCAAGAGAAAGATCCCTGTCCAGCACGCTGGTAAGGGCGGAAGCTCCGCCTCTATGGCACGCGCCTCGTTCTTGCCTATCAAGATCAACAGCGCCGGTGTTATTCCGGTTATCTTCGCTTCATCAATCCTCTCAGCTCCAGCAATCGTTGCTAGCTTCATCTCCGCAGATGCAGCTAACGCAGAGTGGCTGAGAATATTCAACTATAACTCAACATTCGAGATGCCATGGTTCGATGGCTCTCACTGGCAGATGAACTGGGGCTTATTCATCTACTTAGCCCTCATCATCGCATTCACGTTCTTCTATGCTGAAATGACAATCGACCCTGAAACATTGGCCGACAACTTCCAGAAGAATGGTTCATACATCCCTGGCATCCGTCCAGGTAAGGAAACCCAGAGATACGTCGGAAAGGTCTTGAACCGCGTCACCTTCATCGGTGCAGCAGCTCTCTCCTTCATCGCCGCTCTCCCAATCGTCCTCGTATGGGCTAACGTCTTCGGAGCTGACACCAGCTTAGCAATCGGCGGCACCGGCTTAATCATTATCGTCGGCGTCTGTCTCGAGCTTAACAATCAGATCGATGGTCTTCTCGCAGGAAAGAGCTTCGAACAAACACAAGGAGGAATCTAAACGATGCTTAACATCATACTCATGGGCCCTCCAGGAGCGGGTAAAGGAACACACGCTGTCTGGATCGCAAAGGACTTCAACATCCCTCACATTTCTACAGGAGATATGTTCCGCGAAGCTATGGCTTCCGGCTCAGAACTCGGAAATAAGATCAAAGAAGTGGTAAATTCAGGTAATTTAGTCTCAGATGAGTTGACATGCGCGCTCGTGAAGGATAGACTTTCACAGCCTGATTGTGCAAACGGCTATTTATTAGACGGATTCCCACGCACAATTCCACAGGCCGAAGCCTTCAAAAAGATGGGTGAGGAAATCGGTAGAGGTGTCAACCTCGTCCTCAACATCGGATGCCCAGATGAGATTCTCATCCAGCGCATCGCAGGCCGCCGCGTTTGCCCTCAGTGCGGCGCAAGCTTCAACGTTAACACAATGAAGCCTAAGGTAGAGGGAATCTGTGATGAGTGCGGTCATGAACTCATCCAGAGAAAAGATGACAATGCCGAATCATTCAAGGTTCGCCTTGCCAACTACTACAAGAGCACAGCCCCATTGCTTGACTTCTACAAGGAACAGGGCTTACTCGCAGACTTCGATGGAAACTCCGAAGCTGCTACCTTAAAAGCAGAGCTCACTGCTCTCTTAGAGGCAAAGAAATAAATGATCAACATCAAGTCTCCGAGAGAAGTCGCCATCATCAAGGAAGCCTCGCGCTTAGTCGCAAAGGTCTTTGAAGAGGTCGGCCCTCTCGTGAAACCTGGCGTCAGTACCCAATACCTGGCTGATATGGCTGAGAAAGTCATTCAGTCGGGAGGAGGAATTGCCGCCTGCAAAGGCTACGGGGGATTCCCTGGAGCCATCTGCGTCTCAGTCAACGAGGTCATCGTCCATGGAATTCCATCGGCGAAGAAAATCCTCAGGGACGGAGACATCGTATCTCTCGATGTCGTAGCTAAATACAAAGGCTACCATGGAGATGCCTGTAGAACATACCCGGTCGGAATCGTCGGAGAAGAAAAGCTCAGATTGATAAAGGTTACCGAGGAATGCTTCTGGGAAGGCGTCAAATTGGTCAAGGCCGGCGTAAGGCTTGGCGATGTAGAAGAAGCGATTCAGAAACACGCTGAAGGAAATGGCTATTCAGTAGTCAGAGAATTCACGGGTCACGGAATCGGAAGAGAGATGCATGAAGACCCATACATCCCAAATTACGGGAAGGCGGGCACAGGTCCAACACTAAGAGAAGGCATGGTTCTCTGCATCGAGCCGATGATCATGTCCGGAAAACCAGATGTAAGGACCTTGGGCGATGGATGGACAACCTTATCTAAGGACGGCCTCCCTAATGCCCATTATGAGAACACCATCGTCGTCACAAAAGATGGCTACGAGGTATTGACTTTGGAGGAAAAGCTTTGAGCAAAGAAGATTGTATTGAAGTAGAGGCAACAGTCGTTGAGACACTGCCTAATGCTATGTTCAAGGTAAAGCTAGCCAATGGAGCGGTAGTCCTGGCCTGCGTTTCGGGAAAAATCCGTATGCATTACATACGCATCCTTCCTGGCGATAGAGTTACCGTTCAGTTCTCGCCTTATGACTTAACACGCGGGCGAATCACATTCCGCTACAAGAATTAATTAGAGGGACATACGTTCCCACTAAAGGAGCACAAAAACATGAAAGTAAGACCATCTGTCAAACCTATCTGCGATAAGTGCAAGGTCATCAGACGCCACGGCGTCGTGATGGTCATCTGCAGCAACCCAAAGCACAAGCAGAGACAAGGTTAATTTAGGAGAAATTATTAATTATGGCACGTATTGTAGGTATCGACATACCAAACGAGAAGCGCGTTGTCATCTCCCTCACCTATATCTATGGTATCGGTGACACAACCGCTCAGAAGATTTGCAAAGACGCTGGCGTCTCAGAAGACATCAGAGTCAAGAATCTCACAGACGATCAGCTCAACGCTCTTCGTAACGAAGTCACCAAGTATAAGACCGAAGGTGACCTCCGCCGTGAAGTCGCTATGAACATCAAGCGTCTCACAGAAATCGGATGCTACAGAGGCACCCGTCACAAAAAAGGACTTCCAGTTCGTGGTCAGAGAACAAAGACAAACGCTCGTACTCGTAAGGGTAAGAGAAAGACCATCGCTAACAAGAAGGAAGCATCCAAGTAGTAAGGAGTATAATCAATGGCTGATAATAAGAAAAAAGGCGCAAAGAAGACTACTTCCGCTCGTAAGAAGAAAGTTAAGCGCAGCTATACACGTGGCGTCGCCCACGTTCACGCTTCCTTCAACAACACCATCGTCACCATCACCGACGTTGCAGGCAATGTCATTGCTTGGAGCAGCGCAGGTGCTCTCGGTTACAGAGGTGCTAAGAAAGCAACACCATTTGCCGCACAGCTCGCATCAGAAGCCGCTGGACGCTCTGCATATGACCAGGGCCTCCGCCAGGTTGATGTCGACGTTAAGGGTCCAGGCCCAGGCCGTGAATCAGCAGTCCGTGCATTAGGCACAGTTGGACTCCAGGTTCTCTCCATCGTTGACACAACACCAGTCCCACACAACGGCTGCCGCCCTCCAAAGAAGCCAAGAGGCTAATCTTAGGGGCCGACATGCCCAATAGGGAAATTCATTTAGGAGGAATAATTAATGGCAAATATCAAAGCAGACGTCAAATCTGAAGAAATCATCATTCCAAACCCATTCCACCCATTCAAGATTGAAATGAAGGAATATCAGGAAGCTGATCACTATGCCAGATTTGTCGTTGAACCTCTTGAGAGAGGCTTCGGCATCACTCTCGGGAACGCACTCCGTCGCGTACTCTTAAGCGCCCTTCCTGGCGCTAGTGTCTATGCGATTGAGATCGAAGGCGTCCGTCATGAATTCACATCCCTCAAGGGTGTTGAAGAAGACGTCACCGCTATCATCCTCAACCTTAAGGACTTAGTCCTCAAGATCGATGGACCAACAAATGAAGTTAAGCGTTTAGAAGTCGACTTCAAGGGTCCTGGCGTCTTAAAGGCCAGCGACATCGAAGTCCCAGCTCTCGTCAGCGTTATCAATAAAGATCTTGAAATCGCACATCTCGATGAAGATGGCCACCTCAAGATGACAATCTTCGCTGCTCAGGGCAGAGGTTACTACACTTCTGATGCAAACAAGAAAGAACACAACATCAAGACAATCGGAGTCATCTCCACCGACTCAAACTACTCACCAGTCGTTAAGGTCGGATTCGACACCGAATCTGCACGTGTTGGCTACGACTCAAAGTTCGATAAGCTCACACTTGATGTCACAACAAACGGTTCAATGGAGCCAGATAAGGCAGTTGCAATGGCTGCTAAGCTCCTCTCAGGACACTTTGAATCAATCATCGAGCAGCTCGACGCTGCAGTTGATAGCTTCAAGCTCGTCAAGGAAGAAGTCAGAACCGAAGAAAACAAGTATCAGGATATGATGATCGAAGAACTCGATCTCTCAGTCCGTTCCAACAACTGCTTAAAGAGAGCTGGAATCTCAACCGTCATGGAACTCACTCAGAAGAGCGAAGACGAAATGATGAAGGTCCGCAACCTCGGCAAGAAGTCGTTGAAAGAAGTGAAGGAGAAGCTTGCATCAATCGGGCTTCACTTCCGCGATTACATAGGAGAATAAAAAATGGCTGCACAAGGAAGAAAACACGTCCACGGAAAGACTGGCGTCCGCTTCAAAGCTGCTTATACTGCTCAGAAGTACAAATCAATGCTTCGCAACGTCGTTAGCGAATTAATCGTCAACGGCTCAGTCAAGGTCACTTCAGGCGTTAAGAAGGATTTAGTTCCACTCGCTGACAAGATGATCGGCTATGCAAAAGCAGGAGACCTCGCAAGCCGCCGTCAGGCTGCTAGAATCATCCGTACAGGCATCGTCGATGCTAACGGAGTCGAAGCTCTCACAAAGCTCTTCAACGAGCTCGGACCAAAGTTCAAGGACAGAAACGGTGGTTACACCACATCAATCAAGCTTGGCGCTCGTAAGGGTGACAACGCTGAAGTCGTCCTCATCTCTTGGGTTGACTAATTAGCAACAAAAGATCTAGCCTCCTTTTAAGGGGGCTTTTTCTTTTTCCTCACTTTAGTGTATTATATGTAAAACAGCCGTTTTAAGACGAATGATCTTATTTTCTTATAACTAAGAGGAACGCGCGCATGAGACGCCACCTTGTGGCGGAAAGGAGGCCTAATGGCATATAAAGCAGTAATATTTGACCTTGATGGAACATTACTCGACACGATCGGAGATATAACCGATGCCTTAAACGATGCCTTGAAAGAAATCGGCATCCCTTTAGCCTACAAAAAAGAAGAAGTGCACAAGTTCATCGGCAGCGGCGCAGCAACTCTTATGCATAGAGCTTTAGGCTCCTATGATAGCGAAGCTAACTTCCTTAAGCTTAAGGAAGCATACATGCCAAGATATGAGGAATATCAGACCAGACATACGAAAGCCTATCCTGGAATCAAGAAACTCCTCAAGGCCATGAAGAAACAGAGAATCCATCTCTTCGTCTCCACGAACAAGCCACACAAGCTCGCCCGCGAGATAATCGATTCTAGATTCGGATACGACGTATTCATGGAGGTTAAGGGCCAGATGCCTGGAGGACCGGTTAAGCCAGACCCAGCAATAGCCAATTACTTCCTCTTAAAATATTCGCTCAACAAGAAAGATGTCATATTCATCGGCGATTCAAAAACCGATTTAGAGACCGCTAAAAACGCGGAAGTGAATTCTTGTCTCGTAACATGGGGCTATGGAGAGTATGATTGGACGGTGACCTCTCAGGCTACGTTCGTCGTGAACTCCGCTGAAGAGATTGCCGCAATAGTGTTATGAAACTGAAGAAGAAAAACGAAACAACAGGAAAAATATTTATACCTAACACCCAGGTTGTTTTCAGTTTGCTTCTTTTCTTTATATCGTTTGCTTTCTCATTGTGCCTTGGCCAGAAAGAATACGATCCGGGAGAAGCGGGATTCATGCTCACATATTTCGTTCCAGGCACCTTTGCTATTTTGGCCCTAGGCGATGCAACAATTGAATATCTTGACGGAAGCAAAGGCTCTTTATGGAATGCGATAGCGTCGGTTGTCATGGGAATAGTGGAAGCGGGATTTACCCTATATGTTGCCGTATCGTATTTTACCAAATACCCTCAGACACCTGAATCTCAGTCACTTAAGATCGTAACTTTAGTTATATTGATTCTCTTCTTATTGTTTAACGTATTTGCAAGAAATCTTAAAATTCTTAAGCAAATCAAAGAAAAAACGCTGCAAATACCCCTTATTCACTGTGGATTCTTCCTCGCGAGTGCAATTGCTGCCGGTTTTGCTTCAAGCGCATTCAAGGTTTATGATCCTACCTACGCGGATTCTCCTTATTACTTTGCAGTCGCCGGCCTTATCGTAAACGTCATCTTGGCCGTTGTTTCAGGCGCAGTATCGTATCTCAAGCTTAAAGGAAAGATACTCGATACGATGTTGATTTGTTTATCCACCGTTTCGCTTGCTATCAGCGTAATCTCGATTCTCATGGCGGTTAACACATCTGAGTTTGGTCCGACGACATTCTATATTGATTACTGGTACTTGGTATCATTCGGGTTAGCCTCGATTCTTATGGCCTTCCCAATCGGATATATGGGATTCGTGATATCCAAGAAGAAAGAAGCTTAGAAAATGGGTGCTAATGCACCCTTTTTAAGTGCTATAATAGTGGCATGGAAGAAATCAAGATTTTTAATTCACTCGGCAACAAGCTCGAGACATTCGTGCCACAGGTACCAGGAGAGGTATCAATCTACTGCTGTGGACCAACCGTATATAACGACCCTCATATCGGAAATTTTAGACCGGTAATCACTTTCGACGTTCTAAGACGTCTATTCATCAGACTCGGATACAAAGTCACATTCGTTTCCAATTACACCGACGTTGATGACAAAATCATCAATAGAGCAAAAGAACTCGGAATCACAGAAAAAGAATTAACCGAGTCAGTTATTGCAGAATATGCAAGACTAGTTGAAGAAACAGGCTCTATGCAACCTGATGTAAAACCACGTCCAACCGTCTATATGGATAAGATCATCTCTTATGTTGATGATTTGGTTTCAAAAGGCGCGGCATATGAAAAAGACGGAGACGTCTATCTAAGAGTAAGAGAGATTCCTAATTACGGAGAGCTCTCAGGAAACACGATCGATTCACTTGAAAGTGGCGCAAGAATTAGCGTCAACGATAAAAAGGAAGATCCTATCGATTTCGCATTATGGAAGAGAACAGAAACCGGAATCAAATGGGACACAAAATGGAGTAGTGGCAGACCAGGATGGCATACAGAATGCTGTGTCATGATCGATTCCATCTTCAAGTCACAGAACGGATATATTGATATCCATGGTGGCGGCTTTGATTTAAAGTTCCCTCACCACGAGAATGAAATCGCACAGGCTAAGGCCCATAATGGTCACTGCCTTGCTAAATACTGGATGCATAACGGCTTCATCAACGTCAATAACGAGAAGATGTCCAAGTCTTTAGGAAACGTCATGCTCATGAAAGATGTCGTTGCTGCATACGGCGGCATTCCGTTTAGAATGATGCTTTTATCCGCTCACTATAGAGCACCTGTCTCATTTAGCGAAGATACAATCAAGGAAGCTCAGGTCAAGTATAAGCAGCTCCAGGATAGCGCCAAGAAGGCTTCAATCGCCCTTCAGTTAGCAGGCATCGATTCAGAGTCCTTAACACCAAATGAAGACAGCGCATTCTTATCCGCAATCTGCGATGATTTGAATACCCCAAATGCCTTGACAGTCCTATACGAAGAAAACAAGGCAATGAACAATATTCTTCGTAAAAACCCAGTAAATATTGACGAATTAAAGGAAATCTACGCAAAAGTCCGCTCTGCTGAGAAGGTTTTGGGCATTACGCTCACAATCCCATCTTTAACAGAAGAAGACATCGAACTCTACAAAGCATACAATCAGGCTAAGGCTGAAAAAGACTTTGCTAAGAGCGATGAAATCAGAGGCGTTCTTATTGCAAGAGGTGCATTCTAAACTTAAATGACAACGCTTGATAATATCATTACAAATTGGTTTAACGCCGGTTTCGGCGGTGCTGTCTCCCCTTGGGTTGGCAACATCGTTTTGATTTCGGTTTCTTTGCTATTGACCGTGCTCTTTGCATTCGTAATTGGATTCGAACGCGAATACCAAGGACATGCGGCTGGTCTTAGAACCCACTTGCTTGTTGCTATTGGTTCAGCGCTCATCATGATTATCTCGCTCTATGGATTCGACCCAACTAAGTACCCATCAAGAGATCCTGCTAGATTAGCTGCGCAAGTCGTATCTGGCATTGGTTTCTTAGGCGCAGGAACAATTGTCCAAACGGGTACTGACGTTAAAGGTTTAACTACTGCGACCACCCTTTGGATTTCCATGGCCATTGGTCTTTGCTTTGGCTCTGGAAACTTTGTAATTGGCGTAATTGGCACGATATTCGCATTCCTTGCTTTAGTGTCAATGAAAAAATTCGAAAAGGTCATCCAAAGAAAGAATCCTATCGTAACAATTGTGGTCCCAAGCGATAAGCCTGTCATGAAGGAAATCGTTCAGATTTCTCAACGTTATGGTCTCACGCTCAGAGAGACATATACCGAATTGGTTTCTTTTGAAGAGAATTCCGCTTTGAGAATCGAGATCAGAATCACAAGTCCAAGTCATCAGGTCTTGAGTAATTTCGTCGATGAAGTTAGATTTACTATTAGACCGCTTGAATTAAAAGTTACAGCAGAATCGCAAAATTGAAACGGGGATAAGAAATGGCTACAATTGTATATGGCAGAAATGCCGTTAGGGCGTCTATCGATGCATGCAATGTGAAAACGTTGTATGTTGCTCGTCACTTGGACGGAGATAAACTCGTGGATTATGCCCGCAAGAAAAAACTCGATGTGAAGTTCGTCGAAAATAACGATTTGACACGTATGGCAAAGAACTCCTCCCATCAAGGGTTCGTTGCAATTGGGGAAGATTACGCTCTATCGTCTATCGAGGAGATCATAGAAAGCGCAAAGGTAAAGCAATATCCTTTGATCGTGATCCTCGATGGAATTGAAGACCCTCACAATCTCGGAGCTATCTTGAGAACTGCCGATGCCTTTGGGGTAGACGGCATCATCATGAAGAATAGGGGACAGGTCCAATTAAACGGAACTGTCGCCAAAGTCTCAACAGGCGCCATCAACTATGTTAAAGTTGCGGCAGTCAACAACCTATCAAACGCAATCGAGAAATTAAAACAATCCGGCTACTGGATAGTAGCTAGCGATGGTTCAGCTAATCAGAGCTATCTCGATATAGACTACAAGTGCCCTATCGCATTAGTGGTTGGTTCAGAAGGGTTTGGAATTGCCCCATTGGTGCTTAAGAGGTCCGACTTTGTTGTTAAAATCCCGATGCACGGACATGTCTCTTGTCTAAACGCCTCGGTTGCAACCGCAGTTATTCTCGCTGGTATTATATCCTCCCGTTAAAGGAGGATTTTTCTTTTTAGTTAATGTTTATAATGGTATTTGAAGATGGGAGTAACAAAAACATTTGACGTGGTTATGCCGATATCCAGCGAAGATATTATTCTTGCGCAAAAAGGCAACAATGTATCTTGGAACAAAATTGTTTCGTTCCTCTTACCTAGAGCAAAAGCACATGCTTATATGCTCTACCCTTTGAAAGCAGCAACAATCCAGGAATGTGACTTGCAAGTGGCATTCTTTGCAGCTATTGAAAGATCAGTCAGCAGTTTCAAACCTGGAAATAAGCGTTTCGAAAATTACTATCTCACGGTCTATCAGCACGAACTCTGCAAGATTTTCGAGGAGAACAGCGTCCCGGAACAGGTAACAGTATTCTCAATGGAGAGTACGATTCCTGATTCGGATGACACGCTGATCTTTGCTGATTCCATCGCGAGTTCAACCGAAGACGACAAAACCTACCTCGATGTAGAGTACGCAGCAAAGTTGTATAAGGAGACAATTGAAAAGCTGGGTGACGAACTCGCGGTCAGGGTTGCCGATCTCAGGAGAAAGAACATGACATTCCAAGAAATCGCAGAGGCCTTAGGAATAACTACCAGGGTTGCCTGGCAGAAGTTCCAAAAGTACGTATCTGCGATGAAACGCGCATTCAAAGACATGTAAGCGCGAAAAGTGATTGACTTGTCCTCTTGCGCGCCTTAACATATTGACGCTAAAGGGGATAAGTTATGTCACGTATTAAGATTTTTTTAATTTGCTCAGAATGCTTATCCAGAAACTATTCTTCTACGAAAAAGAAAGAAGATCCTAAGCGTTTCGAAATTAGCAAGTACTGCCCAACATGCGGCAGACACACTCTCCACAAAGAGAGCAAATAAGCCAGGAGGAACACTATGGCAAGTCCAGCAAAGTATATTAAGGAAGTTGTCAAGGAAGGCAAACGTATTCGTTGGCCTGAAAAGGACAAGCTTTGGCCATCTATCGCGGTCGTTATTTGTATTGCGATGTTCGCTGCAATTTTCCTCGCTCTTGAGGACTACACAGCATCAAGCATCATCGACCAGTTAACCAAGGCGTTCGGAGGAATGAAATAATGGAAAAGAACTTAGCAGATAAGCAGTGGTATATCGTCACCACTTACTCAATGAACGAAGCAAAGACTGCAGACAACCTCAAGAAGCGTATCGAATCAATGGATATGCAGGATTACATTCTTCAGGTCATCGTCGCAGAGCAGGAAGAACCAGTCCTCAAGGATGGTATCCAGCAGATGAACAAAGACGGAACACCTAAGGTAAAGATGAAAAACCTCTACCCAGGCTACATCTTTGTTGAAATGGTTATGACAGACGAGTCATGGTACATCGTCCGTAACACTCCAGGAGTCACTGGTATCGCAGGTTCATCAGGCGGCGGTCAGAAGCCTTCTCCAGTCTCACGTGAAGAAATCGAGCCAGTTCTCAAGAGAATGGGCATCATCGATGATTCAATGTATGAGCGTTACAATGTCGGAGATAAGGTCAAGCTTATCAGCGGACCTCTTGAAGGCACAGAAGGCACAATTACTGCCATCGATCGTAATGAGAACAGAATCACAGTCGAAACATTGTTCTTCGGAAGAGCAACACCTGTCGATTGCGACTTCTCAGAAATCGAGAGAATCTAAGACGAAACTAAGCCTTGCAGAAATGCGGGGCTTTTTCTTCTTTATCAAATATGAACGGTCATTCATAAATATTCTTGCATTATCAGAAATTGTGGAGAATAATATGGTTGTTAAATATGAAAGGACGTTCATATATGTCAATAATCCCAGATAACAAAGTACTAGATAAGATGGAGTCGTTGCTCAATGTTGCAAGCGACTTCACAAGGCTCAAAATCCTCTATTCTATTTCAGATACCGAGAAGAGTGTTTCTGACATCATCAAAGAAGTGGGGGCATCTCAATCTTTAGTATCCCACCAGATTAAAGTGTTGAAGAAGGCCAACCTCGTTACATCAAGAAAAGAAGGAACAAGAGTCTTCTATAAGCTCGCAGACGAGCACATAGTCCAATTATTAAACGTCGTATACGAGCACGTCACGGAGTAATTTTTATGTCTAAGATAGTTAACTCAGTTTACATCATCGAGAATGTGGACTGCCCAAATTGTGCGGCAAAAGCAGCATCTCACCTTGAAAAGGACCCAAGAGTAGAAGAGGCCACGATTGATTTTGCAACCGGCAAGCTTTATCTCAGAAGCGAAGAAATGAGCATTGAAGAGATTCAGAGAATCATCCAGGAAGTGGAAGATGAGTTCATTGTTAAGCCAATCGGCGATGGGCATCATCATTGCGAAGGTGAATGCCATTGCGGAGAAGAACACCATCACGAGCACGAACACCACCACGATGGTAAAGTAGTGGACCAAATTTTCATCGTTGAAAACATGGATTGCCCAAACTGCGCGAATGAAGTGGCAGACCATATCGAACACGATCCTCGAGTAGAAGAGGCCACGATAGACTTTGCAACTGGCAAGCTCTACATCAAAGGAGCAAAGCTCAGTCTTGAGGAAGTCCAGTCTTTGGTGAGCGAAGTTGAGGATGAATTCGTCGTAAAACCATACGAAAACAAGAGAGTGGAGAACAAGCTTTTGAACGCCGAATTCTTCATCAAAGCAGGAAGAATCATCGCATCTATCATCTTAGTTTTAATCGGAAGATTCGCATTCGGCGCGACATGGGTTGGCGACACTACTTTCTATGTCTATCTCGCCCTTTGCTTAGCCTCATGGCTTATCTGCTCCTACGATATCCTTTGGAAATGCGCCAAAAACATCGCAAAACTCCAAGGATTCATGGATGAGACATTCCTTATGACCATCGCCTCTTTAGGCGCATTCTTACTCCCATTATTGACCCATGATGCAGAACCTTGGTTTGATGCCGCATTAGTCGTTATCCTCTTCCAAGTCGGAGAGATATTCGAGGACTTTGCATCAAAGAAGAGCCATCAATCAATCATAAACGCCATCGAATCAAAGGAACTTGTAGCCCACTTAGTCACAGATGATGGAGTGTTCGATATCGATCCATCCCTTCTTAAGGTTGGCAATACCATCTTAGTCAACGTCGGAGAAGGTTTCCCAATCGATGGAGAAATCATCGAAGGAGAAGGAAACGTTGACGTATCTTCCCTCACAGGAGAATTCGAACCAGAATTCAAGACAGTAGGGGATGAGGTATTATCTTCAACCATCCTTAAGTCCGGAACATTGAAAATCAAAGTCACATCTGACTACGAAAATAGAACATCCGCAAAGATCGTCAAGCTTGTTGAAGAATCGGCAAGAACCAAATCTAAAGCGGAGAAATTCATCACGAGATTCGCAAGAGTATACACCCCAATCGTCCTCGTTTTAGCCCTCTTGATATCTGTTGTCCCGCCTCTATTTGTGGGCATCTCAAACGGACCAACATGGGCTAGCTGGGTAGAGGTTGGACTATCGTTCTTGGTCGTCTCTTGCCCATGCGCAATAATCATCTCAGTCCCACTTAATTTCTTTGCAGGAGTAGGACTAGCCTCTAAGAAAGGCATCATCATCAAAGGTTCCTCATACTTTGATAAATTAGCAAAGATCAAGACCCTTGCAATGGATAAAACCGGCACTCTTACCTATGGTAACTTCCAAGTGACAGAGTGGCATGTTGTTAAAGGAACACAAGAAGAATTCATCTCATATTTGCAGGCTGCAGAATCAAGATCCAACCACCCAATCGCTAAGGCAATAGTGGGTAATTCAGCAAGCCTTGCAAACGAGCAAAATAACTACGAAGAGATAGCGGGAAAAGGCATCAAGACCGAATGGAATGGCCACACCATCCTTGCCGGAAACCTCTCGCTTTTAGAGGATAACGGCATTTCTGCGGAGAACCCATCGACCGCCGGCACCTTAGTGTACCTCGCTGTTGATAATGAGTACTATGGCTATGCGGTTCTAAACGATGTCGTTAGAAAAGAATCAAAGCCATTAATCGATAGACTCCATAAACTCGGAATCAAGACCTGCTTGCTTACTGGCGACAAGAAAGAAAGAGCGGAGGATATCGGAAACTCATTGGGCATCGATGAGATTCACTCTGAATTGCTACCAAGCCAAAAAGTCGAGGTAATCAAATCAAAACTCGACGAGAACAATGGCATGGTCGCATATGTTGGAGACGGCATCAACGACGCCCCATCATTGGCTTTGGCAGACGTTGGTTGCGCTATGGGAGGAGTCGGAAGTGACACCGCGATTGAAGCAGCAGACGTCGTATTCATGAACGATGACCCTTCAAGATTCGTGACTGCGGTTAAGCTTGCCAAGATTTGCAAGCGTAGAGCAGTGGGGCTCATCGCCTTTGCCCTTGCGGTAAAAGTCGGTATCATGATCGCCTCTATCATCTGCAGCGCAATCGGTGCAATATTCCCTCTTTGGATTGCGGTTTTAGGCGATACCGGATTAACCGTCCTCTGCGTATTCCTCACCCTCACAATCAACTTTGAGAGAATCGATTAACGAGTCAAATACTGCGTGACACACCCGTTACGCAGTTTTCTTTTACGAAAATTGCAATTTATGCTTGCATATACTCATACACACGTATATTATACTCGAGCGCACTTTTATGAGCGCACAGTGGTAGGGCCTTTTGACGAAGGTCCATTAAGCCACAACATGTAAAGTCTATAAGGAGGACAAATCATGGCAAAAAGAATCGTCAAAGTCCTTAAGATGGAACTCCCAGGCGGAGACGCACATCCAGGACCAAAACTCGCTTCAGCGGGTGTCAACATGGCTAAGTTCTGCACCGACTTCAACGCAAAGACAGGTGACAGAAAGGGACAGACAGTTCCTGTAATCATCACAGCCTATGAAGACAAGTCTTACGAATTTGTTATCAAGACAAGCCCAGTCGCTGGCTTACTCTTGGCAGCAGCAGGAATCAAGAAAGGTTCAGGCAACCCAAAGCAGATCGTTGGACACATCACAAAAGCTCAGCTCAAGGAAATCGCTGAGTACAAACTTCCAGACCTCAATGCTAATGACATCGAGGCTGCAATGAAGATCATCGCTGGCTCTGCTCGCAACATGGGCATCGCCATCGACGACTAATGAGGAGGCAGAACAATGAAACAGGGAAAGAAATATCTCACAGCTGCCAAACTCATTGACAGCACAAAGATTTACGCAGTCGAAGAAGCAGTTGCACTTCTCAAGAAGACATCAACAACAAAGTTCGATTCAACAATCGACATCAGCTTCAGACTCAACGTCAATCCAACATTAGCAGACCAGCTCATCCGTGGCACATTGGTCCTTCCACACGGAAACGGCAAGACAAAGAAAGTCTTAGCTATCACCAATGGTAAGCAGGAAGAAGCAAAGGCAGCAGGCGCAGAGTACGTCGGCGGCAAGGAAATGCTTGAAAAGATCCAGCGTGAAAACTGGTTCGACTTCGACGTCATCGTCGCTACCCCAGACATGATGGGTGAACTCGGAAAAATGGGCCGTGTCTTAGGTCCAAAAGGCTTAATGCCAAACCCAAAGACCGGAACAGTTAGCCCTGCAATCGGTCAGGCCATCACAGAAATCAAGAAAGGTAAGATCGCTTACCGTGTTGATAAGGATGGCAACCTCAACATCTCAATCGCTCGTTGCAGCTTTGAAGATGCTAAAGTCATCGACAACATCACTGCTGTCTGTGACGCAATCGTGAAGAGCCGCCCAGCTACCGTTAAGGGCACCTTCATCGAGAATGTCGTCGTCCACACAACAATGGGCCCTGGCATCAAAATCACATTCGCTGGACGTAACTAATCTAACGAATACCACAAAATCGGTGGATTGCTTGTTATACCTAAGATAGCAACGGGCAAGTGCCTTAATAATAACACGTTGCTGAGGTCACATTCACAAACCAAAAAATAACTCACTCAGTTATATCAAGCTTCACATAGTCGACAAGGAAAGGAGGAACTTAGAATGAACAACGTTACAACAAAGATCAGTCAAGCTAAGATTGATGCCGTTGCTGCAGTCAGCGAAGGTCTCAAGAATAACAAGACAATGGCAATCGTCTCATATCAGGGATTAACAGTTGCCGAGCTTACTGAACTCAGAAAGAAACTTGCTGAGAAAGATGCATACCTCGGTGTTTACAAGAACACATTAGTCGGACGTGCATTAAAGGAAAACAACGTCGAAGGACTTGAATCCTATCTCGAAGGACCTAACGCATTCGTCTTCTCTAAGGACACAACATCAGCTCTCCCAGTCTTAGTCAAATTCGCTCGTTACCACGACAAACTCGTGCTCCGCGGCGGACTTGTCGAAGGAACAGTAGTTGATGAGAAGGGACTTAAGGAAGTCGCAAAGCTCCCAAGCAAAGAAGCATTGCTCTCTATGTTCTGTATGGTTCTCAACGAACCTGTTGCGCAGTTTGCGCGTGCCGTTAAAGCAGTTGCTGGCGGCGATGAAGAAGCAGATGGAGCCGAAGCAGCTCCAGCTGAAGCCAACTAATTTAGGAGGAAACTAAAATGGCTGAGAAATTAACAAACGAACAGATTATCGACACATTAAAGCAGATGACAGCCCTCGAGCTCAGCGCTCTTGTCAAGGCAGTCGAAGCTGAATTCGGTGTCACCGCTGCAGCTCCAGTTGCAGCAGCTGCTGCTCCTGCAGAAGATGAAGGACCAGTCGCAAAGGGACCAACAGAAGTCTCACTTATCCTCAAGGGTATCGGATCAGGCTCAAAGGTCGCAGTCATCAAAGCAGTCCAGGCTATCACAGGCCTCGGCTTAATGGATGCTAAGAAACTCGTTGACGGCGCTCCATGCGCAGTCAAGGAAAAGATCTCACCAGTCGAAGCAGAAAGCCACAAGGCTACACTCGCTGCAACAGGTGCAGACGTCGAAATCAAGTAGTCTTTACTACTAGATCATCAATTATCCCTGCCTCTAGACTACTCGTCGCCTAGGGGTAGGGGTTTTGGCTTTTTATAGGGAGGTGTTCAAATGCCACAATACTTCGATAATGTTGAAGGTTTGAAACATGAGGACATCACCATTCAGTTCTCGCTATTAGGTGAGAATTATTCTTTAAAAAGCGACCTTGGAGTATTCTCAAAAAGAAGCCTAGATGATGGTACCAAGCTATTGCTTGAGGCCATCGGAAACACGGATCTTGGAAAGGATATTCTGGACGTTGGGTGTGGAGTAGGGCCAATCGGACTAATTCTTGCTCACCTCGACTCGACTCGTAGGGTCACCATGTGTGACGTGAACACTCGAGCCCTCGACCTCGCTAGGAGAAACTCCTCGTTATTAGGAGTGGAACAGCAAGTCGAGATCGTCACTAGCGACGTTTACCGCAGCATAAACTCCACCTATGACTCAATCGTATCCAATCCGCCGATTCGAGCCGGGAAGAGCGTTACCTACCGCATCTATGACGAAGCATTAGACCATCTCAATGATGGAGGAAAGCTCATCATCGTCATAAGAAAGCAGCAAGGCGCGCCTTCCGTGTACGCGCACCTATCTTCTTTATTTAGTAAAGTCGAGATAGTGGAATCGCACAAAGGATATAAAGTCATCATCGCATATAAATAAGGAGCTAGTAATCATGTCTAACAAAAGTATTGAAGAGATCGTCGGAAAATACCCTCAGGGCGTCAATGACCGTTACATCTTCTCAAAGATCAGCGGCAACGCACCTCTCCCTTACCTCGTTGAGATTCAGAGAGAATCATTCAAATGGTTCCTCGAAAAAGGTTTGGAAGATGTCTTAAGAGAAGTTTTCCCTATCTCAAACAACGCTGGAACAGTCGAAATCGACTATGTTTCACACCGTTTTGACGAACCACAGCACACAGTCATCGAGTGCAAAGAAGCAGACCTCACATACTCAAGAAAATTAAGAGTCACCTTCAATTTGAGAGATACCACAACCGGTACAATCAGAGAAGGCGGACAGCAGGATGTTTTCATGGGTGATGTCCCAATGATGACAGACGCAGG